>NZ_RAVW01000201.1 GCF_003611585.1 Corallococcus exercitus | reverse complement strand
CTCCCAAGCCGCAGTTCGGGAGCTTCGGCGTCGACACGCAGGGCATGGACAAGTCCGTGGCCCCGGGCGACGACTTCTACCGCTACGTCAACGGCAAGTGGGTGGACACCACGGAGATCCCTCCGGACCGCTCCTCCTACGGCATGTTCTCGCGGCTGTCCGACGACGCCTCGCAGCAGACGCGCGAATTGCTGGAGGCCGCCGCGAAGTCGGACGCCCCCGCCGGCAGCGAGGAGCGCAAGCTGGGGGACTACTACGCCAGCTTCATGGACGAGGCCGCCATCGAGGCCCGCGGCGCCACGCCGCTCAAGCCGGAGCTGGACCGCATCTCCGCGGTCGCCAACCGCAAGGACCTGGCCGCGCTGCTGGGCACCACGCTGCGCAGTGACGTGGATCCGCTCAACACCGGGCAATCCACCACGGAGCGCCTGCTGGGCCTGTGGGTGGCGGAGGACCTGAACGACCCCAGCCGCTACGCCGCCTACCTCCTCCAGGGCGGCCTGGGCCTGCCGGACCGCGACTTCTACCTGAAGGACACGCCGCGCTTCAAAGAGGTGCGTGAGAAGTATCAGCAGCACATCGCCACCCAGCTGAAGAACGCCGGCATCGCCGACGCGGAAGCCAAGGCCCGCGCCATCTTCGGCCTGGAGAAGAAGATCGCCCAGGTCCACTGGGCGGCCCAGGACACGCAGGACGTGGCCAAGGTGAACAACCCCTGGAAGCAGACGGACTTCGCGAAGAAGGCGCCCGGGATGGACTGGGCCGCGTACTTCGCGAGCGCCGGCCTCACGCCCCAGAAGGACTTCATCGTCTGGCAGCCCAGCGCCATCACCGGCATCGCGAAGCTCGTGGGCAGCGAGCCCCTCCAGACGTGGAAGGACTACCTGGCCTTCCACACCATCCTGCGCAACGCCGCGGTCCTGTCCAAGCCCTTCGTGGACGCGGGCTTCGACTTCAACGGCCGCACCATGTCCGGCGCGCAGCAGCTGCGCCCGCGCTGGAAGCGCGGCGTGGACTTCACCAACGGCGCCATGGGCGAGGCCGTGGGCAAGCGCTACGTGGAGAAGCACTTCCCGCCGGCCGCCAAGGCCGAAGCGGACGTGATGGTGCGCAACATCCTGGCCGCGCTGGGCCGCCACATCGACGCGCTCGCGTGGATGTCGCCGGAGACCAAGGCCCGCGCCAAGGAGAAGCTGGGCACGGTGCAGGTGGGCATCGGCCACCCGGACACCTGGCGTGACTACTCCGGCCTGGAGATCGTCAAGGGAGACGCCTTCGGCAACACGGAGCGCGCGGAGCTCTTCGAGCACCAGCGCAACCTGGCCAAGCTGGGCAAGCCCGTGGACCGCATGGAGTGGTTCATGACGCCCCAGGAGGTCAACGCGCTCAACTCGCCGCAGCAGAACTCCATCATCTTCCCGGCCGCCATCCTCCAGCCGCCCTTCTTCGACCCGAACGCGGATCCGGCCGTGAACTACGGCAGCATCGGCTCCGTCATCGGCCATGAAATCGTCCACAGCTTCGACGACGTGGGCGCGCAGTTCGACGCGCAGGGCAAGCTGGCCAACTGGTGGACGCCCAAGGACCTGGAGCAGTTCAAGGCCGCGGGCCAGGCGCTGGCCGCGCAGTTCAGCGCGTACAAGCCCCTGCCCGACATGAACGTGAACGGCGAGCTGACGCTGGGCGAGAACATCGCCGACGTGGCGGGCATCTCCATCGCGCATGACGCCTACGTGATGTCCCTGGGCGGCAAGCCCGCGCCCACGCTGGACGGCTTCACGGGCGAGCAGCGCTTCTTCATGGGCTTCGCCCAGGCGTGGCGCAACAAGTTCCGGGAGCCGATGCTGCGCCGGCTGCTCGTCACGGATGGGCACTCGCCGGGCATGTTCCGCGCCGCCACGGTGCGCAACCTGGATGCGTGGTACCCGGCGTTCGACGTGAAGCCCGGCCAGGGCCTCTACCTCACGCCGGAGCAGCGCGTGAAGGTCTGGTAGTCGAAGTCCAACCTGCACCGGGCGCACGAAGGCCGTGCGTCCGGTGCACTGGTGCATGAGCCAGCGCGGGCGCACGGTGGGGACATGACCACGACCCTGCATTCGCCCCCTGTCGCCTCGCTGCTCACCCACCTCTTCGCCGACGCGCGCAAGACGGACGCCGCCGTGCTCGCGCCCTTCAGCGCCCTCTCCGCTGATGAGCGCAGGGCCCGGCTGAACGGCGACCCACGCGCCTTCTACGCGAGTGTCGCGGAGGCCTACCTGCCCGTGTCGGAGAAGCTGGGGCAGCTGCTCTACGCGCTCGCCCGCGCACGCCGCGCCCGCACGGTGGTGGAGTTCGGCACGTCCTTCGGCATCTCCACGGTGCACCTGGCGGCGGCGCTGCGCGACGGCGGCGGCGGCCGGCTCATCACCACGGAGTACGAGGCCTCCAAGGTGCGCCGCGCGAAGGAGCACCTCACCCAGGCGGGGCTGGTGGACCTGGTGGAGTTCCGCGTGGGCGACGCGCTGGAGACGCTGCGCACGGACGTACCGGACGGCATCGACCTGGTGCTCCTCGACGGCGCGAAGCCGCTCTACCTGCCGCTCCTGCGGCTCCTGGAGCCGAAGCTCGCGCCCGGGGCCATCCTGGTCGCGGACAACGTGAAGATGAGCCCGGAGTTCGCGGCGCACCTGGCGCGGCCGGAGCACGGCTACGTCACCATCCCCCTGCCCTGGGAGGACGACGACTGCCTCTTCGCCGTGCGTGTCGCCTGACGGCCCGGGGCTAGGATGGCCCGGATGGCGGACCTGGACTTGAACCTGCTCGTGGCGCTCGATGCCCTCCTGCGCGAGGGCAGCGTGGCGCGCGCCGCGGACCGGCTGGGCCTGAGCGCGCCGGCCATGAGCCGCACGCTCACCCGCATCCGCACCGCCATGGGAGACCCGGTGCTGGTGCGCGCGGGACGCGGGCTTGTCCCCACGCCCCGGGCCCTGGCGCTCCAGGAGCAGGTGCGCGCCGTGGTGCGGGATGCCACCGCGCTGCTCGCGCCGGGAACACCCACCGCGCCGGAGGAACTGACGCGCACCCTGACGCTGCGGGTGAACGACGGCGTCATCCCGCTGCTGGGCACCGCGCTCCACCAGCGGGCGCGCGCCGAGGCCCCCGGCGTGACGCTGCGCTTCGTGCCGGAGGGGATGGAGGACGTGGAGTCCCTGCGCGACGGCGAGGTGGACCTGGACATCGGCGTGCAGGGCGCGCTGGGGCCGGAGATCCGCGTGCAGAAGCTGGGCGAGGAGACCTTCATGTGCCTCGTGGGTCGGGCGTCGCCGCTCGCCCGGGGACGGCTGACGCTGGAGCGCTTCGCCCGCGCCGAACATGTCGGCGTGTCGCGGCGGGGGAAGCTGCGCACCCCGCTGGATGACGTGCTGGAGAAACATGGCCACACGCGCCGGGTGACGGCGGTGGTGCCCAACATGCTCGCCGCGGCGGCATTCGTCGCGGAGACGGACGCCGTCACGGTGGTGAACGGCGGGTTCGCGCGCGCGGTGGCCCGGTTGATGCCCGTGAAGGAGCGCCCGGTGCCGCTGCCCCTGCCACGCATCGCCGTCGCGCAGGCGTGGCACCCCCGCTTCGACCGCGACCCCGCGCACGTCTGGCTGCGGCGCACGGTGAAGGCGCTCTGCGAGGCGCCCGCGTTGGGTGCTACCTCGGGTCGCCCGTGACGAGCGCGAGGGAGAAGCCGTCGTACCCCTTGCTGCCCACCGTCTGCACGGCGGTGGCGCTCACGCGGGGCTCGGCGGCCACGGCCTCATAGAAGCGGCGCATGCCCTGGACGTTCACGTCCGTGCTGTCCGCCTCCACGATGCCGCCCTTGCGCACGACGTTGTCCGTGATGATGACGCTGCCCTTGCGCGACAGCTTCAGCGCCCACGCGAAGTACTCCGCCGTGCGCACCTTGTCCGCGTCGATGAAGGTCAGGTCGAACGGCGCCTGTCCCTCCTTCTCCAGCTGGGCGAGCGTGTCCACCGCGTTGCCCAACCGCACCTCCACCGCGCCGGACAGGCCCGCGCGGGCGATGTTCTCCCGCGCCACCTCCGCGTGCTTCGGCACCGCCTCCAGCGTGACGATGCGGCCTCCCGGCGGCAGCGCCCGCGCGAGCCACAGCGTGCTGTAGCCCCCCAGCGTGCCCACCTCCAGGATGCGCTTCGCGCCGTGCAGCTGGGCGAGCAGCATCAGCAACTTGCCCTGGTTCGGCGCCACGTTGATGGCAGGCAGCCCCGCCCTGGCGCTCGCCTCCAATGCCGCTTCCAGCGCGGCGTCCTGCGCCACCATGTGGTCGGTGATGTAGCGGTCGACCGCGGTCCACTGCTCCTGGCTCATGCGTCCTCCCGAAAAACCGTTGAGGCGAAACTTAAAATAGCGCGATGCGACAATGTGGGAGTCGGTAGGCCGCTCCGCATCCCCCCACGGAGTAACCCCATGGAAATCAACCGCAAGTCGCCCGCCTCCATCGCCCCCACCGCCCGCACGGAGACCTCTCGCGCCCAGGGGCCCAAGGCGAAGCCCCTGACGGTGCGTGACGGCTTCGAGCCCCAGGGTGCGCGGCCCTCCAACTTCGTGGACCGCCCGACGGGCCGCCCCACGCCCCCGGGCGCCAGCGTGCCGGCGTCGGCCTTCACCTTCGGGTCCTCCAACGTCGCGGTGAAGCCGGGCTCGAACAAGGTCGTCGACGCGAAGCAGGTGGACCCGTCGCAGCCGAAGCCCAAGCTCACGGGTGAGCCGATCATCGCGGTCATCGACGGCGGCGTGGACTTCAAGCACACCGACCTGGACGACGCGATGTGGACGAACCCCGGCGAGGTCGACGGGGACGGCATCGACAACGACAACAACGGCATCGCGGACGACATCCACGGCTTCAACGTGGGCACCGGCAAGGGCGACGTGTTCAAGGGCGAGGGCACGGACCACGGCACGCACGTGGCGGGCATCATCGCCGCCGAGGACAACGGCGAGGGCAACACCGGCATCGCCGCGGGCAAGGCGAAGGTGCTGAGCGTGGGCGGCCTGTACGACGGCGCGGACCTGCTCACCAACTTCGAGCGCTCGGTGGACTACCTGGTGAAGATGAAGACCGAGCACGGCGTGAACATCCGCGCCGCCAACGCGAGCTTCGGCGACTCCTACCGCGACGCCGCGTCCCAGAAGCGCTGGGAGGCCGCCATCCAGAAGCTGGCGGACGCGGACATCCTGCTGGTCGCGGCCACGGCCAACGGCAACGGCAGCAACATGAACAACGTGCCGGACATGCCCGCCAACGTGGACCTGCCCAACGTCCTCACCGTGGCGTCCATGGACCGCAACAACGACAAGCTGGCCCGCTTCTCGTCGCACGGCGACAAGGTGGTGGACCTGGCCGCCGTGGGCGAGGACGTGCTCAGCACCGTCCCCGGCAACGACTGGGAGGAGATGAGCGGCACCTCCATGGCCACCCCCACCGTGGCCGCCACCGCCGCGCGCATGTTCGCGGAGAACCCGGACCTGACCGCCGTGCAGGTGCGCGACCTCATCCTCAAGACGGTGGAGCAGGACCCGGACCTCAAGGGCAAGGTCATCACCGGCGGCAAGCTGGACATCCAGGCCGCCATCGCCGCCGCCAGGGCCACCGTGGAGCCCAAGCCGGAGACACAGCCCGTCGCCGCGCGCTGATCCTCCCCGGCCTTCACGCCGGGTAGGTCCCCAGCACACACAGGCAGGGAGGTTTTTTCCGGCGCGGACGCAACTTCCGTGAACCCCCGTGAGACAATCCGGGGGTTCCAGTTTTGTGCAGAGGGGGAAGTCCGTGTCCGTCCGCATTCCAGCCGCTGGTGTTCCGCAGACGCGCCTGCCCGATGCGCAGCCCGTCGCGCCGCGCGCGCCCATTTCTCCTTCGCTGGGCTACGCGACCAACGACACCTTCCAGGCGGATGCCGGTGAGATTGGACGCCGCGGCCGCACCCAGCGCGCGGCACCGCCCCCCGCCACGCAGCCGGCCGCGCCCGCCGCCAACACGCGCGCGGAGCCGCTGCAGCCGGAGACGAACACCGCCCTCCAGGCCCGCCTCTCCGCGATGCCGGCGCCCGAGCGCGAGCGCGCCACGCAGTTCCTCAACCAGCACGTCCTCAACACGCCCAACGCGGACCGCGCCACGCGCACGTACCTGGACCTGTCCGCGATGCAGGCCGCGCGTCCGGCCCGGCTGAGCATGGACACGGTGGAGACGCTGACGCGCGGCGTGGCGGAGCCGCGAGGCACCGGCGCCGCCGGCCAGGAAGGCATCCTGGGTCCGGCCCAGGCGCGCGCCGCGGCGAGCGCCATGGTGGGCATGACGGGCGAGGACTTCAGCGCGCTCCAGGGCGCCCTGCGCAACGCGGGCACGCGCGACGGCCAGCCGGTGCCCAACGCGGACGCGCAGACGGAGCGCTCGCTCATCCTCAAGGCCGTGGGGGCGCGGAGCCAGGAGATGACGGCGCCCGGCGCGATGGACCGCGTGCGCAACTTCTTCGGGGACACGACCTCGGAGATGGACGACGTGACGCGCTTCGCGCGGGACATCGCGGGCACGCCGCGCGACACGCTCATCACCCAGTCCACCGCCATCGACGTGAACGCGGGCTCGCGCGCGCTCCAGCAGCGCTTCGACGACTCGTGCGCGCCCACGGCGGCGCAGGTGACCCACGCGGACGCGGACCCCATCTACGCGCGCCGGCTCCACCGCGAGCCCATCCACAGCCTGGACGCGAACACGAACATCGGCCGCGAGCAGCGGCGCGTGCTGGAGAACAACGGCGGCGTCGCGCGGCCCCGCCAGGGCGGCACGGGCGACAGCCTGGGCGTCTCCCCGGACGCCATGCGGGACATGTTCAACCGGGGCGTCTCGCCCAACAGCAACCGCACCTACGCGACCCAGACCATCGCCGACACGCCCCAGGCCCGCCAGGGCGCGCTGGACCGCGCGGACCGGCTGCTGCGCGACGGCGTGGACGTGCCCTTCGCCGTCCTCTGGAACGGCGGCGGCGGCCACGCGATGGTGATGTCCGACGCGCGCGGCCAGGGCGCCAACCGCGAGTACCTGGTCACCGACCCGATGGACGGCAGGACGGGCTGGGTGCGCGGCAGCGACATCGCGGCCGGCAACACCCGCATCGGCCCGGGGACGGGCCGGCTCGCCTGGACCTTCGAATAGCCTTCTGTCACTCGCAGCCTCCCTCCGGGCCCCCTCGCCACGCTTCGTGGCGGGTGTGGGCCCGGAAGCCGTTTCTTCCTTCCGTGAGTCCTCCATGCGCGCGCCATCCGTGATGCGTCTCCTCGTGCTGTCCGTGCCCCTCATCTCCGCGCCCGCGTGGGCCATCGAGCGCTGCTCGTTCCAGGGCAAGCCCATCAACCTGGACAACGGCAACTCCACCGCGAACCTCACCGGCACCGTGCGCTGCGTGGACGAGGACACGAAGAAGGAGACGCACACCGTCGCGTTCAAGAACGGCAAGCAAGACGGCTGGGAGGTGCGCCGCTGGTCCGACGGCCGCGCCGTGGAGCAGGAGTACAAGGCCGGCAAGCGCCACGGCGGCTTCAAGCGCTACGAGGACGGCCGGCTGGTGGAGACCGCGCAGTACGTGGATGACAATCAGCGGGGCGAGGAGCTGCGCTACCACCCCAACGGCAAGGTGTCCCGGCGCGTGGACCGGCAGCCCGAGGACGCGAAGAGCACCTTCGCGGACTACGACGAGACAGGGCGGCTCACCAAGGCGGGCTGCGGCCTGCAGTCGTCGTGGGAGGCGGGCCTGAAGGACTGTGTCTGGAAGGGGCCCTCGCCGCTCGTGTTCTTCCACCCGAACGGGCAGAAGCGCGCCGTCATCCCGATGAAGGACGGCCGGCGCGAAGGCGTGACGGAGCTCTTCGACAAGGACGGGCAGCGCACCGCGACGAATGCGTACTCCGCGGGCGTGCTCAACGGCGTGAGCACGCGCTACGCCGCCGGGAAGGCCCTCAGCTCCACGACCTGGGTCCAGGGCGAGCGGGAGGGCGACGAGACGGAGTTCTTCAACGACGGCGGCAAGAAGCAGGTCGTCACCTGGAAGGGCCGGCAGCAGGTGAAGCGCGTGGAGTACTTCCAGAACGGCGAGCGCAAGCATGAACTCGTGGTGACCGGCGAGCGCGCGGTGGAGTCCTTCTTCGAGGACGACGGCTCCCTGCGCGAGCGGCGCAACCTGATCAAGGGCGAGTGGCACAACGGCTTCGACCCCGATGGCGTCACGGAGACCTTCCTCCCGGACGGCGGACCCGCGAGCCGCGAGCACTACGTGAAGGGCAAGGCCGAAGGCCGCCGCCAGGTGTGGGCGGAGAACGGCACCCTCATCGAGGACTCGCAGTGGGTGAAGGACCGCGTCACTGAGCGCAAGCGCTGGGAGCCCGACGGCGGGCTGGTGGAGGACGAGGCCTTCTACGAGGACGGCTCGCGCAAGAAGAAGAAGTAGGCCCCGGGCGGGTCGCCTTGACGGATGATGGCTGCAATATTACTACCATCATCCATCATGACCCAGAAGACGGAGCAGAAGCAGAAGTCGCACGACGCCATCCTCGCGTCCGCCGCCACGTTGCTCCTGGAGCGCGGCATCCAGGCGAGCTCCATCATGGACGTGATGAAGGGCGCCGGGCTCACGGTGGGCGGCTTCTACGGGCACTTCGACTCGAAGGAGCACCTGTTCACGGAGACCATCCGGGGCACCGCCCGCACGGTGTGGAACGCGCTCCTGCGCAAGGCGAAGGAGGACGCGCCGGACGCGCCCGCGCTGAAGGTCCTGCAGCGCTACCTGTCGCGCCAGCACCGCGACGCCGTCACGCCCACGTGTCCTTTGCCCAGCATCACCGCGGAGGTGTCGCGCACGGGAGAGCCCTACCGGGGCGCGCTGGAGGCGGAGCTCCAGGAGTTCGTCCAGTCGTACGCGGAGCTGCTGCCTTCCGGGGCGCGGCGCCGGGAGAAGGCGCTGTCCGCCATCGCGCTCATGTACGGGGCGCTGTCGCTGGCGCGCGCCGTGCGCGGCACGAAGCTGGGTGACGAGTTCCTGGACGCGGCGAAGAAGCTGGGCGCGGAGCTGCTCACCGGCGACAGGGCATGACAAAGCCCGGTCCGCGTGCTTCCGCGGGCCGGGCTTCGGACGGCTCAGCTCATCCGCGCATCAGTCGCGCTGGATGGCGCCCTTGGGCACCAGGATGACGACCTGCTTGCAGTCCGAGTAGATGATGGAGTTCATGTCCTTGTAGTTGTGGGTCGTCTTGCCGCCGTTGCGCACGATGCCCATGTCGTTGCCCTTGGAGCCGCCGCTGTAGTCCCAGCCGTGGCGCGTCTGGAAGATGATGGCGCCGTCCGGCACCTTTCCGTCCGCGACGAGCTTGCGGTACTGGTCCGCGGTCACGACGTTCGCGGTCGCGTTGCCGTAGGGGCTCTTGATGGTCTGCTGCTTGGAGCCCGGGAACGGGATGGACTCCCAGCCCTTGCGCAGCATCTGCGCCATGCCGCCGCGGGGGTTGTTCGGGTCGTTGCCCGTCGCCGCCGGCGTGTTCGGGATGCCCAGCCGGCTCATGTTGTCCAGCGTGGTGCGCACGCAGTAGCCCGTCTCGCCGTTGTTCAGGCGCGAGGTGGCCAGCTTCTTCAGCGTGGGGTCGTTGGTGTTGATGCGGACGCCGTTGCCCAGCACGGCGCCGTTGTTGTTCGTGCCCTGGGTGTTGTTCGTCCCGCCAGTGGTGTTCGTGCCGCCAGTGGAGTTCGTGCCACCGGAGCGCTTGGCCTCCAGCGCCTTGAGCGTGTCGGGGCCGACCTGGCCCGCGTTGCTGCCCGCCCTCACGCCGTTCGCCCGCTGGAAGTCTTCCACGGCCTTCTTGGTGACGGGGCCGAACTTGCCGTCCGCCGGCACGCCCAGCATCTCCTGGAGTTGCTTCACCGCCGGGCCCTGCATGCCCTCGCGCAGGTTGTGGCCACGCACCTTCACCTGGTCCATCGAGGGCGCGGCGCTCCACTTCGTCCCCGGCTTCTGGGTGCTCGCGGCGGGCTCGAAGGTGTCGGCGGTCTGCGACGGGCGCGTGGTGTTCTGGGTGTTGGTGGCGGTGTTCGTCGCGGCACCGCCGAAGTGCGGCGCCAGCGCCTGCGCGCGCGCCCACACGTCGTTGGAGTAGTCATTGCCCGTGGTCCCCACGTCCATGCCCGCCTGGGTGCGGACGTTGCCGGGGCCGGAGTTGTACGCCGCCACCGCGCCACGAAGCTGCTGCGCCTCGGACCAGTCCGGGTGCGCCTTCTTCATGTCGTTGACGTAGCCCTTGAGGATGCCCGCCGCCTGGTCGATGTGCTCGGCGCTGGTGGGGCCGCCCTTGGTCGTGTGGAAGCGGTGATCCACCTGCATCACGCCGAAGCCGTTGCCGCCGTCGCCGTGGCCCGTGCGGTCCAGCGCCGCGCCCGCGCGGGACTCGCGGCTCGCGATGGCCGCCAGCAGCGCCGGGGGCAGGCCGTGCTTCGCCGCCGCCGCCTCGATGTTGCCCTTGAACTTCTGCAGCCGGGCCAGGTCCGTCTGCGCCATCTTCGTCGACGCGGCCACGCCGGGCTGCAGCCCGTCCTGCGCCGCCGTGCGCGCCGAGGCGCCCGTGGGCTTGTACTGCGACAGGATGGCGTTGGGGTTCGCGCTGTTGCGAACCGCGCTCGTCGTCAGCGCCTGGGAACGATTCGAGAAGACAGAGTTCGTGCGCGTGGACGTGGTCGCGTTGAGGCTCATGCGGGGATTCCTCGGTGGCGGCTGTGATTCCTGCCCCGATTATCCAGACCCCTCCCCGTGAGTTGCGTGAGATCCGGAAATAACGATCTCGCCGTTTAATATGTACGTAATTTTCCGCTCAAACTTGTCTTGTTTGTCACGGACAGGTGACAGACAACTGGAAAAATCCAGCCACACGCCACGAACGCGAACGGGGCCTGTTCCCGTGAAGGAACAGACCCCGTGCGGTGCTACAGGCCTGTGACGAAGGCTACAGCAGGTTGAGGGGGTTCAACTTGGAGAGGACGTCCTTCACCCCGTCGAACGCGTCGCCGGCGAGGTCACCAATCTCGCCGGGCAGGTCCGCCAGCGCCCCGAGCGCGTCGCCAGCGGCCTCGATGCCGTCCTTCGCCAGGTCGCCCAGGTGGCCGACGGCGGCCTCCGCCAGCTGGCCGCCCGCGCCGGCCAGGTCCTTGAGCGCGTCCACGCCCGCGTCGCCCAGGTCCGCCACGGCGACGAGCAGCTCCTTGCCGCCCTCCGTGAGGTTGTCCTTCCAGGCCTTGGCGACGTTCTTGAAGGACTCCACGCCGTCCTTGAGCAGGTCCCTGGCGAAGTCCTTGGCCCACGTCACGCGGTTGTCGACGAAGTCCTTGATGGCGCCGGCCGCCTTGGTGGCCAGCTCGCCGCCCTTGCGGGCCATGTCCGACAGCGTGCTGCCCACCCACTCGCCGGCCTTGGTGAGCGCCTCGCCGGGGTTGTTGGCGATGTACTTGAGCGTCTCCACGGCCTGCTCGCCCGCGTTGGCCAGGCCCTTCACCAGGCCCTCCGCCAGCTCCGCGCCCTTGGCGCCCAGGTCCTTCACGGACTCCCAGGCCTTCTTCGCCAGCTCGCCGCCCTTGGCCAGGGCGTCGCCAATGGCCTCCTTCGCCTTGGCCGCGGCCTCGCCGGGGTTGTTCGCCGTCCAGGCCAGCAGCTCCAGGCCCTTCTCGCCCAGCTCCTTGGCCTTGTTCACCGTGTTGGAGACGAGCGTCGTCGCCCCGTCGATGAGCTCCTTCGCCTTCTCCTTCGCGGCGCCGGTGAGCTTGTCGTAGCCGGCCTTCAGGTCGTTGAGCGTGGAGACGGCCTGCTTGTAGAGCGCCTTGCCCGCGTCCGTGGCCAGGTCCACGCCGGAGTTCACGACGGACTTGATGCCGTCGAGCGCCTTCTTCGCGGCCTCGCCCGGGTTCTGGGCGATGTACTTGAGCGTCTCCAGGCCTTCCTTGCCCAGCTTCTTCGCGCCGTCGATGACGCCGTCGAGGACCTGCTTGGCCTCCTTCGCCAACTCGCCGCCCTTCTCGATGGCGGTGTTGAAGGCCTCCGTCGCCGCCTTCGCCGCGGCCTCGCCGTACTTGGACGGGTTGCGCACCACGTCCGCCAGCTTGTGGATGACCTTCGCGGCCCCCTTGAGGCCCTCGCCGGCCAGCTCCGCCTGCGACACGCCGACGAACTCGGCGGCCTTCACCGCGCCCTTGGCGGCGGTCTCCACGCCCCACTGGATGAGCTGCGCGGTGCCCTCCGCCCCGTAGTACCCGGCCAGGTGCGCCAGGCCCGCGGGGCCCTGCGCGGCGGCGCCGGCCAGGTTCACGGCCTTCATCCAGCCCGGGGCCTTGTAGCCCTCGGGGTCGGCCTCGTACTTGGCCTTCTCCTGGCTGAAGCCGATGTCCATCGCCAGCTCGGCGGCGCCCAGCACCACGCTGGCGCCCACGTCCGCGGCCACGCCCACGCCGGTGAGGTCCAGGGCGATGCCCAGGGCCCCGTCCGCGGTGTTCAGCACCGCGGCGGTGTGCGCGAAGTAGCCCAGGTCGTTGTTCTTGCCGTGCAGCTCCAGCGACTCCTTCTCGTACTTCACCGCGTCGATGGCGTTGGGCAGCGCGCCCGCCACCGGGACGACCTTCGCCAGGTTCTTGAAGACCTTGCCGGCCACGTCGGCGGTGATCTCCACGCCGATCTTGCCCAGCACCTTCTCCATCACCTTGAGGCCCTGGCCCACGAGCTTGCTGCCCGCCTTGTCCAGGAGCGGCCCCAGGCCCTTCACGGTGGTGTTGAGCGCGTCCGCGCCGACGCCGTCGGTGAACTTGAGCAGCGCCTTGACCGCGGCCGGGTCCATGTCCGTGACGAGCTTGGACAGCACCTTGCCCGCTTCGTCGTCCAGCTTGCCCGCGAGCTTCGCGAACTGCTCCGTCGTCTTCGGATCCGACAGGACCTCGTTGAGGGCCTTGTGCTCCATGCCGCCCAGCGCGCTCACCAGCCGCTTGCCGGCCGCGGCGTCCGCCTTGCCCAGCTGGCCCACCAGGTTGTCCAGAGCCTTGGGGTCGGTGATGCCCTTGAGCGCGCCCTCCAGCGACTCCGGACCGCCCAGCTTGGTGGCGGCGGCGTCCAGCTTCTTCAGCTGATCCGGCGTGAGCTTGGAGGCCAGCTGCGGATCCAGCCCCTTCACCTTCACGTTGGCCAGCTGCGTGCCCTGCTGGGCCACGTCCGCCGCGTTCTTCACGCCCGCGTTCTTGAGGACGTCCGTGAAGGCCTTGAGGTCCTTCTTGAGGTCGGGCACCTCCGCCAGCAGTTGCGCGGCGGCCAGCGCCTTGTCCTGCGTGGAGGCGTTGGGGTCCGCCAGGGTGATGGCGGAGCCCGCGGCGCGCAGCGACCCGTCCAGCTTGCGCAGGTCATTGGAGAGCGCCGGGAACTTGTCCCCCGCGAAGTCCTTGAGCGCCTTGCCCAGCTCCAGCGTGGCGGTGGCCTTGTCCGTGGCGGAGGCGTTGGGGTCGGTCCACTTGCCGATGGCGCCCACCAGCTTCTCCGCGGCGGGCAGGCCCTTGAGCGCGGTGTCCAGCACGCCCTTCAGGTCCTCCGGCGCGAAGGCGTCGCCGGTGGCCTTCGCCAGGGTGAGGGCGGCCTGCGCCTTGTCGACGTTGCTCGCCTTGGGGTCCGTCAGCTTGCCCAGCGAGGTGAGCGCGTCGGAGTTGGTGGCCAGCTTCGCCAGCTTGTCGTCCTTGAGGCCCAGGCGGTCCAGCGCGTTGGGAACCGTCTCTGGGAACTGCGACGCCAGCTCGCCCAGGGCGGTGGCCTTCTCCGAGAAGGAGCCGGTGCCCAGCTTGTTGAGCGAGTCATAGGCCTTCTGCAGGTCCTCCTTCTTCTTGTCCTTCAGCTCCGGGAAGAGCTTGGGCAGGTCCTCCGCCTTGTCGGGCAGCGCCTCCGCGTGGGGCGGCTTCGGGTCCGCCGCCGGGGCCGCGACGTTCTGTCCCGCCGGGCCGTTGACCGGGCGCGCGTTGCCGTTGGAGGAGAGCGGCGTGGCGAACGGCGAGGTCGTCTCCCCCGTCAGCCGGTTCACCCCGTTGCGGTTCTGCGGGCCGCTCACGGAGAACTCGTCCTTCTGGAAGAGCTTCACCGTGGGCTGCTTCGTCTGGGTCTGCTGCTGCTGCTTCGCGGCCTGCTCGGCGGCGGCCTTCGCGGCGGCCTCGGCGGCGGCCTTCGCGGCGGCGGCACGGGCAGCGGCTTCCGCGGCGGCGCGCGCGGCGGCCTCGGCGGCGGCACGGGCAGCGGCGGCGGCGGAACCATCAATAGGGGTGGACATGGGCGAAGCTCCTACCTTTTCAAGAACCGAGAATGTCCCCGGGATTCTCTACATTTCGCGGCGAATGTTGCCTGACTCTCCGCATTCTCGCGAATCCCGGGGGAGGACGGGGCTGGTACGTCATTGCCCCTGACCGGGTTACATGGATCGCCGGCCCGCATGACGCGGAAAGACATAGCCAGTGCAATGGATGTCTGGCGGGAGGCCCCGCGCGCTGTCCGGCCGCGTCAGGCCCCCGAGGGCGATTCAGGCCCGCGCTTCGGAGCGGAGCATCCACTGGCCCCACCCCACGCACCCGGCGGAGGTGAACAGGGTCAGCGTCCACGCGACGTTGAAGGGGGCGTTCAGGGCCATGAGCAACGGCAACGGCGTCCACCCCGCGAGGAAGGACGCCGGGGTGAGCCACAGCGCCCTGGTGCCGCGCGTGAGCCCCTGGATGAGGCCCAGGGCGACCCCGGTGAGGGCGAAGCCGACGAACAACGCCAGGGCATACGCCTTGTTGAACATCAGCATGTAGACCCCCAGGAGGGGAAAGACATGCACGAGCCCGGGGAGCCAGATGAGGAAGGCGGTCAGCAGCCAGCGGCTCGGCGACGGGGACGGGGACATGGGCCCAATGCATCCCATGTCCGGGCGCATGGCCACCACTCCCCGCCAGCGGACACTGTCCGGACGGCGATGACGTCGTGACCGCTCATCTTCCCGCCGCGCCGCTCATCACAAAGGCGCGGACCCGGGCTGGCGGCCCCCTAGCCTTCTTCGCGTCACGCACCGTCCGACTGGCGGTCCTTCGCGGAGTCCGTAGATGCGCCGCATCCTGCTCGCCCTCTGTACCCTTCCCCTGCTGTTTGGCTGTGCGACGGCGTCCCCCGGCGGCGGCGCGACGGCCGCTCCAGCGTCAGCGCCCGCGCCGTTCCGCGTCCAGCGCTCTGGCCAGGGCCGGCCGCTGCTGCTCATCCCCGGGCTGTCGTCGTCTGGCAAGGTCTGGGACGCGACGGTGGCGCACTACCAGTCCCGGTATGACTGCCACGTCTTCACGCTCGCGGGTTTCGCGGGGCAGCCCGCGGTGCCCGGCCCCTTCCTGCCCACGATGCGCCGCGCGTTGGCGGACTACATCCGCGGCGAGCACCTGGAGCGCCCCATCCTCGTGGGCCACAGCCTGGGCGGAGTGCTGGCGCTCGCGGTGGCGGAGGACGCACCGGAGCTCGTGGGAGGGCTCGTGCTCGTGGACAGCCTGCCGTTCCTTCCCGCCGCGATGGACCCCTCCGCGACGGCCGAGAGCGTCCGTCCCCAGGTGGAGCAGCTGAGCGCGATGATGCGCATGCAGCCGCCGGATCAGCGCAATGCCCAGACGCTGCGCACGCTGCGCGGCTTCATCACCGACGAGGACAACGTCCAGACCGCGATGCGCTGGAGCGTGGACAGCGATCCGGAAACCATCATCAACGCCTTCTCCGAGCTGTCCACCACGGACCTGCGGCCTCAGCTGACGCGCATCCAGGTGCCCGCGCTCGTGCTGGGCTCGTGGGTGGCGCTGAAGGGCCGGGTGCCGAAGGAGCAGGTGGAGGCCGTCTACCGCGCGCAGTACCGCAACCTCTCCGGTGCGCGCGTGGTGCTGAACGACACGGCCCGGCACTTCATCATGTGGGACGACCCGGCGGGCTTCCTGCGAGAGACCGACGCCTTCCTCGGCGCGCTGCCCGCGCCGGTGGCCCGGGTGGAACCCGTCCACTGAGTGTGCTCGACTCCCCGGTCCTTCGCCGGAGGCACGATTCGGATGACACGCTCGCGGGGCTACGCGGCCTGCCAGGTGGGGGGCTGGGGACTGCACACCCTCCTCAACATCGCGCTGTCGGGGGCTCACGGCCCGCCGGCCATGGGCTGGCTCATCGCCGGTGCGACGGGGCTGGGGCTCACGCACGTGGCGCGCCGGGTGCTGCGGTTCCACGCATGGACCCGTCTGCCATTGCCCCGGCTGGTCGCGCGCGTGCTGGCGGCGGGGCTCGTCCTGGGGCTGCTCCAGAACACCCTCGTCTTCCTGGAGGCCGTGTTCGTCTTCCACGTGTACGCGCTGGAGGAGGCCTCCTGGGCGGGCTACTTCAACAGCGCCACCATGTGGTCGCTGGTGATGGGTGTCTGGTTGACCCTCTATTTCGCCGTGCAGGCCGTCACCCATGCGCGGCGGGTGGAGGTGGAGCACTGGAAGCTGGAGGCGGCGGCCCGGTCCGCGGAGCTGCGCTTCCTCCAGGCGCAGCTCCAGCCGCACTTCCTCTTCAACTGTCTCAACGGCCTGCGGGGCCTCATCGTGGAGGATCCCGTCCGCGCGCAGGAGGCGGTGACGCGCCTGTCGGGGCTGCTGCGCTACGCGCTGGGAGCGCGGGGGCCGGAGACGGTGACGCTGCAGCGGGAGCTCCAGGTGGTGGATGACTACCTGGGCCTGGAGGCCATCCGCCTGGAGGAGCGGCTGCGCGTCCGCATGGACGTAGCGCCCGACGCGCTGGGCGTTCCCGTGCCCGCGATGCTGGTCCAGACGCTGGTGGAGAACGCCATCAAGCACGGCATCGCGCCCGCGCCCCGCGGTGGAGAGGTATCGGTGAAGGCACGCATCGAGGACCGGGCGCTGTGCCTGGAGGTCGCCAACACGCCGGGGAGTCCGGACGTGGGTGCGGCGGGGACGGTGGACTC
>NZ_RAVW01000200.1 GCF_003611585.1 Corallococcus exercitus | reverse complement strand
GACAGGTCCTTGGCGGCGAGGGCGGCGGCGGGCGCCAGGAGGCAGAGGGCGGCGAGGAGGCGGGTGCGCATGGGAGACCTGGGAAACCGTCGGGCGGACGGCGCATTCCTGGTGGGACGGTGGGCAGGTGTGCGGCCGTGCGCCGAGCGTGAAAATCGGGGCGGTGGGGGCTAAAGCTAGAGCATGTTCTTCACGTCCCCGAAGAAGTTGAAGCTCCCCACTCCCCAGGAGGCGCTGCCGGGCCGTCCGCAGGAGATGCCGGTTCCCCAGAAGCACACCGTGCTGGGCACCCCGCTGAAGGGTCCGGTGCCGGAAGGCTTTGAAACGGCCGTCTTCGGCATGGGCTGCTTCTGGGGCGTCGAGCGCAAGTTCTGGCAGGTGCCGGGCGTGTACTCCACCGCGGTGGGCTACGCGGGCGGGCTGACGCCGAACCCCACGTACGAAGAGGTGTGCTCGGGGCTCACCGGCCACAACGAGGTCGTGCGCGTGGTGTACGACCCGAAGAAGGTCACGTACGCGCAGCTCTTGAAGGTCTTTTGGGAGAACCACGACCCGACGCAGGGCATGCGTCAGGGCAACGACGCGGGCACCCAGTACCGCTCCGGCATCTACTACGCGAACGACGCGCAGAAGCGCGCCGCGGAGGAGACGCGCCAGAGCTACCAGGGCGCGCTCAACGCGAAGGGCCTGGGTGACATCACCACCGAAATCCTCCCGGCGCCGGCCTTCTATTACGCCGAGGACTACCACCAGCAGTACCTGCAGAAGAACCCGGGCGGCTACTGCGGCGTCGGTGGCACCGGCGTGAGCTGCCCCATCGGCGTGGGCGTCAGCGCCTGAGTCGAGCACGGGGCCCGCTGTCTTCCGGACACGGGCCCCGCTTGCTTCTCAACGCTCTTCCCCTCCCCCTGTCCAGCACCGCACGAGGGCCGCGCTTCCCCGGCCCCGGAGTGCCACCGCGTGCAATGGGCTGACTCCACACGAGGCACGGAGGAGTCCCACACATGATGGACGACGCACCCCGGCTGTGGACCCGCAGGCGCATGCTGGGGGCCACGGGGGGCCTGCTCACCGCGAGCGCGTGGATGCCCCCGGTGCTGGCCGCCGCGCCGCCGGTGAAGCTCCCCGACACCTTCGCCAGGACGGAGCGCGAGCGCCCCGGTCCGCCCAACCCGCAGCCGGAGTCCGAGCGCGTGGGCTGGGCCGTGGTCGGCCTGGGCCACCTGTCACTGGAGGAGATCCTCCCCGCCTTCGGCCAGATGAAGCGCGGCAAGCTGGTGGCGCTGGTGAGCGGCGACCGCGCGAAGGCACAGGCCATCGCGAAGCAGTACGGCGTCGCGGACAAAAGTCTCTACGACTACAAGTCCTTTGATCAGCTCAAGGACAACCCGGAGGTGCAGGCCGTCTACATCGTCCTGCCCAACAGCATGCACGCGGAGTTCACCGTGCGCGCGGCGCAGGCGGGCAAGCACGTCTTCTGCGAGAAGCCCATGGCCAACACGTCGGCCGAGTGCCAGCAGATGATCGACGCGTGCAAGAAGGCGGACCGCAAGCTGGGCATCGCGTACCGGCTCCAGTACGAGCCGCACCACCGCGCGGTCATCCAGATGGCGCGCAACAAGGAGCTGGGCACGCTCAAGCTCTTCACCGCCAACAACGGTCAGAACCAGGGCGACCCCAACCAATGGCGCCACAAGAAGGCGCTGGCGGGCGGCGGCGCGCTGCCGGACGTGGGCATCTATTGCCTGAGTGCCGCGCGCTACTTCAGCGGCGAGGAGCCCACGGAGGTGCAGGGCTTCAGCTACAGCACGCCCAATGATCCGCGATTCAAGGAGGTGGAGGAGTCCTTCGCCTTCCACCTGCGCTTCCCCTCCGGCTTCCAGGCGCACTGCACCAGCCACTACAGCACGCACGAGACGAAGGACCTGCGGCTGATGGGCACGGACGGCTGGGCGTCCATGGACCCCGGCTTCTCCTACAGCGGGCTGCGCCTGCGCGTGGGCATGAAGTCCAAGAGCTTCCCCAAGGCGGACGACACGGTGGAGCGCAGCTTCAGCCAGCCCAGCCAGTTCGCCCGGGAGATGGACCACTTCTCGCGCTGCGTGCAGGAGAACGTCGTCCCGCACACGCCGGGCGAGGAGGGCCTGGCGGACATGCGCATCATCGAGGCGCTCTACCGCTCCGCGCAGGAGGGCAAGGCGGTGAAGCTGGAGGCCGCGAAGAAGCTGGATGCCTTCCGCGGCCCGCCACCGAAGGAAGAGGGCTGAGCCTCACGCCCGGCGGTGGCTGCGCCGGTACGCGCCGGGAGCGGTCCCGTCCCAGCGCTTGAAGGCCCGGTTGAAGGACGCCTCGCTCTGGTAGCCGATGGCCGGAGCGACCTCGCTCAGGGACAGCTCGCTTTCGCGCAGGAGCTGGGCGGCCTTGATCATCCGCCATCCCGCCAGGTACTCCAGCGGCGGCTCACCGACGAGCTCACTGAAGCGCGCGGCGAAGCCGGACCGGGACATGGCCACGGCGGACGCCAGGCTCTCCACGGTCCAGGGCTCCTGGGGATGCTCGTGGATGAGCGCCAGCGCCTTGCCAATCTGCGGATCCGTCAGCGCCCGCATCCCGGCCTCCTGGCACCCGTCCTTCGTCAGGATGTGCGCGCGCAGGGCCTGCACCAGCAGGATGTCCGCGAGCCGGCTCATGATGACGCTGGCGCCCGGCTGCGACGACGCGCTCTCCACCAGCAAGAGCTGCACGGTGGACGTCAGCGTGGGCGCCGTCACCGCGTTGTCCGCGGCCAGGTGGATGACGCGTGGAAGCTCCTTGAAGAGCAGCGTGCGCGGCGCGACGCCCAGCTCGAACGACGCCGCGACCAGCGCGGTCCGCGCGCCGTCACCCCCCAACCGGATGGGCCCGCCCCCATGCGAGCGCGCGCACGCACCCGGCTCCAGCACGTGGATGGGGCTGCCCTCCGCGTCGCGCAGCGTGTGGCCTCCACCATGCGGCAGCACGGCCAGGTCCCCCGCCGACAGCACCAGGGCCTCCGGCACACCCTCCACCTCCAGTCGCGCCCCGCCCCGCGCGATGAGCACGATGTGCGCGCCCGGAATCGTGGGGAACTGGAGCCCCCAGGGGCCGCACAGCTCGAAGCGGCCGTGCATCCGGGTGGAAAGGCGCAGCGTGTCCAGCACGTCCGCCAGGACGTCCACACCCTTGCACTCCGGGGGTTCTGGACGCTCGGTCAATTTCTTTGGACTGGATGCCATGGCACGTCCATAGCGGCTGGAGCATTTACCGGCCATGGCAAATACCCTCCAGCTCCTCTCCCCCTTCCGTCTGGGCCGGCTCGAACTGAAGAACCGGCTGGTGATGGCCCCCATGACCCGCAGCCGGGCGCTGGCCGACGGCAACGTCCCCAACCCGCTGGCGGTGACCTATTACGCGCAGCGCGCCTCCGCGGGCCTCATCGTCACCGAGGGCACCCAGGTCAGCCCCCAGGGCGTCGGGTACATCCGCACGCCGGGCATGCACTCGCCGGAGCAGGTGGCGGGCTGGAAGAAGGTGACGGACGCCGTGCACGCGGCGGGCGGCGTCATCTTCGCGCAGCTGTGGCACGTGGGGCGCGTCTCGCACCCGGACTTCCACGGCGGTGAGCTGCCGGTGGCGCCCTCCGCCATCGGGGTGGACCAGGAGGTCTTCACGTTCCAGGGCAAGAAGCGCGCGGTGGCGCCCCGGGCCCTGGAGACCGCGGAGCTCCCCGGTGTCGTCGAGCAGTTCCGGCAGGCGGCCCGCAACGCGAAGGAGGCGGGCTTCGACGGCGTGGAGCTGCATGGCAGCAACGGCTACCTGTTGGATCAGTTCCTGCGGGACGGCTCCAACCAGCGCACGGACGCGTACGGCGGCAGCATCGAGAACCGCGTGCGCTTCCCGCTGGAGGTGGCGAAAGCGGTGGCGGAGGTCTGGGGCGCGGAGCGCGTGGGCTACCGGCTGCACCCGCAGAACTTCCCCTATGGCGGCATGACGGACTCCACGCCCGCGGAGACCTTCACGCACATCGCGCGGGAGCTGGGCCGGCTGGGCCTGGGCTACCTGCACGTGACCGAGCCCGTCACCGGCAAGGCCGCCGTGAGCCCCGAGCAGCGCATCACGCCGCTCATCCGCAAGGCCTTCCCGGGCACCCTCATCGCGAACGGCGGCTACGACGCACAGGAGGGGGAGGCGGTGCTCGCGCGCGGCGAGGCGGACCTCGTGGCGTACGGCGTGCCGTTCCTCGCCAATCCGGACCTGCCGGAGCGCTTCCAGAAGACGGCCCCGCTCAACCCGCCGGACCCCGCCACCTTCTTCCAGGGCGAGGAGCAGGGCTACACGAACTATCCGGCGCTCACCTGAGCCCGGGAGGGAACCGTCATGAGCACGCAACGCATGGACGTCCTGGAGCGCGGGCTGGAGCGGATCATCGACCTGCCGGCGCCAGCGCCGGGGCAGTTCGGGCCGGCGCACACGGTGGTGCCGGTCATCTCGCCGGAGGACTACGCGCGGTCGGATCCGTTCATCCTGTTGATGGACGACCGCATCGACGGCAAGCCCATTGGCGGGCCGCATCCGCACGCGGGCTTCGAGACGGTGACCCTCGTGGTGAAGGGCGGGATGACCCACGACAGCGGCAGGTTGGGTGAAGGCGACGTGCAGTGGATGACGGCCGGCAGTGGCGTCATCCACGGCGAGGGGCTGGAGGGCGACCTGGGCCAGGCGCGCATCCTCCAGCTCTGGCTCACCCTGCCCAAGGCGCAGCGCTGGGTGCCGGCGGGGTTCCAGGACCTGCCGTACGCGCAGCTGCCGGTGCGTCGCGAGCCGGGCGTGGAGGTGCGCGTGTACAGCGGTACGTCTGGGCCGGTGAGGTCGGCGACGAAGAACTACGTGCCCGTCACGCTGGCGGAGTTCCAGCTGGAGCCGGGCGCGTCCATCGCGCAGGACCTGCCCGCGTCCTACAACGGCTTCTTCTACGTGCTGGAGGGCGAGGTCGCGGTGGGGCCGGACCAACAGGCGCTGAGGCCCGGGCAGGTGGGCTGGCTGGACCGGCCGGTGTCAGGTGGGGACAGCACGGTCCGCATCACCGGGACGACGCGAGCGCGGGTGTTGCTGTACGCGGGCCAGCCGCAGCGCGACCCGCTGGTGAGCCACGGGCCGTTCATCGGGGACACCCGGGAGGACATCCTCAAGGCCTTCGAGGGCTACCGCGCGGGCCGCTTCGGCCCACCGCCACCGAGGTAGTGGCGGGTTCGCGCGGGCCGTACGTCAGCGGCTCGCGATGGGGCCGCTCCCGCGCGGGCCGCTGCCGAGGTAGCGCGGCGGCGCCGGAGCCGCGAGCGTCAGCGGCTCTCGACGGGGGCCGGCGCCAGGGTGGCGGCGGCCGGCGCGCCGGAGTTGGCGCGCTCCAGGTGCGGACCCAGCTGGCCGGTCAGCATCAACGCGGCCATGCGGAAGTCGGAGATGAGCGACCAGAGCGGGTACTTGAAGGTCGCGGGACGGTTGTGCTCGATCTTGAAGTGGCTGGCCCACGCGAAGCCGTAGGCGGCCACCAGCGCTGCGGGAATCAGCGCGCCGCGCCCGGTGACGGCGGCCGTGACGCCCAGGCCCACGCCCAGGCTGGTGCCGGCGAAGTGCAGCCAGCGTGTCGACGCATGCGCGTGCTCACGCAGGTAGAACGGCCAGAACTCGCCATAGGTCTGGATGCGGTCGGACATGAAGTGAAGTTGTGTCCAGCTGCCTGCCTCCCGTCAACCCATGCGGGGCCCCTTCGTGCCGACACCGACACCGTTCGGCCCTGGGGGCTCGGCAACATGGAGGAGGTCCGTGGGCAGGAGGGCAGCCAGGCGGTCCTCGACGCGGCCTGTCGTTTTCGGGCGGGCCGGGAACAATCCGGTGCGAGCGGTGGAGACCGGGAGAGGCGCGGAATGCGCGTGTCGTGAAAGACTCGGGGCGCGCATGAGTGACTGGACGCCCAAGCTGAACCCGACGGTGGACCTGCGGCGGCTTCCGCTGAACGCGGAGGAGGGCTTCGTGCTGTCGCGGCTGGACGGCCACACCCGCGAGAAGGACCTGCCCGCGCTGACGGGGTTCCCGCCGGACAAGCTGCGGGACATCCTCGCAAGGCTGGTGTCGCAGGGAGCGCTGCTGCCGGGCACGGAGACCGCGAGTGCCGTGAACACGGTGCGGTCCGTTCCCCCTGAGGTTGAGCCTCACGCGCCGTCAGTCGACCCGAGCGACACGGAGCCCCTGCCGGAAGCGGAGGCCTCGGACGGCTCCGACGACGACGCAGGCGCCGCGGACGACGTGCCCGAAGCGGTGCTGGGCGACTACCGCAAGCTCTTCGAGACGCGGCTGCACGGACTGCCGGAGGACCAGCGGGTGGCGCTCGCGCACGGGGCGGAGGAGCCCCAGCTGTCCGCGCTGTGCTTCGATCCGGTGCCCGCCGTCATCAAGGCCGTGCTGGAGAACTCGCGCGTGGGCCTGGCGCACGCGCGGCTCATCGCGCGGCACCACCGCAACCCCGTGGGCCTGGAGGCGCTGGTGGCCCGAGCAGCCTTCGCCTCGGACACGGGCGTGCGCCGCTTCCTCGTGCGCAACCCGCAGCTGCCGGTGGCCCTCTTCCGCCGCCTGTGGGCGATGCGCCGCCTGATGGAGCACCACAAGCTCACGGTGGATCGCGACGTGCCGGAGCAGACGCGCCGCGCCGCGCGCGAGCTCTTGCGCCAGCGCTTCTCCACCGGCCCGTCCGAGGAGAAGGTGGAGCTCATCCTCAACACGGAAGGCCGGGCCCTGGGCGCGCTCGTGGGCATGCCGGTGGACGGCAAGACGACGTCGCTCCTGTGTGGCCGCACGTACCGCTCGCCCATGCTGGTGCAGAACATCGCGCGCTGGAGCGCCGCGCCGCCCGCGCTCATCGCGCACCTGCTCAAGCAGGAGCTGGTCCGCCGTCAGCCCCAGCTGCGCATGATGCTCGCGCGCCACCCCAACGCCCCCGCTGACGCGAAGCGCGCCTGAGCCCCATGCCCCACGCCGAGGCCAGGGTCGTCCATTCGCTGAAGCAACACCTGCTCAAGCATGGGCTGCGCAAGTCGCGCGTCCTGCACCTGCTGGTGGACGCGCATCCGTCGTATGTCCACAGCCCGGTCGCGCGAGGTCTGGAGCCCATGTGAGCTTGCCCCGGCTCCGTGGACAGCGTGGTTATGATGCCAGAGCGACCGATGAGTCGAGTCGCTCATACTCCACTGGACTCATGTAGCCCAGCGAGGAGTGGCGACGCTGGCGGTTGAAGAAGACCTCGATGTATTCGAAGAGCGCGGCGCGTGCCTGGTCGCGCGTCGCGAAGTCCGCGTCGTGAACGAGTTCCATCTTCAAAGTGCTGAAGAAGCTCTCGGCCACGGCGTTGTCCCAGCAGTTGCCTTTGCGGCTCATGCTGCACCCGACTCCGCAGGAGGCCAGGGCGTGCTGGTAGGCCTCGCTGGCGTATTGGCTGCCCCTGTCGGAGTGGTGCAGCAATCCCCGTGAAGGCCTGCGCCCCTTGAGCGCCATGTCCAACGCGCCCAATACGAGGTGGCGGTCGATAAATTCCCCCATGGCCCAGCCGACGATTCGGCGCGAGAAAAGGTCGAGCACCACGGCCAGGTAGAGCCAGCCTTGCCTCGTCCAAACGTAGGTGATGTCCGTCACCCAGACGCTGTTGGGCTCGTCCGCAGAGAAGTCGCGCGCGAGCACGTTGGAAGCCGCCGGCTGGGTGTGGTGTGAGTCCGTGGTGCGCACGAAGCGCCGTTTGCGGCGAGCGGCCACCCCCTGCTGGCTCATCAAGCGCGCGACACGCTTGCGGCTGATGCACTGGCCCCTGGCTTTCAACTCCGCATGCCCCCGAGGGCTGCCGTAGGTGCCACAGCTCTTCTGGTGCACGGCGGCCACCTCCACCGCCAGTTGCCGGTCCGCCTTCTTTCGCTGCGACTCAGGCCTCTTGGCCCAGGCGTAGTAGCCGGAGCGTGCCACGCCCAACTGGCGGCACATCAGCTCGACGGGAAAGTGGGCCTTTTGCGCGTCAATCAGCTCGAACTTCACTTCGATCCCTCCTTCGCGAAGAAGGCCGCTGCATTTTTAGGAAGTCCCGCCCCATGTGCAGTTGGCGGTTCTCCTTGCGCAGCCGGGCCAGTTCCTCGCGCTCGGCTGACGTCAGCGTCACCGGCTTGCCCTGACCTCGATCCGCCCGGGCCCGCTCCACCCAGGTGCGCAGGGCTGTCTCAGCGAGGTCCAGGTCCCGTGCCACCTAGCCCACCGTCTTCCTTCTACCAGCACCAGCCGGACTGCCTCCGCCTTGAACTCGCCGGTGAAGCTGCGGCCCTTCCTTCTCTGCTTCGTCTCCGTAGACATCCTTAGACCCCTCCATCACATCTCGGGTGTCCACGGAACAGGGACAAGCTCACGGGAGCCACTTAAGCTGAAGTGCCACTAATTCGGTGCTGGGCAGGCACACGGCGCTGCCGCGAGCGCACCGCGGATGGCGCAGGGGCTTCAATGACCCGCATCAAGTCTATGTGGGTGGGGGCGGCGAGACCCAGCGTTGCTGGGCATCCGCTTCGCGGACGTGCTCGTCATCGAAACGTGTCCTTGGCTGGCCAGCCACCTTGACTGAAGACGTTTAGCGCCAAATAGCGGGACATCGCCAAGTACCTGAAGTGCGGAGTGTCGGCGCATGGCTTTCCTAAGGCTCGGCACCCAAGCGAACTCCACTCCTCTCGCAGTTAAGGCCGGGAACCCTGCGAGTGCCATATCGGGCAGGCTCCCCAAAGCGGGAGAGGCGTTCGGCGGATGGGCGAACTCCACCCAGTCGAAGCGGAAGTGATCGACAGGTCGATTGCACCCATCACGTTGCCTCGATAGGGTTGACCTGCTCTCGATTATATTCTCCTGCGGGGGCATGAGACGCAGGCAGAAACGTATCTCTCCGAATCCGACGAGCGGCCGCGCCTGATGAACATCCTCGTCAAGACACGCAGCGGCTCATTGGCATTGGTGTTGCAGTCCTCTGCCACCTCAGCGGGATTCCCGTACTACAGCCTCGAATGGCAGCAGGCCGGCTCCGCAGCCCCCTTGCGGTTCTTCATCTGGCAGAGCGAGCTCCCCTGGCTCTGCCGCAGCCTCGCGGTGCTCGCGACGCGGGTGGATTTCTCGCGCTTCCGCGAGGATGGCCTCTATCCCCTGCTGGCGCAGATCGGCCCCTCGGGCGGCCCCGTGTGGTTCGCGCAGATCCAGGGCGGTGGCGCGAACCTGACGCTGCGCCGGTACCGGGATGTTTGGAAGGATCAGGACGGCGCAAAGAACCATACGCGCTATCTCACCTTCGAAAGCCTCGGGAAGTTTCCTCTGCAGATTCGTCTGCCGGCCGCCTTCGTGAACTCAGAGGCCCTAGGTGATTTCGCCCAGCAATGCCTCGCAGCCCTGGACCAGGAAGTCCAGCGGCTTGAGAAGGCCTTCTCTTTGCCGCCGCAGTTGAGGGACGCGCGCTCCGCCGCAGCATTCTTCCAATGTGTCGCCGTCCGGGTGCGCGTGAAGGACGACTTCCGTCGGCTCCTCGCCTTCCCAGGCATGCCCATCGAGCAGGTCGAGGTCTTCGCGTTCCAAGAGCCTGCGCTCGTCGCTACCTTACGAGCGTGCGAGCAGTCCCGTACCCCCGAGGAGGTCAGCGCCGAGCTCGGACAAGTGCTGGATGGACGGGCCCTCTACGAGTTGCTCGCTTGGACCCAGCGCTACGCGCCTGAAGTCCTCCGGACCGGCTACGTCCTGACGCCCGTGGAGCAGCACAGGATCGTCGCGGTGAAGGACCTAAAGGTGTACGCCGCAGACCCGCTGCTCAGCGCGCTCCAGCCCACCCTACCCGAACCGGTCTTTGGCCCCGACCGCCTCACCCATCCCCCACAGTGCACCGAGCAGCAGATGCTGGCAGCCCGCAGGCGAGCTTTGAGCACCACGTCCCTCGCCACCGCGTTCGGTCAGGTCGCACTGCCCAGCACGGAGTGGGCCCAGACCATCAACCACTTCCTGCGGCCACCGACCGCCCTCCGCATACATCGTTGGCGAATCTTCCAGTTGATGACGATGGCTGCGAGCCTGGCCTGCAACCTGCCCGGAGGGCTCGACGACGAGCCGATTCTGGAGTTCCAGAGGCTGTCCCTCCTGACGCATGACGTGACGCATCTGTTCGCGGACGATGGGGGCGATGACATCCGCAAGCACACCGAGGCGGCGTGTCATCAGTGGCGCGACCTGCTCCAGGGCCGTGCCCAGCCCATCTACCTGAGCGTGCTTCCCAAACGCGGGGAGGCAACGTCAGCCCCTGCCCGGCGAGGACAAAGATGAGCGAATTCGCGACGCAACTCGTCGACGCCTGCATGCGGTCCGTGAGCCGCCTCAGGCAACACCAGTCCCACCAGCCCACCCAGCCAGCTGCCTGCAAGGTCTTCCTCACGCGCATGCGCCGGCGTCTGGCCAGCGAGTACCGCCCCGGCCAGCTCCTCCCCCGCAACACGGTGGACGATCTCGTCCAGGAGGTCGTCCAGGGCGACGAGCACGTGGCCGGTGTCCACGCCAAGACCGGCGAACTGCGAGACACCTTCACCGACAAGCACCAGATCTTCATCCAGTCCGAGAGCGGTTGGCGCTTCTCCGAGCGGGAGGATCTGCTGAACAGCGCGATGTTCTCCGGCTTGGAGCTGCTCCAGGCCCAGAGCGACACCCACGCGCTCCACCGCTTCGCCCACAACCACCTGCTGCTCTACCCGGAAACGTTCCCGCTGCTGCGCGCCTTCGCGCCCCCGGGCAGCGAGAATTCCGCCCTGGACCGCTGGGCCGGTCACTTCTTCTTCTCGCGCAAGGTGAACAGCGTCACCATCGACTGTATCGCCCGGGAAGTCGAGCACCTGCAGATCGTTCGCAAGGGGCAGGGATTCGAGCTATTCAGACCCACGCCCGCAGTCATCGCGTACAACTTCGTCGACGCCTACCTTCAGGCCTCGGACATGCGGCTCGACCACGGTGTGCCCACCCAGGATGTCGTCACGCAGCTCAACATGTACTTCCGCGAGGCGCGCAAGTACCTGCTCTCGCCGGACTGGCAGAGGGACCTGAGGCCCTCGGGCGGTCCTCTCTTGAAGCGCGAGATGGGGGACTCCCAGCTGCGCCTGGGACACGAGGAATTCCTGTGGCTCACGGAGCACTCGCTCGTCGAGCCGAGCACGGTGGGGCGCGTGCTGCGTGAGTTGAAGGCCTTCGCGGCCCTGCAGTCGTTGCGCGAGAAGCTCGAGCCCATCCTCACCAAGAACACGCCCGTCAACGAACACGAATACCTCTCGACGCTCCGTCCGGACGAGAACGAGCCTTCGCGATGAGCTTCCCCACCTCCCTCTTCGACTACATGGCCTCGCCGCAGCAGGCGGCGAGCGAACTCAGTCCCGCCGAGACCGAGCACATGGTGCTCGACTACCTCGGGGCGCTGGACCACGCGATGTCCGAGAAGTCCTTCGATCCCGGAGGTGGCGTGAACGCGCTTGTCTTCGGCGAGTGGGGCCACGGCAAGAGTCAGGTCATGTACCGCACCGCGGATCACCTGATGCGCAACCACCTGCGGGTGCTCACCGTGCGAATCATTGCGGCCCGGCTCGCCCCCCGCGACATCCTGGAAGCCGCGCTGTTCGACCTGAGCCGCCAGCCCGACGCGAAGGCCGAGGCCGAGGTGCTCCGCCGCTCCATGGCGGAAATGGGCGACCTGCCGGATGACGATCCGCATGCCCGGCAGATCGCGGCCAGGGCCCTGGCCAGCATGGCCTCGCAGACCCAGCGTTTGCATACGGCCCTGCTCTTCGACGAGGCCGCGCAGACCTCAGGCATCGACTTCCAGGAGTTCCTGCGCGAACTCGAACACGCCTTCTCGTCCGCGCGCAGCATCCTGCACACCATGCAGTGCCACAGCCTGGCCACGCTGGATCGGGCGCGGCATGTCGCCAACAACCTGGGGGATTGGGCCCGCTCCGCCCGGCAGATCCACCTGCCGTCGATCCAGCAGGAGCACGCCTACGACTTCTTCCACAAGCGTCTGTCCTCGCGCACCCAGGATCCGCAGCTGGCCGATCGGCTCATCCCCCCAGGCATCGCGAAGACGCTGTGCGCCGCGGCGGGCGGCAACCCCCGGCGGATGTTGCAGTACGCCTCCCGGATCTGGGAGCTCTGCCGCGAACACGGCGAACGGCAGTTCACCGGGCGGCGCGTGCTCGAGGTCTTCAGCACCGAGGCAGGTGTCACCGCCGGCACCAGCCTCTTCATGGAAGCCCGCTTCCGGCGCATCCTCGACCTGCTACCCCAGGAATGGGGCGCCTTCGGGCAGAAGGTCCGCCCCTTCCTGCAGAACCACATCGACACGTTGCTTGGAGAGTCGGAGGTCATGTCCCCGGCGCAGCTGGCGGCGGAGCTCGGCAACGTATCCGTGGGGGAGTTGCAGAAGATCACCCGCGAGGTCGGTGGCATCCCGCTCTTCGAGACGAAGATGGATGAGTTCGAGGACACCACCTACGGCCTGACGCATGCCTTCCGCTCGGACCTGTGTGGCACCTTCGGCTCCACGGGTGGGCTCGATCTCAAGCAGATCCAGATCAAACTGCTCCTGAAGCCTCGCGAGGAGCAGAACAACATTGCCAACGGGCTGGCCACCGTGCTGCGGCACAAGGGGTACACGCAGGTCGCACCGAAGATCGTCCGGCTGGGGGAGTTCCCGGCCGAAGCCCACTCCCATCACCAGATACCGATCCGGGGCTTCACGATGCAGGTCCAGATTCCGGGCACCAGCATCGACGTCCCGGTGCTCGTCACCGGCCTGTGCGGTGTCGCGCCCCCGTGCGCGATGATCGAGCGCATCACGCGCGGCCTGGTCGACCGTGAATGGGCGTTCGCCTACATCCTGTACGCCAACGAGGAGCTGTCCTGGGATGACTGGCTCCAGGGGGACGAGGCCAAGGGGCTCCCGCCGGAGCTGCAGGAGAAGGCCTCCGAGATCCGGACGCTGAACCCGTCCGAAAAGCTCGTCTCCCCCTCCTCGGTCGAGCAGGCGCATCCGCCCAGCGTCGCCGCAGCCATCTTCTTCGCCCATCTCATTGGCGTCAGCCAGCAGTACGCCGAGAGCAAGCAGCCTTCCGAGGAGATGATTCCCGTCATCGACGGCACCGTCGAGGCGATGAACAAGGCGCTTCCCCAGCTGCGGGATGTCATTTACCTCCCGTCCGAGGCCGAGCAGAAGCTCCTGGGTCACTCTTGCTGGGAGCAGGCCTCGGCGGGGGACGGGCTCACCCTCAAGCAGCTCGGCGAGGCCATGCCGGACGGCAGGGTGACGGGCGCCAGCCTCGCCAACCTGATGGGGAGCTACCTGGAGAAAAGCGGCGGTCTGTACGTCCGCCACAAGAGCGCGGACTTTCCGATCTTCGGGGTGGTGCGCGACGTGTTGAAGGACCGGCAGCGCTGCTCGCTCGACGTGCTGACCGAGGCGGTCCGCGGCGTGGCGCTCTTCGTCGGGGGTGGCAACCGGCTGCGCAGCAACGTCGAATGGATCGTGGAGAAGCTCAGGAACGCCGGCATGGTCCGGAGGGCTCAGGACGAGTTTCAGTACATCGACATCACCAAGGCGCTTAAGGAGAAGGATGAGAAGTTCAAGTTGCTGCTGAGCGACTACACGAAGCGGCTCTCGCTCATCGAGCAGTACGAGTCGAGTCGCGCCGAGCCCCTGCAGAAGACCCTTGAGGACATCCGGAAGCGGAAGACGTTCAAGGGGGCCCCGTCCGAGCGCAGTGAGCGGCTCGATGAACTCCTGCTGGATCTGGAGCAACTGCACGGGCGCATCACCGAGGAAGAGCGGGCGATCGAGTCCGAGAAGAAGAAGTACATCGAGCACTTCACTCGTGAGCTCGCGGAATTGAAACGCCTGAGGGAAGGGCTGGCGCCAGAGTGGCGGAACTGGGCCTTCACCGAAGATGAGTACCTGGACGCCGACAAGCTCGTCGAGGCGTTCCAGAAAGAAATCGAAACGCCGGTCGGCACCAATCAGCGGAGCCTCATCAGGCGCGAGCGGATCACCATCCAGAGCCGGCTCGATGCCCTGAGGGTCCGGGCCCTAGGCAAGGCCACCGCCGCGTCAGAGGACCCGTACACACAGATCGTCAACCGTGTCTTGTCGAAGCAGCCCTTCGACCGGCTGGTCATCACCGTGGAGGAGTTCTAGATGCGCTCGATCGGACGCGACAAGGAACTGAAGCAGGTCATCGACCAGATCGAGAGGCGGGTGGATTCCCAGGGACACCTCATCACCTCGCCGGGAGCCACCTCGGTCGGCTCGCAGGTCCACATCTCGGTGGAGGCCCCGCCGCGGGGAGGCCTCTCCCTGTTCCTGGACGACGTGCGGGAAACCCTGGCGCGACGGCCGGGCTTGTATCCCGTGCTGGTGACCGTGAGCGACAGCGCCCGGCCCCAGGAGGCGCTGCGCTCCGCGCTCGAGGACATTGCCCGGGCGGCGGGCGTCCCGCCTCCCTCGGACACCACCAACCTGAGCCTCTTCCAACTCTGTGAGCAACTCTGGGAGAGCCAGAAGCGGGTCGTCGTCCTCATGCTGGACGTCACCCAGGCGCTGGAGCAACTGCACGGCAACGAGAGCCTCCGTCAAAAGGCGCCCTCGAACGCGCTGCTGCAGCGGCTGCGCATCCTCGCCAATGACATGGAGGACAAGCAGCCGAAGCTCGCGACGATCGTCGGCTGGCGCAGTGACTTCCGCGAGCGCAGCATCGAGTGGAAGGCCCAGGACGTGGAGATGCGCTACTACCCGCACATCACCCTCTGGCCCGACTTCAAGCAGGAGAACGCCTGGCCGCTCTTCGAGTCCATCCTGCGCGCCCAGGGTTACACGGAGATCGATGGTCAATATCCAGGCTTCTGCCGCACCGGGCTGACGGTGGGCGACATCCTGGAGCAGCTGCAGAAGACGGGAGCGCGGCGCGTCGATGGACAGCTGCTCCTCTCCACACTGACCCGCAAGAAGCCTCTTGAGCCGGACGCCGCGGCGCTCCCGACCAACCTCCTCGTGGCGCTCTGCCTACAGGATGCCTGGATCGGTTCCTCGCACCCGCTCAACGAGAAGATCTCCTCGCCTGCGGTCAGGCCGTTCGTGAATCCTGAAAGGAACGAGCAGGGCGAGGTCTTCTATGTGGCGAATGAGGACCTCTACCAGGCGGCTCATGTCCTGCCGAGCCGGTTCCTCATCTCCACGGTCCGCGACCACCAGCGGCGGTTCGAGGATCGCGAGCCGGAGTTTGCCTTGGACCTCCTGGCCGGCCTGCCGCCCGCGCTCACCGGCGTCGCCGCGCCGCAGGCTCCGCAGAACCTGGGAGGCTACGCGAAGCTCGAATTCGACCTGCCACCCGAACTCGTGCCGGCCGGGCTGAGGGAGATGAAGGTCACCGCCTACTGCACGCTGGCCAGCGAGATCAGCAACGACCTGAAGACCGACATCATCGCCCAACTGAACGCCACCGAGAGCACCCCGAGCTCACGAGCGACCCAGTGCGTGCTCGTGATGCACTCCGAGGCCGGGCTGGACAGTCAGCTCCACTCGGCCGTGCTGTCGTCGCCTCGGCCCGACAACTGGCGGACCCTCCAATTGAAGAAGGGGCGCAACATCAAGGACGAGGTCGCGGCCCTCTGCACCATCGACATCAAGGCCGAGCACGCCACCGAGCTCGCATTCAAGAAGGTGGACCCCTCGCGCTCCTCCAAGGAGCTCGCCGCCCACCTGCAGCGCCAGATCAAGAGCCGCTTCACCAGCCTGCTGGGCAAGTACCCCGCCCTGGAGAGCCACTACTTCGACGGCCAACACCTGCCCCGGCTGATGGTCGAGAGCCACACCTTCGTGGACATCTCCACCTCGGGAGATGACGTCTCCGAGGCGACCCTCAAGGCGCTCGAAAACCTGCAGGTGGTGGAGCGCAAGGTCAAGAAGGAGCTACGCTGGTCGTTCCAGCAGGATGTGCTCCTCAAGAACCTGCTCGAACACGTCCAGCAGGCCCCCAAGACCGTGAGCGAGCAGCTATCGGAGAGCTACACCTTCGATCCCCGGAACTGGCCCCCCATCGCCGCCGCGCTCGCCACCGCCTATTCCGACTTCCTCGACCTGCAGGGCACCACGCTCCGGGCCAGGCCTCCCGAGGCTCCGCTCATCCAACGTGTCCGGACGGCATTCACCCGCCTGGAGCCCCTCCTCCAGGAGCTACGGGACCTGAGCGCCCAGAGCAAGGCCGTCACCCTCGAGAAGGAGTGGGAGCAGCTCGAAGCACAGCTCGCCTCCGCGCGGGACATCCCCAGCATCGAGCAACTCTGCGAGGAGACGCTCGCCCTCGCCGTCAAGGGGAACAGGGCCGTTGAGGAGACCCGGGAACGCCGGGACAAGCTGATGGAACAGCTCCAGAGCGCCTACGACGACCTGGAGCGGCGGGCTCCTGACCCGTCCCTCTCCGCGCTCCGCTCGGACCTCTCGAAGAAGGCCAAACAGCTTCTCGCGAAGCAGCCTCCCCTCCTCGGTGAGCTGGAGGAACTCCAGCGCGGCTTCGACCACTACCGGACCCGGGCACGCGAGTCCCAGGAGAAGCTCCAGGCCAACCTCCAGGATGCCTCGCGTCTGCGCCAGCAACTCCAGGCCCGGAGGACCACGCTGGAGAACCTTGAGAGGCAGGTGGCCGCGCTCGAGTGGGGACCCGAGGACCGGACCCGGGAGACCCTGGAGGGCATCCGCCAACAACTCTGGGGACTCGATTCCAGGATTGGCGAGGAGAAGAAGCACCCCAGCATCCCGCCCGACGAGCGGGAGCAGGAACTGATCTCCATCCGGACGACCCTGGACATGCTCAACAGCCAGCTCCAGGAACTCTCGCGGCGAATGCAGGCTCCACACAGGTCTCCTGCGCCCAAGCCGGCGCTGGGCCGGCCACAAGCTCCCCCGGTCAACGCCGAGCCCAAGCCCTCCACGGGTGGGGGGGCACCCGCCCAGCCTCTGTCTCTTATACCCATC
>NZ_RAVW01000001.1 GCF_003611585.1 Corallococcus exercitus | reverse complement strand
GTATAAGAGACAGCCCTTTACGGGACAGGGCGGCTTGACGGAATGTCTGGCTTACAGCGGTGTTGAGCCGGACGCCCGGGAACCCTAGGCTGCCCGCCGCCCAGGCCGACAGAGGGGACATGAACACCGACATCCGCGCGCTCACCGAACGCGTGCAGCAGGAAAGCAGCTTCGTCGAGGTCCTCAACCAGGAGACCGGCAAGGTCATCGTCGGGCAGCGGTACATGCTCGAACGCATCCTCATCGGCCTCTTGTGCAACGGCCACGTCCTCCTGGAGGGCGTGCCCGGACTCGCCAAGACGCTGACTGTGCGCACCGTGGCGGACTCGCTCAGCGCCACCTTCATGCGCGTGCAGTTCACCCCCGACCTCCTGCCGGCGGACCTCGTCGGCACGATGATCTACAACCAGCAGACGGCCGCCTTCACCGTCCGCAAGGGGCCCATCTTCGCGAACATCGTCCTCGCGGACGAAATCAACCGCGCCCCCGCCAAGGTCCAGTCCGCCCTCCTGGAGGCCATGGCCGAGCGCCAGGTCACCATCGGCGACCAGACCTTCGGCCTGCCCTCGCCGTTCCTCGTGCTGGCCACCATGAACCCCATCGAGCAGGAGGGCACGTACCCCCTCCCCGAAGCGCAGGTGGACCGCTTCATGCTCAAGGTGAAGGTGGGCTACCCGACCCGTGATGAGGAGAAGGTCATCATGGACCGGATGTCTGGCGGCTCGTCGCCGAAGGTCCAGCGGGTCATCTCGCTGGAGCACCTGGTGCGCGCGCGCGAGCTCGTCCACGCCATCTACATGGACGAGAAGGTGAAGGAGTACATCCTCAACGTGGTGTTCGCCACGCGCGAGCCCGCGCGCTACGGCCTCAAGGACCTGGCGGACTACATCCAGTTCGGTGCCTCGCCGCGTGCCACCATCGCGCTGGCCCAGGCGGCCCGCGCGCACGCGTTCCTGCGCCACCGCGGCTTCGTCACCCCGGAGGACGTGAAGGCCATCGCCTTCGACGTGCTCCGCCACCGCATCGCGATGACCTACGAGGCGGAGGCCGAGGAGCTCACCCAGGAGAAGATCATCCAGCGCGTCTTCGACCGCGTGGAAGTCCCCTGACCAGGCCCCGGTAAGAGCGCGCCCGTGCTGCCCAAGGACCTCATCCGCCGCATCCGCAAGCTGGAGATCCGCACCCGCAAGGTGGTCTCCGACATGCTGGCCGGCCAGTACCATTCGGTGTTCAAGGGCCGCGGCATGGCCTTCTCCGAGGTGCGGCAGTACCAGCCCGGCGATGAGATCCGCTTCATCGACTGGAACGTCACGGCGCGCATGAACGAGGCCTTCATCAAGGTCTTCACCGAGGAGCGCGAGCTCACGGTGATGCTCCTGGTGGACGTGTCCGCCTCCAACGAGTTCGGCTCCAAGGACCGCACCAAGGCGGAGGTCGCGGCGGAGGTCGCCGCGCAGATCGCCTTCAGCGCCATCGCGAACAACGACCGCGTGGGGCTCATCCTCTTCTCGGACCGGGTGGAGAAGGTCGTCCCGCCGCGCAAGGGCCGCATGCACGTCTTGCGGCTCGTGAGCGACATCCTCACGTTCAAGCCGAAGGGCCACGGCACGGACCTGTCCGCGGGGCTCACGTACCTGACGCAGGTGTCCAAGCGGAAGGCCGTAACGTTCCTCGTGTCGGACTTCATGGCGACGGGCTACGAGAAGCCGCTGCGCCTGGTGGGCCGCAAGCACGACCTGGTGCCGGTGGTCATCGAGGATCCGCTGGAGCAGCGCTTCCCCAGCCACGGTTTGGTGGAGATGGAAGACCCGGAGACGGGCGAGCGCTTCGTCGTGGACACCAGCTCCACCGCCGTGCGCGGGAAGTTCATGCGCGCCATGCAGGCCCAGCGCGACGAGCGCCGCAAGCTGTTCAAGAAGCTGGAGCTGGACCACGTGGAACTGCGCGCCGGGGATGATCACGGCAAGGCGCTGGCGAACTTCTTCCGCGCGCGGGCCCGGAGGATGGCGGCATGAGACGCGCGCTCGTCCTCGCGGCCGTCCTCCTGGTCAGCGCTCCGGCCGCCTGGGCCCAGGCCCCAGCCCCGGCTCCTGGCGCGCCCAAGGCCCCGGTCGCGCTGGAGCTGGTGTCGCCCACGGGCGCGTCCGCGCGGGTGGAGCCGGAAGAGGTGCACATCGGCGAGCCCTTCACCTATCAGGTGACGCTCACGCACCCGAAGGACCAGCGCTACGAACTGGTGGCCCCCACGGGGGATGGCCCGGTGGAGCTGCTCCAGCAGACGCGCCAGCGCCAGGACAACGCGAACGACGCGACCACGACGTTCGGCCTGCGCTTCTCCGCGTTCGAACTCGGCAGCGTGCAGCTGCCCGACCTCACCTTCGACGTGGCGACGCCGGAAGGGCCCCGCCGGTTCGTTCTCAAGGGCAAGCCGGTGGAGGTGGCCTCCTCGCTGCCGCCGGACGCGCAGGGGCAGGGCGCGGAGCTGTTCGACTACCAGCCCCCGCAGGAAGTGCCCATTCGCTCGTGGACGCTGCTCTACGCACTGGCGGCGGCGCTGGTGGTGGGGCTCGCGGCCTGGATGCTGGTGCGCTGGTGGCAGCGCCGCCCGAAGCGCGACAAGGTCGTTCCGCTGCTGCCCCTGGACGTGCGCGTGCGCCAGTCGTTGGACGCGCTCAAGCGCGAGGACCTGCCCGGCCGGGGCCTGGTGAAGGACTTCTATTTCCGCCTCTCCGAAATCGTGCGCGGCTACCTGGGCGAGCGCTACGGCTTCGAGGCCCTGGAGTGCACGTCGTCCGAACTGATGGCGTCCCTGCGCCGGCTGCCCACGCCGGGCCTGCCGGAGGACGCGCTGATGCGCTTCGTCTCCGAGTCGGACATGGTGAAGTACGCCCGCGCCGACGCGTCCCCCGAGTCCTGCAATCAGGCGTTGGCCTTTGGCTACGACCTGCTCGCCAGGACGTACGTTCCTCCCGCTCCCCCCAAGCCCGATGCTGCCCCCGGACCTCGCGTTCAATAACCCGGAGGCGCTCTGGGCCCTGCTGCTGGCGCCGCTGCTGCTCGTGCTCGCCTTCTGGGAGCGCAAGCGCCGCGCCACGCTGCGCTTCTCCGCCGCGCACGTCTTCGCGAAGGGCGGCCGCGGCTTCCGCACGTACCTCCTGCCGCTGCTCCCCATCCTGCGCGCGGCGGCGGTGATTGCCGCGGTGGTGGCCATCGCCCGGCCGCAGTCGCGCGACTCGCGCGTGAGGGATTTGTCGGTGGAGGGCATCGACATCGTGGTGGCGCTGGACCTGTCCACGTCCATGGAGGCCGGTGACTTCCGTCCGCAGAACCGCCTCAACGTGGCGAAGGAGGTGCTCGCGGACTTCATCACCGGCCGCGTGAACGACCGCCTGGGCCTGGTGGTGTTCTCCGGCGCCGCGTACACGCAGTCGCCGCTGACGCTCGACTACGGCGTGCTCAAGGAAGTGCTCAAGCAACTGCGCACCCGCGTGCTGGAGGACGGCACGGCCATCGGTGACGCCATCGCCACGTCGCTCAACCGCCTGCGCGACTCGGACGCGAAGAGCCGGGTGGTGGTGCTCATCACCGACGGCGACAACAACGCCGGCAAGATCTCGCCGCTGGACGCGGCGAACATGGCCGCGTCGCTCCACATCCCCATCTACACCATCCTCGTGGGCAAGGGCGGCAAGGTGCCCTTCCCGCAGGGCACGGACCTGTTCGGCAACACCGTGTGGCGTGAGACGGAGATCCCCATCAACCCGGAGCTGATGCAGGACATCGCGGACCGCACCGGCGGCGAGTACTACCGCGCCACCGACCCGGAAGGCCTCAAGCAGGGCCTGCAGAAGGTGCTCGACGCGCTGGAGCGCTCGAAGCTGATGGAGGGTGGCGCCAGCGCCACCTACAAGGAGAACTTCCACCCGTTCCTGCTGGTGGCCTTCGGGCTCGCCGCGCTGGAGCTGCTGCTGCGCGCCACCTTCCTGCGGGTGTTCCCATGATGCCCACGCTGGAGGCATGGCGCTTCACGCTGCTGGGCTATCAGGTGGGCCTGGCACAGCCGCTGTTCCTGGGGCTGGCGCTGGTGGGCGTGCTGCTGGGCGTGCTCGCGCTGCTCAAGGCGCTGGGCCGCAGGACGCGGCTGTCGGCGCTCATCGCGGAGCGCCACGTGGCGACGCTCGCGCCCGGTGTGTCCGTGTGGCGGCCGGCGGTGCAGGGCAGCCTGTACGGCCTGGGGTTGATGCTGTTCGGGCTCGCGCTCGCGCAGCCCCAGTGCGGCACGAAGAGCGAGCTGACGAAGCGCCGGGGCATCGACGTGGTGGTGGCGCTGGACGCGTCCAAGTCCATGCTCGCGCGTGACGTGCAGCCCAGCCGGTTGGATCGCGCGCGGCTGGAGCTCAACACGCTGCTGGATGAACTGAAGGGCGACCGCGCGGGCCTGGTGGTGTTCGCCGGGGATGCGTTCGTGCAGTCGCCGCTCACGTCGGACTACTCGGCGGTGAAGCTGTTCCTGCGCGCGGTGGATCCGGACGTGATGCCCCAGGGCGGCACCAACGTGGGCGCGGCGCTGAAGCTGGCCAAGCAGGTGCTGGACAACGCGGACCGGGGCTCCAAGGAGCGCGTGGTGGTGCTGCTGTCGGACGGCGAGGACCTCACGGGCGAGGTGCGCGAGGCCACGGATGCGTTGAAGGACGCGCACGTCCAGGTGCTCGCGGTGGGCGTGGGCTCGGACTCCGGTGAGCCCATTCCCGTCTACGACCGGCGCGGCGAGTTCGTGGACTACAAGAAGGACTCCAACGGCGACACGGTCATCACGCGCCTGGACCGCGCGGGCCTCACGGCCATCGCGGACGCCACGGGCGGCGCCTTCTTCTACCAGCCCAACGGCGTGGCGATGGGGCAGGTGGTGGAGCGCATCGACCAGCTCCAGAAGAGCGAGCTGGAGAGCCGCGTGACGGTCCGCTACGACGAGCGCTTCCAGCTGTTCGCCATCCCCGGGCTGGTGCTGCTGGTGCTGGGCATGTCGCTCATCCCTTCGCGCCGGAGGACCGCATGAGCGCGCGTTCGATGCGGCGGCGTGCGGCGCGCGCGATGGCGGTGGGCCTGGCGGGACTGCTGGCGCTGCCGGGGCCCGCGTGGGCGGTGGGGCCGCTGGAGAAGGACCACCCGCTGGTGCAGCGTGGGCGCGAAGCCTACGCGGCGGGGCGCTACGAGGACGCGCTCCGGGACTTCGAGGCCGCGAAGAAGGAGCGGCCGAATGATCCGACGGTGGAGTTCAACCGCGCGGACGCGCTGGCGAAGCTGGGGCGCTCGGCGGAAGCGCGCGAGGCGTTCAAGCAGGTGGCGGAGTCATCCCGTCAGCCCGACCTGGCGCAGAAGAGCTGGTACAACCTGGGCAACCTCGCGGCCACGTCGGGCGACCGCGCGGAGGCGCTCAAGTCGTACCGCAAGGCGCTCACGCTGGACCCCACGGATCCGTTGGCCCGGCACAACTACGAGGTGGTGCTGCGCGACCTGCCTCCGCCCCAGAACGGTCCGGATGGCGGCACCGACGGAGGCCAGGACGGCGGCAACGACGGCGGACGTCCGGACGCGGGCGAGGACGGCGGCCAGAAGGGCGACGGCGGCACCCCTCAAGACGGAGGCCAGGACGGCGGTCCGGATGGCGGCGCTGACGGAGGCGCGGACGGCGGTGCGCCGGATGGCGGTCAGGACGGCGGCGCGGATGGTGGCGGTGGTGACGCCGGGCCCGGTGATGGCGGCGCGGATGGCGGCGCGGATGGCGGGCAGCAGGATCCGAACCAGAAGGGCGACGGAGGCGCGGATGGCGGCGCCGACGGAGGCCAGGACGAGGGCGAAGGCGACTCGCGCGATGGCGGCACGGACGGCGGCAGCGAGGGCGACGAGGACACGGAATCGAACCCGCGCGACGGCGGAAGTTCGCCGGGTGACGTCGACCGGCAGGAAGCCGAGCGGCTGCTGGATGCGATGAAGCAGAACGAGAAGAATCTCCAGCTCTGGCGTTTCCAGCAGAAGAAGAAGCAGAGGAAGCCCAATGAGAAGGACTGGTAGCGGACGCACGGCGCTGCTCGCCGTGCTCGCCCTCCTGGCCACGGCGCCGGCGTGGGCGGCGGACATCGAGTTCTACCAGACGGTGGACCGCACCGAGGTGGGCACCGACGACACCTTCAAGCTCACCGTGGTGGTGGTGGACGCGCCGTCCAACGCCCAGGTGCGCCTGCCCGAGTCCAACGACTTCGAGGTGCTCTCCTCGTCACGCGGCAGCCAGCGCTCCATCTCGCTGTCCGGTGGCGGCCCGGCCGTCATCCAGGACATCACCCGCCACGAGCTGATCATGCGCCCGCTGCGCGCGGGCAAGCTCACCATTCCGCCCTCGACGCTCACCGCGGGAGGCCGCACGTACCGCACGGACGCCGTGCAGCTCACCGCGCGCGAAGGCCACGCGGGCGGCGCACCTCAAGCGCAGCAGGGCGGCCGGCCGTCGTTGCCGGATCCGTTCCGCAACTTCCGCAACATGCCGGATCCGTTCGGGGACGACGACTCCGACCTCAACGACGATGAGCCGGTGATTCCGCGCGGGGACTCGGACCTGTTCCTGCGCGCGAGCCTGGACCGGGACGACCTCTACGTGGGCGAGCAGGCCACGCTGTCGCTCTACATCTACTCGCGCGTGGACCTGTCCAGCGTGGACGCGGTGACGATGCCCAAGCTGGAGGGCTTCTGGACGGAGGAGGTGGAGAGCCCCACGCAGCTCACGGGCGAGCAGAAGGTGGTGGATGGCATCCCGTATCGCGCCTACCTCCTGCGCCGCCGCGCGCTGTTCCCGGTGAAGTCCGGCACGCTGCTCATCACCCCGGCGGAAGCGGACATCACCACGGGCTTCCTCTTCGCGGGCCACCGCGTGCACCGCGTCTCCAATGGCCTGAAGGTGAAGGTGCGGCCGCTGCCGTCCGGTGCGCCGCCGAACATGTCCAACGCGAACGTGGGCTCGTGGCGCATGTCGCTGGACGTGTCGCAGACGCGCGTGGAGCTGGGACAGCCCATCACGGTGAAGGTCATCCTGGAGGGGCAGGGCAACGTGAAGAACGTCACCCCGCCCAAGCTCACCGGCCCGGCCGCGCTGAAAATCTACGAGCCGACGACGACGGACCGGGTCACGCCCAACCGCAACCGCATCCAGGGCCGCCGCGTGGTGGAGTACCTGGTGATGCCGCAGCGCACGGGCACCTTCACGCTGCCGGAGCTGCGCTTCCCCTACTTTGATCCGTCGCGGCGCCAGTACGAGACGGCGCGCACGGACCCTGTCACCATCACCGTGGAGGCGGGCGCGGGCGGCGTGTCCTCGCTGCCGTCGGCGATGACGCCCTCGCAGGTGGCGGACGCGGCCAACGAGCAGAAGAACGTGCTCACCACGGGAGGGCTGCGCCCGGTGCGCGCCCAGGCCCACTTCGTGGGACCGTCGCAGCCCGTGTGGATGCGGCCTTTCTTCATCGCGGGCGTGCTGGCTCCGCTGGGCCTGCTGGCGGGCGTGGCGTTCATCGGCGGCATGCGCGGCCGGCTGGCCACCCGCTCCGAGGCGGGCCGGGGCCGTCAGCAGGCGAAGGCCGCGCGCAAGCGGCTGGCGGAGGCGGAGAAGCTCAAGGCGGGCGCGGACGCGGGGGCCTTCTACGTGGAGGTGGAGAAGGCCATGGTGGGCTTCCTGGAGGCGCAGCTGGGCTTCCCCGTGGGCGGGCTGACGCGCGAGGCGCTCGGGGAGAAGCTGGCGGCGGCGGGCGTGGACGCGGAGCGGCGCGCGCGCGTGCTCTTCGTGCTGGAGGCGTGCGACCTGGGCCGCTACGGCGGCGGGGTGGAGCCGGGCGAGCGGCGCAAGGTGCTGGCGACCGCGGCGGCGGTGATGGAAGGCTGGGCCGGATGAGCGACGCGGCGACGCAGGGCTACTACACCGCCGAGGAAGCGGAGGCCGTCTTCCAGCAGGCCAACGATGCGTACGGGCGCGAGGACTACGCCACCGCGCAGGCCCACTACGAGAAGCTCATCGCCCACGGCTTCGGCGGGCCGGACGTGCTCTACAACCTGGGCACCACGCACCTGGCCCGGGGCGACCTGGGCCGCGCGGTGCTGGCGCTGGAGCAGGCCTGGAAGCAGGGCGGACGCGCCGCGGACCTGGAGGCCAACCTGGCCCTGGCGCGAGCGCGGCAGGTGGACAAGGTGGTGGGCGCCACCGCGGACGAGGCCTTCCTCCCCCGGCTGGCGGCGGCGACGGACGGCGCGGCGGTGGCTTGGGTCTTCTTCGTCGCGTGGCTGGTGGGCTTCGCGCTGCTGCTCTTCCGGCGCGTCTTCCCCGCGCTGCGGCGCACGGCGGTGGCCGTGGTGGCGGGCCTCTGCCTCACGGCGGCGGTGCCGGCGGCGATGCTCCTGGCTGCGCACATCTGGGTGCACCAGAACGTGCATGAGGCCGTGGTGCTGTCGCCCACGCTGGTGGCGCGGGAGCTGCCCCGCTCGGAAGGACGCTCCCTCTTCGAGGTGCACGCCGGCCTGAAGGTGCAGCTCCTGGAGGAGACGGGGAAGTACGTGCGAATCCGCCTGCCCAACGGCCTGGAGGGCTGGGCCGAGCGCGACGGCGTCGCCGAAATCTAGGCGGGGCTGGAGCGACCCCGCCCGCGGGAAATCCGATGGTGGACTGGTTTCGTACAGAGGGGCTGCTCGGAGGCGTCGCTTCGCTGGACGTCGCCAGGGCAATGGCCTACGAGGGGCCCCGAGGAACCATGGCTGGCAACGCGCAGGCACCCTTCCACATCCTCCTCGTCGAGGACGAGCCCGTCATCCGCGAGCTGGTGCGCTCCATGTTGAGCGACGGCGCGGTGGACGTGGTCTGCGCGGCCAATGGCATCGAGGGCCTGAAGCTGGCCCGCGACCGGACCTTCCACCTCATCCTGATGGACGTGGTGCTGCCGCAGCTGGACGGCGTCTCCGTGTGCCGCATCCTGAAGAGCGACCCGGTCACCGCGAAGGTGCCGCTCTACATGCTCACCGCGAAGGCGAAGAAGGCGGACGTGGAGAGCGCGACGCAGGCGGGCGCGGACGGCTACATCCACAAGCCCTTCCGCGGCGCGGAGCTGATGGACCTGGTGGAGCGCCTGCGCACGGCCCGCACGGCCGCGGACTGACGCTCCACCGGAAGGCCTTACGGCAGGTGCGGATGGAGGAAGCGGGCCAGGGCGATGAGGTCGTCCCAGTCCAGCTCGCCGAACTCCAGCGCGACGCCGTCCACTTCCCGGCGGCGGATGGTGCACATGGTGACGAGCTCGCGGTCGCCCGGCAGCGGCAGGGCGATGGTGAGCGCGCGCTGCGAGTCCGCCGGGTGGGCCTGGAGGAACAGGCCGTTCATGGAGATATCGCGCGCCTGCGCCGTCACGGTGCGGCCTGACAGGAGCACCTTCACCTGGAGACGCGCTTCGACGCGCGGGTGGTAGCGCTCGCGCTCGTTCGGACGGGGGCCGTTGGAGGGGGTCATCATCGGAGTGCTCACCTTCAAGTGCGACAGGACGCGACAACTGTGAAGCAGGTTGGCGCGGAGGCAAGTTTTCGGGTTTTGCTTTGCCGTCCCGCGCCGTGGACCCGGCGCGAGCCCACCGGAGACGCCTGGCGCGGATGCGGCGGAGCGCGCCCCTGTCGTTTCAAGGGGTTGGGCCCTGGCACGGACGGTGGAAGGCAGCCCCGGCGAATCCCTGCCGGAGGCACCCCTTGGAAGACCGTCGCATCCCGTCGTTGAGCATCGCCCCCTCCATCGAGCGCCAGACGCCGAAGACGGAGTTCGGCCCCACGTTGGCGCGAGCGGCGCGCGAGGTGGTGCGCACGGGGGCGGGGCTCGTGGGCGGCATGCTGCCGTCGGGCGCCATCTCCAGCGCGGTGGTGTCCACGCTGGCCGGCACGGTGTCGGCGGCGGTGCCGGCCGAAGCGGTGTCGTCGGTGTCCGCGACGGGCGGTGCCTCCGCGATGTCGGCGCGCGCGAGCACGGCCGGCGCGACGGCAGGGACGGGGGCCGCGGCGACGGGGCAGGGGGATGCGTGGGACCTGCTGGAGGCGCAGAAGCTGATGGCCGCGGACGGCCAGAAGTTCAACATGGCCTACCTCTCGCTCCAGAACGAGATGCAGAAGGAGAGCCGCGAGCACAACGCCATCTCCAACATCATGAAGGTCCGCCACGACTCGGCGAAGGCCGCCATCAACAACATCCGCTGAGGCGCGTTCGCGATGGCCATCGACAAGTTGGGAGCCGTGGGCGGTGCGGGCCCTTCGCCCGCGGTGGAGTCCGGCAGGGAGACCTTCGGCAAGGTGCTGGAAGGCGTGCGCGAGCCCGCGTCGCGCCCCGTGCCGGTGACGACGGAGGGGCCGCCGAAGCCGGCACGGACGCCCACCGAGGCACCCGCCGGCACGGCGCGGGCGGAAGGCGTGGAGCGGGCGAAGGCGGGCTGCGCGGAGGTGAAGCCGGGAGCCCGCGTGGATTCGGTCCAGGCGGCGCGGAGTCAGCAGGCGGTGGAGGTGCTGGACCGGGTGGGGCAGGCGCAGCAGCGGCTGGACCACATCCTGAAGCTCGCCGAGTCCGGCCGCACGTTCAGTCCCTCGGAGTTGCTCGCGCTCCAGGCCCACGTCTACCGCGCCAGCCAGGAGCTCGACCTCGCCGGCAAGGTCGTCGAGAAGGCCACCGGCGGCGTCAAGCAGGTCCTCCAGACCCAGGTGTGAGGAGTCCTTCCTTCCATGCGTTCCGCTCCCCTTCGTTGTCTCTGTTTCCTCCTGCTCCTGGGCGCCTCCGCGTGCCGGGAGCGCATCCAGCACGGCCTCGACGAGCGTCAGGCCAACGAGCTGCAGACGGTGCTCGTCGAGCGGGGGCTCGACGCGCGCAAGGTGCCCGAGCCGGGCAAGAAACCCACCTGGGCCATCGAGGTGACGGACGCGCAGTCCTCGGACGCCGTGCGCATCCTGGCGGAGCTGGGACTGCCCCGGCTCGCCGCGGAGACGGGCTGTGACGTGTTCGGCGGGAGCGGGCTCGTGCGCTCGCCGCTGGAGGAACAGGTCTGCCGCGTCCGGGGGATGGAGCGCGAGCTGGAAAAGACCCTCCAGACGGTGGACGGCGTGCTGCTGGCGCGGGTGCACCTGGTGGTTCCACCTCCGCCGAGGCCCGGTCAGGCTCCGACGCCATCGAAGGCGTCAGCCATGCTGAGAGCGGCGCCCGGTGGCGCGGAGCGCGTGCGCAAGTCGGCGGACACGCTGCGCGAGCTCATCGCGGGAGGCGTGGAAGGACTGTCTCCGGAGGCGGTGTCGCTGCTGGTGGATGAGGTGACGACGCATGTGGAGGCGCCGTCTCCGAAGGGGGGACCCGTGCCGCTGCGGCTGCGGGTGGTGCTCGCCCTGCTGGGCGTGCTGGTGACGGGGCTGTCCGGCGCGCTCGTCTGGACGACGCTGCGCTGGAGGCATTACCAGGCCCTCGCGGAGCAGCCTCCGGTGGCACCGCCTGCGCCGCCCACGCCCGCGCGGCCGGTGGTGACACCGGGCTCCACGCGCAAGCTGGCCTGAGCACGCCATGGAAGCCACACGCGTGGGACGGGCGATGCGCCTGGCCCGGAAGCTCCTTCCATCGCGCAAGGAAGCACCCCAGGCCACGGTGGCGGACGTCACGCTGCCCGCGCTGTCCCTGCCCCTGGAGCGCATCGCGCTGGTCGTCTGCGTCCTGGCGCGGGAGCGCGCCGCGGAGCTGCTGGGCGGCCTGGTGGACGCGGAGGCGGGAAGGGCGCTGCGCTATCTGGAGCGCTTCGCCGCCATGCCCTCCGCGCAGCGACATGCCAAGGTGGCGGCGGAGTTCGGCGAACGGGCAGACGCCGCGAACCGGTTGGCCCTCTTCCTGGAGGCGGCGCCCGAGGCTCTGCGCCAGGAAGCCCTGCGCGGGCTTCCGCCGTACCACCGCAGCCGGTTTCCCCAGTGGGAGGACGCTGGACCGCCGGGGGATGCCGCCCCGGTCCTGACCGCCCTGGCGGAGCGGCGCATCCGCGAGGCCCTGCGCTGAGCGGCCGGGTGCGTGGAGGGCCATCCCGAACCGGGAACGCAGCATCCCGATGACGGACCTCTCCCCCCTGCCAACACCCTGATTCCACGAGCCGGCCCCCTGGCTGGGGCCGTGCACAGGGGACGTGTGTCCCATCGCCGTTCCGGAGTGCCGGATGCAAACGAATCCAGTCAGGTCTCCCAGTGTCTCGAAGAAGCCCACGCGTCCGTTCCACCCGGGTGCACGCCGGCTGACGCGCGCCCACCTGGTGCTGGGACAGCGGCCCCAGGTAGGGCGATGGGGCGCGGAGCTCCTGCGCGACGTGGGCGCGGCGCTGTCACGGGACTTGAGCGCGACGGTCAAGGTGGAGGGGCACCTGGTGCAGGCGGCGGTCCAGCCGGAGCGTGAGCTGGCGGTGGGCATGGTGTTCGCGCTGGTGGAGCTGTCGGCGGTGGGCGGCACGGCCATCGTGGAGCTGGAGGTGCCGTGGGTCTTCGCGGCGTTGGCGAAGTTGGCGGGGGCGGGACTGCGGCCGGCTCCCGTGACGGAGCTGACCCGGCTGGAAGAGTCCACGCTGGTGTACCTGCTGCTGTCCGCCCTGGCCGCGATGCGCGGGCAAGGTGAATGGGTGCGAAGGCTGGGACCTCGGTTGTCCGCGGTGTCGATGCGGCGCGGTGACGTGCTGACGCGAGTCGACCCGAGACAGCCCTATGTCGCGGTGTTGCTGACGGCAACGGTGGAGGACGCGACGGTGGGAGGCCGGGTGCTCCTGCCCGCCCGTGCCGTGCAGACCGCGTTTCAGGAACTGCCCGTGGAATCGGCAGGCGCCATCGCGCCCCAGGTGCTGGCGGCATCGGTGCCCGCACGCTGCCTCGTGGGACGCAGCCCGTTGCAGGCCTCGGCCGTGGATGCGCTGTCGGCGGGAGACGTCGTGCTCTTCGAGGGCGTGCGTCTCCGCGATGGGCGCGTGGAGGGAAAAGGACAGCTGATCACCCGGGGCTTCGCGCTCCGGGGCGAGTTTCTCGCGGACGGTTTTTCGACAGGGAGCGTCGTGCACTCGCACGCGGCCCGACAGGAGTCGGACATGGCGACGAACAAGCGGAGCGAGGCGATGCCGCCGCTCCCGGTGGATGTGGAGATCGAGCTGACGCGGTTGCTGTTGCCCTTGGCGGAGCTGGCGGCGCTCAAGCCGGGGACACTGCTGCCCCTGCACGTGAATGCGAGCAGCCCCGTGTTGCTGCGCGTGGGCGACCGAGTGGTCGCGCGTGCGGAGTTGGTGGAGATCGAAGGCGAAGTGGGCGCCCGCATCCTGGCGTTGCTGCCGTGAGCGGACCGGTGAACACGTTGCTGTCCTCCTTCTCTCCACGCGGCCGACTGCTGCTCGCGTCGGCCCTGCTGGTGGGGCTGGCGACGCTCGCGCCGCTGGGAGGACTGTCGCTGGTGGGCACCTCGCGCCTGCTCGTCGGCTCGATGGCCCTGGCGGGGCTGGGCTGGGTGTTGCTCCGCAAGGGAGGCGAGGCGGGGAGTCGCGATGACTCCGCTCCGGCGCCCCTGAGCATCATCTTTCGGACGGGGCTTTCACAGCGCTGCGGCCTCGCGCTCGTGGAGGCGGAGGGACGGCGCTACCTCGTGGCCTACGGCGACACCTTCGCGGAGATCCATGAGACCCGCGCCATGGCCGTCCTGCCCGGAGCGATGCCCAGGGCCACCGTGAAGCCTCGGGTGGACCTGGAGCCGACGGTGCTCTTTCCCCGTGCGCGACAGACGCAGGTTGCGTGTGGCGCGTCCCGGAAGCGGGGTGGGGGATGAAGGCCCTCGGATTGGGATGCGGTGTGTTCCTTCCCGCGATCGCGTTCGCCTCGGAGCCCTCCCTGGCGCAGGCCTCCTATGCCGGCAGCCCACTGGCGATGATGGGAATGCTCACGCTCCTGTCGCTGCTGCCGTTCGCGGTGCTGATGCTGACGAGCTTCTCGAAGATCGCCGTGGTGCTCTCCCTGGCCCGCTCGGCGATGGGCACGCAGCAGGCACCGCCGACGGTGGTGCTGACGGGGCTCGCCGTGGTGCTGACGGGGCACATCATGGCGCCGGTGATGGAGCGCATGTACGACGCGGGACAAGCGGCGTACGACGAGGTGCACTCCGGAGCGCAGGTCCTCTCCGCCGCGAAGCAGGTGACGGAGCCCCTGCGCGGCTTCCTCACGAAGCACGGCAGCCCCGAGGAGCGGGCCCGCTTCGTGGACCTGGCCCGCGAGCTGCGTCCTCCGGAGGAGGCGGAGCAGGTGCATGAGACGGACCTGTTCGTCGTCATCCCGGCCTTCGTCATCACCGAGCTGAAGGAAGCCTTCCAGATTGGCTTCATCGTCTTCCTGCCCTTCCTGGTGCTCGACATGGTCGTCGCCAACGTGTTGCTCGCGTTGGGCATGCAGACGCTGTCGCCGGGGCAGGTGAGCCTGCCCTTCAAGATCCTCCTCTTCGTCGCCGTGGATGGTTGGGCCCTGCTCGCGCGGGGACTCATCCTCGGCTACCGGTGACACCGTGACCCAGGACGTCCTGCTCACCCTGGGGCGTGAAGCCCTGCTGTTGATGGTGGTCGCCTCGCTGCCGCCCATTGGCGCGAGCCTGTTGGTGGGCTTCCTGATGAGCCTCTTCCAGGCAACGACCCAGTTACAGGAGAGCACGCTGTCGGTGGTGCCCAAGCTGTGCGCGGCGGTGCTGTCCCTGGTGCTCGCGGGCCCGTGGATCGCCGGTCAGCTCACGCGCTTCACCCAGCAGGTCCTCATGCTCATCGCGGAGGTGGCGCTGTGAACCCGGACGTGTTGGGCGAACAACTCCTCTCCCTGGGACCGCACGTTGTAGCGGTGGCGCTGTGCGCGGCCCGGCTCGTACCCATCGCGTTCCTCTGCCCGTTGCTGGGAGGCCAGGCCGCGCCCACGACGGTCCGCCTGGGCCTGGTGTTCGCGCTGTCGCTCTTCCTGCACATCGAAGCGGGAGTGGAGTTCAGCGGCACGGTGGAGACGCCGGTGGTGATGGCGGCGCTCGTGGTGCGCGAGCTGGCCTACGGTGTCTCCGTGGGGCTTGTGTCCGCGCTGCCCTTCGATGCGGCGAGGATGGGGGGCCGCTTCATCGACCTGTTCCGAGGAACCTCCGCGGAGGCGAGCCTGCCGCTGGCGGGAAGCCGTGAGTCCGCCACGGGAGACGCGCTGTACAACCTGCTGGTGGCGAGGGTGGTGTCGGGAGCGCTGTTCCCGGTGGTCATCTCGGCCCTGCTGCGAGGTTTCGGGGTGGTGCGGCTGGGCGCCTTCGTGCCCACGGAGGTCTCGGCCCTGCACGTGGTGGTGATGGTGGGCGGCGCCATGGCCACGGGGCTCGCGGTGGGAGCCCCGGTGGCCGCCGCGGCGCTCGCGGTGGATTGCTTCCTGGGCATGGCCTCCCGCGCCGCGGCCCAGGTGAATCTCCAGGAGCTGGGAGCCCCCCTGCGCATCCTCGGGGGCGGCGCGTTGCTATGGCTGGGCGTGGGGCTGCTGTGTGAGCGGCTGCTCGCGGGCGTGGCTTCGACCGAGGGGGCGCTGGCGCTGCTGGGCGAGGTCTCGCGATGAGCGGCGAGAAGACGGAACAGCCCACCGCGAAACGCCTGCGGGAGGCGCGGCGCAAGGGCCAGCTTCCTCGCAGCCGGATGTTGTCCTCCAGCGCGACGACGCTGGGCGGACTGTTGGGCTTCATCGCGTTCGCACCCGAAGGCTTCGCGCGGCTGAGGGACTGGACCGCGCGGTTGATGCTGGAGCAGACCCTCGCGGGTGCATGGGAAGAGGGGGCCTGGGTCGCCGCGCGGCTGTGCGGTCCCGCGTTGGGCGGAGCACTCATGGCATCGCTGGCGGTCTCCGTGGCCACCGTGGGCTTCGAGGTGGACGCGCGCCATGTCGCGCCGAAGCTCGAGCGGATCAATCCCGCCGCGGGCCTCAAACGCCTCTTCAGCGTCCGGCCACTGGTCGAGATGGGCAAGGCGCTGCTCGTGGCGGCACTGCTGGCCTTCATCGTCTGGGATGAGGTGGAGACGGTCGGCCCTGATGCCCTGCGGGCCGCGTGGCTCGATGGAACCCAGGGCTTGGAGTTCCTCGTCGGCCGGCTGGCGGCGTTGGTGACGCGACTGGCGTGGGTGGCGCTGGGGTGCGGCGCCGTGGACTACGCGCTTGCCCGGCGCAGGCACCGGCGCGAGCTGATGATGAGCCGTGAAGAAATCAAACGGGAGCACAAGGAGAGCGAGGGCGACCCGCGCCACAAGGGGCAGCGGAAGGCCCTGCATCGTCAACTGGCGCAGGGTGGTCCGGCACGTGGGGTGCAGAAGGCCACCGCCGTGATCGTCAACCCCACGCACATCGCGGTCGCGCTCCGCTACGACGCGGGCGAATGCGACGCGCCCTACCTCGTGGCCAAGGGCCGCGAACAGGACGCGCTCGCGCTCAAGGAGGAGGCGCACCGGCAGGGCATCCCCGTGGTCCGGGACGTGCCGCTGGCTCGCAGCCTCATCCACTTCGACGTCGGAGAGTCCATCCCCGAGGAGCTGTACCAGGCGGCGGCCGTCGTGTTGCGTACCGCGATGGAGCTGCGCGAGCCGGACGACCGTCCACGGAGACAGACGTGATGCACCCACTTATCAAGGTCTTGCTGAAGGCTCGTCAATCCTCGGACGTCGTGCTCGCGGTGGCGATGGCCGCGGTGCTGGGCGCGCTCATCATTCCGCTGCCGGCGTGGCTCCTCGACGTGGGGCTCGCGGTGAACCTGGCCGCGGCGGTGGCGCTCCTGGTCGCGGCGCTGAACGCGAAGGATGCGCTGCGGGTGACGTCGTTCCCCACGTTGCTGCTCTTCACCACGCTGTTCCGGCTGTCGCTCAACGTGTCGTCCACGCGGCTGGCGCTCTCGGAGGGCCACGCGGGCGAGGTCATCCAGGCCTTCGGCGAGTTCGTGGTGCGAGGCGACTACGTGGTGGGCGCGGTGGTGTTCGCCATCCTCACGCTGGTGCAGTTGTTGGTGGTGACCAAGGGCGCCGAGCGGGTCGCGGAGGTGTCCGCCCGCTTCACGCTGGACGCGATGCCCGGCAAGCAGATGTCCATCGATGCGGACCTGCGCGCGGGCGCCATCGACCAGACGGCGGCCCGGCGGAGGAGGCGCGACCTGGAGCGTGAGTCCCAGATGTTCGGCGCCATGGACGGCGCGATGAAGTTCGTGAAGGGCGACGTCGTCGCGGGCCTCGTCATCGTCGCGGTGAACCTGCTGGGCGGCACCCTCATTGGCGTGTTGCAGAACGGCCAGTCCTTCTCCGAGGCCGCCGCCACCTTCGCCCTCATCGCCATTGGTGACGGGCTCGTGTCCCAGGTGCCTTCACTGTGCATCGCGGTGGCTGCGGGCCTCGTCGTCACGCGGGTGGCGTCGGAGAAGGAGGAGGACTCGCTCGGGGCGGAGATTGGCTCCCAGTTCTTCGGTGACTTCCGCACGCTGGCCACCGTCGCGGGCCTGTGCGTCGCGCTGGCTTTGATGCCGGGCATGCCGCACCTGACCTTCCTCGTCCTGGCGGCGGGCCTCGGAGGGCTCGGCCATGCGCTGCGGCGCAAGGGCCAGGCGCCGGAGAAGCCGCAGTCGAAGGACGGGGCTCCCACCGGGGCCGCGGTGCCGGCTGGAGCCGCAGGCAAGCCTCCCGAGAGCGCGAAGGCACCGGTCGGTGTGACGCCCCTCACGCTGGACCTGTCCGCGCAGCTCACGCCGCTCGCGGAGGCCGACGGGGGCGCCTTCGTGCACACGGTGCTGAACGCCGTGCGTGACGAGCTGTTCTTCGAACTGGGCGTGCGCATCCCCGGCATCCGGGTGCGGACCCACGCCGCCTACCTGGGGCCCGGCGAGTACCGCATCCTCCTGGACGAAGTGCCCGCCGGTGGCGGCGTGGTGCAGCCCGGGGCCCTGTATGCGCTCGTTCCTCCCGGCGAGCTGGCCTTCCTGGAGGTCCAGGCGGAGGCGGCCGTGGAGCCCGCCAGTGGACGTCCCGTCAGCCGCGTGGGGGAGGGGGCCCGCTCCCGGCTGGAGCTGGCGCAGGTGCCGCTGCGCAAGCCGTCGGAGCTCATCGCGGACCACCTGCGGGCCGTGCTGCGCCTGCGCGCCTCCGCGCTGCTGGGGCTCCAGGAGGTGCAGGGGCTGCTGGAGGGGCTGGAGGCCCAGTCCCCCGTGCTGGTGAAGGAAGCGCTGCAGAAGGTGCCGCTGCCGCTGCTGGTGGACGTGCTGCGGCGGCTCGTGCAGGAGCAGGTGAGCATCCGCGACCTGCGCGCCATCCTGGAGGCGCTCGTGGCGCCCACCACCGAAGGGGACGCCACCGCCCTGGCCGAGCGCTGCCGTCAGGCCCTGCACCGCTACCTGAGCCACCAGTTCGCGCCCACGGGCCCGCTGTACGCGTACCTCGTGGATCCGGAAGTGGAAGAGGTGCTGCGCGCCAGCGGCCCCAGGGGGCCCGCGCCGGAGCCGGAGCGCATCATGGAGATATTGGAGGGGGTGCGGCAGATCGCCAATGGGGGCCGGGCGGTGCTGCTCACGGCTCCGGACATCCGCCGCCCGCTGCGCAAGCTGTGCGAGGGGCCGTTCCCGGACGTGGCGGTGCTCACCTACGGCGAGCTGGACGGGGATCTGCAGATTCGCCCCATCGGCCGGCTGGCGCCGGTCGCAGTGGGGCGGTGAGGCCTAGAGGGTGCCGGTGCCGCTGCTGCCCTTGAACTCGGAGGAGGGCGGCAGGTCCGACTGGGCCTGCAGCGGCGCGGGGCGGTTGACCCGGTCGCGCAGCTCCTTGCCGGTGCGGAAGAGCAGGCCGCGCTTGGGCTTCACCGGGATGACCTGGCCCGTCTTCGGGTTGCGGCCCTGGTAGCCCTGGTAGTTCTTCACGTGGAAGGCGCCAAGCCCGCGAATCTCGATGTTCTCCCCGCGGCAGAGGGCGTCCTTCATCGACTCGAAAATCGTCTCGATGGTCGCCTCCGCCTGCTTCTGGGTCACGCCTCGTTTGGCGACGAGGATGTTGATCAGATCGGACTTGAGCATCGGACGCTCCCGCAAACCCCGTGACCCCTTGGTGACAGGGCTCTCTGGCCCGTTGTCGAGTCGCGAATACATAACAGAACACCTCCTCCTTGCAAGCCGGGTGGGCTCCCAACCCTCTAAAAACGTTACGGATTTCCGCCACCGACCGCTGCCTTGGGAGCCTCGGGGGCGGGCGGGGCGAGCAGCCCCGGGCGCAGCGGTGTCACGAGGTCCAGCCACCGCGTGCGGCGCAGCAGGTCGACCCCGGCACAGTCGGCCGCCTGGAACAGGGGTTCGAACTGTTCGAAGCCCGGGGCCTTGGGGCCCGTCCAGGTCTCGGGGCCACCGGTGATCATCACCCCGTGCACCGCGAGCGTGAGGTCCGCGAGCGTGAGCTCCGCGGGGTCCTTCGCCGGGCGCAGGCCGCCTCGTCGCGCGCGCTCCAGCAGGCGGGCTTCCACCATCCGGTCCACCACTTCGTGCACCAGCGACTCCGGCACGCGCAGCCGCGTGGCCAGCTCGCGCGGCAGGGGGGGCGTGAGCCCATCCACCCAGCACAGGGTGACGTCCTGCGCGACGCGTGCGCCCACCAGCTCGTGCGCGCGCGGGTGGCTGCCGAAGGCGAAGAGGGAGCCTCGGAAGGAGGCGTGCTCCACGGCGTAGGACAGCCGGGCGCCGAACAGCATCACCAGCCAGCTCACGTACACCCAGGCGAGGAACAGGGGCAGGGCGCCCAGCGACGCGTAGAGCGGGTTGTAGAGGAAGCTGCGCGCGGCGAACTCGGCGTACACCTGCTTCGCCAGCATCCAGCCCAGGCCCGCCACCAGTCCGCCCGCCAGCGCCGAGCGCACGCGCACGTGGGCGTAGGGCGTCCAGAGGTACAGCAGCGTCAGGCTGCCCATGGCGATGAGCGTGGTGCCCACGGCGATGAACAGCGGCGCGGAGGGCGCGTAGGTCTGCAGGAGCACGCGGACCCGGCCCGTGCCCGAGAAGGAGATGGCCAGGAAGATGGGGCCCAGGAGCAGCAGCCCCGCGTAGATGGACAGGCGCGTCAGCCACGGGCGCTGGCGCCGGATGCCCCACAGCTCGTTCACCGCGCCGTCGATGTGGCGCAGCAGCGAGCCCGCCGACAGCAGCACCGCGAGGAAGCCCACGCTGCCCACCGCGATGGAGTCTCCCGGGTGCAGGAACCGGTCGAGCAGGGCGGCGGATTCTTCGCTGACGCCCGGCGCCAGCACCTCGGAGATGACGAAGCGCAGCTTCCGCTGGAACTGCTCCTGGTGGAGCGTGCGCAGCAGCACGATGCCCACGGTCAGCAGCGGCACCAGCGAGAACATGCTGATGTACGTGAGCGCGGCGGCGCGCAGGCGCAGGTTCTCGCCCATGAAGCCGCGCGCCACGGTGCGCCCCGCGAAGAAGATGTCCGCCGCGAAGCGGCCTCCCGACGTGGCCCCGATGGGCGCCCACACGCGGGCCGCTGTCTGGAGCGCCCAGGCCCGGGCCCGGACCAGGGGCCGCCGGACGCGCCACGACAGCCTCCGCACCATCCTCACGGCTTCCTCCTGGCGTGCTTCCAGCCCGTTGCGGCCAGGGCGCGGGAGTCCAGGAGCGTGCGAAGGCGCGGAGGCGAGCGGTTCATCCCAGGCGATTCAGATGGGCCCAGGGGTGGAACGACGCCCCCGGTGTGGAAGTGCCACCGTAGCCAAACTCGGCACTGGGGAACCAGCCCGCCTGCCCCGATGAAGCGGACGTTGTCACCCCATTCACGACCTCGCCCGCCTGGCTGGTGACCGTGCGGGAGACCGGGGTTCATGAAGTCGTGGGTGCGTCTCCATGCAGGCGAATGAAGAAGGCCCGGCGGGGTTCGCACCCACCGGGCCTTCGTTGTCACTCACGAACCGGAATCAAGGGCTCAGGCTTCGCTGCCCCCGCCGGACGGCTCCGAGGAGCCCCCGCCGGATGCCGCAGGAGGCGGGCTGCCGCCACCGCCACCATTGTTGCCACCGCCGGAACCGCCCCCGCGCTCGGACCGCTCCCCTCGCTCGCCGCCGCGGTTCTCGCCGCCGCGACGCTCGCGGTCTCCACCCCGGTTGCGGTCACCGCCGCGGTCGCCGCGATTCTCGCTGCTGCGCTCCGGACGACGGCCCTCGCGACGGTCTCCGCCTCCGCGTTCCCCGCCGCGCTCGCCGCCGCCACGGTTCTCGCCGCCGCCACGGTTCTCGCCGCCGCCACGGTTCTCACCGCCGCCGCGCTCGCCACGGTCGCGGTCCCGGCCGCCACCGCGGCGGCCCTGGTCCTGACGGCCGCCGTAGTTGTTGTCCGGACGGCGCTGCTGCATTGCCAGCTCGCCGTCACCGGAGCCCGGCGACGAGGCCACCTTGTGCTCGGGGCCCGTGGCCGACCGGCCGTAGATGTCGTACTGCTCGCGGTGGTAGTTCTGCTGCGCCTTCACCTGGATGGACTTGTTGTAGCGGTCCATCAGGTGCCGCAGCTCGTTGCGCTCCTCGCCCTGCAGGAGCCGCGCGACCTCCGCGTTGCAGTTGATGACGAGCGTGGAGTCCTTGTAGCCCGGCGCCTCGCGGCGGATCTCCCGGAAGATTTCGTACGCGACCGTGGTCGCCGTCTTCACGAAGCCCTTGCCGTCGCAGTACGGGCAGTCCTCGTGCAGCACGCGGCCAATGGACTCGCGCACGCGCTTGCGCGTCATCTCCACCAGGCCCAGCTCGGAGATGCGCAGCACGTTCGTCTTGGCCTTGTCGCGGCCCAGTGCTTCCTGCAGCGACTTGAAGACCTTGTCGCGGTTCTGCGCCTTCTCCATGTCGATGAAGTCGCAGATGATGATGCCGCCGATGTTGCGCAGCCGGAGCTGGTAGACGATCTCCTTGGCCGCCTCGACGTTGATCTTGGTGATGGTCTCCTCGAGGCTCTTCTTGCCGACGTAGCGGCCCGAGTTGACGTCGATGGCGGTGAGCGCCTCCGCCTGGTCGATGATGAGGTAGCCGCCGCTCTTCAGCCACACCTTGCGCTGGGTGGCGCGCTGCAGCTCCTGCTCGATGCCGTAGGCGTCGAAGACGGGCTCGTCCGTTTCGTGCAGCACCACGCGGTCGCGCAGCGCCGGGTCCTGCGCGGTGACGAAGCCCTGGATGCGCTCGTACTCCTCCGCGTCGTCCACGACGAGCTTCTCCACGTCGTGGGCGAACAGGTCGCGCGTGGCGCGCAGGATGAGGTCCAGGTCCGGGTGCAGCAGGCCCGGTCCGCCGCGCTTCTCGTTGCGGCGCACCACCTGGTTCCACACCTCGATGAGGAACCGGATGTCGCTCTCCAGCTTCTCCTGGGGAACGTTCTCCGCCACGGTGCGCACGATGAAGCCCGTGCCGGGCGGCCGCAGCCGGTCCACGATTTCACGCAGCCGGCGGCGCTCCTTCTCATTGGAGATGCGGCGGCTGATGCCCACGTGGTCCACCGTGGGCATGAACACCAGGTGACGGCCGGGGATGGAGATGTGCGACGTGAGCCGCGCGCCCTTCGTGCCGATGGGGTCCTTGGAAATCTGGACCACCACCTCCTGGCCGACCTTCAGCAGGTCTTCAATCTTGTCCGTCTTGCGCTGCTTGGGCTTCTCCTTCTCCTCGTCGCGCTTCTCGCGGCGGGGCGGCTCCTGGCGGCGCTTGTCCTTGTCCTTCTCGCGGCCTTCCCGGTTGCGCGGCTCGCGGGCCTCCCGCGCCTCGCGCGGCGTGCGGCGCTCGCCGGACACCTCGGCCGGACGGGCGGACTCGGCGGCGGGGGGAGGGATGAGCTCCCCCAGGGCGGCCGCGTGCGGCGGCGGCTCGGCGGCGCCGTCCGTCGTGGGCGCCGCGCCGGACTCGGCGAGGGCGGCGGCGGTGGCGCTCTCCGCGGGCGTCTCCTGGACCGGCGCGGTGGGCTCCTCCGGGGGCGTGCCGTTCTCCGACAGCGGCACCGCTACGGCGGCGGTGGACACCGCGACCTGGGACTCCTGCGCGGCGCCTTCGGCCGGGGCCTCCACGGCGGCCGCGGGCTCGGTGGCCTGGCTGGATTCAGACGGGGCCTGGGCCTCCACCGGCGCCGGGGCGGCTTCCGGGGCCGGCTTCACGGCCTCGTGCGACGCTTCGGGCGTCTCACCCTGGGGAGCGGCCTGAGCCTGGACATCCAGGGCCAGCGCGCCGTCATGGGCCAGCACCGGCTCCGGGCGGGCCGGAGACGCTTCCGTGCCGGCGGGCAGGGCGTGCGTGACGTCCGGGACGGTGGCGGCCGCGAGCTCCACGGCGTCGGCCTCGGACTCGGTGGGGACCTCCGGGGCGTCCTCGTGCTCGCCCTCGGTCAGCTCGAACTGCGCGCGGGCGAAGTCCGGGTCGTAGACGACGTCGCTGACATACAGGAAGGCGGCCTTCTCCAACCCGATGTCGACAAAGGCCGCCTGCATGCCCGGGAGGACCCGGACGACGCGCCCCTTGTAGATGTTTCCGACGACGCCCTTGTCCTTCTTACGCTCGAGGTAGAACTCCGCGATATGGCCGCCCTCGACGAGCGCCACCCGGGTCTCCCGACCCGCGGCATTGATGACGAGCACACTGCTCATGGATGAATCCTGGTAGCGCGCGCGGTAGGGGGGACCTCACCGGACGGGAGGCGGCGAGACGCCACACCTCCGAGCACGCCGCGAGGGGAGAGGCGGCCAGTGGGCCTCCGGCGTGTGCACGCCTTCCGGAAGACCCGGAGGGAGAACGCATCGCCTGGGTGGGGGCCGAGGACATCGCCGCCTGCTCCTCCGAGTTCACGTCGCCCCGCATTGCGACCGGCACCGTGCCGGGCGGGGCTGCTTCTCTTCACGCGCTCGAGGCTTCCACCACGCCCGTGCCGTCCGCCCCCTCTTCCACACCCGGTCGGTGCCCTTCATGTGGGTCACCTTGGGGGGGCGTCTGGGGGCCCCGGAGCAGCAGGGACGTCCGGAGGAAACCGGAAGCGCAACCCGTCGAAATTCCAGCCTGGGCCTGATGTCCCGCCAACGCGGGGCGTCACACAACCGCCCAGAAACACGGAGAGTTTTCCACGCCCCTCCAGGTGTGTAAAGGCCCGATGCGCCCGTTCATCCACTGTCGGGCAGATGGAGGGCGGGCCCGCCCTCCGGGCGTACGGGCGCTCGGAAACGGACGTTCAGGCCTGGGCAGGGGCCTGCTTGCGCCCTTCCGGCTTGTCCAGCTTGCCGCGCGGACGGCGCACCAGCCGCAGGCCGGTCCAGGTCTCGTCGATGATGCAGATTTTGTTGTCCACGAGCCCGATGTCGAGCGCCGCCTGGCGCACGAAGTCCTCGGACAGGCGCGTCTTCACGCCCTCTCCGGCGGGCCAGCAGACCCAGATGCCGCCGTTGAGGGTGGTGGCGCGCGACAGCGCGGGCAGCCGCTGCACCAGCTCCGTGGCGTCGGAGGTGAAGAAGAGGATGACGTCCAGCCCCGTCTGGGCGGTGACGAGGAACTCCACCCCGTCCGGCAGCGGGTTGAGCTTCTGCACGAAGCCCCGCGGGGGGTTGATGACGGAGACCTTGGTGCCGGACCGGATGCCCAGCATGGCCGGCAGGGAAGCCAGGGCGTAGGGCGTCATGATGTGCGCTCCACGGTGAAGGTGCGGAACTCGCCAGTGGCCCCGCCGTCGGTGCGCGCCACGTCCGTGACGCGCGCCATGCGGGGACCTGAGTGACACCAGCGGATGAAATCTTCCAGCGCGCCCGGTTCGCCTTCCACCGTGGCCTCCACGGAGCCGTCGCTCCGGTTGCGCACCCAGCCCGATAGCCCAAGACGCAGCGCCTCCTGGCGGGCGCTCTCCCGGTAGGAGACGCCCTGGACCGTGCCCTGGATGCGCAGGGTCACCCGGCGCTGCGTGCTCATGCCTCTGGCCTCATGCTCTTGCGTCCCCTTCTAGCAGCTTCAGGAACGCCTGCTCATCCAGGATTCTTACCCCGAGTTCCTGCGCCTTCTTCAGCTTGGTGCCCGCGTCCTCGCCGGCGACGACGAAATCGGTCTTGCGCGAGACACTTCCAGAGACCTTACCCCCGCGCCGTTCGATTTCCTCCTTGGCCTGCTCGCGCGCCAGCCCCGCCATGGTGCCGGTGAGCACCACCGTCTTGCCCACGAAGGGGCCGCCCGTGGCGACCGCCGGGGGCGCGGGCTGGACCCCCGCGTCCAGCAGGGCCTGGATGGCGGCCTGGTTCTGGGGCTCCTGGAAGAAGGTGTGGATGACCTGCGCCATCACCGGGCCCACGTCCTTCACCCGGCTGATGTCCTCCAGGCTGGCCGTGAAGAGCGACTTCACGTCCGGGAAGGCCTCCGCCAGCGCGCGCGCCGTGGAGTCGCCCACGTGGCGGATGCCCAGCGAATACAGGAAGCGGCGCTGGGTGGTGCTCTTGCTGCCCTCGATGGAGGCCAGGAGGTTGTCCGCGCTCTTCTCCCCCATGCGCTCCAGCTCGAGCAGCGAGTCCCGGGTGAGCGCGTACACGTCCGCGAACGCCTTCACCTGCCCGGACGTCACCAGCTGCGTGGCCAGCTTGTCGCCCAGGCCTTCGATATCCATGGCGATGCGGCTGGCGAAGTGGCGCACCTTCTCCACCAGCTGCGCGGGGCAGGACGCGCCCGTGCAGCGGATGATGGCGCCGTCCTCGTCCTTGGCCGCTACCGCGCCGCACACCGGGCAGTGGGTGGGGAAGGTGAAGGGCTGGGAGTCCTTCGGGCGCTTGGACAGCACCACGGAGACGATCTCCGGAATCACGTCCCCCGCGCGGCGCACGAAGACGGTGTCGCCCCGGCGCACGTCCTTGCGGCGCAGCTCGTCCTCGTTGTGCAGCGTGGCGCGCGACACCGTCACGCCGCCCACCTTCACCGGCTTCAGGTGCGCCACCGGCGTGAGCGCGCCCGTGCGGCCCACCTGGATGCCGATGTCCTCCACGGTGGTGGACTCCTCCTCCGGCGGGAACTTGTAGGCCACGGCCCAGCGCGGGCTCTTGGACACCTGGCCCAGGCGGCGGCGCAGGTCCTCGTCGTCCACCTTCACCACCATGCCGTCCACTTCGAAGGGCAGGGCGTGGCGGCCCTTCAGGGACTCGTCGTAGCGCTGGCGCACCCCGTCGGCCCCGTCCGCGCGCTGGTAGCGGTTGATGGGCAGGCCCAGCGTCTTCAGGTACTCCAGCTTCTCGATGTGACTCTTGAAGGCGGGCACGCCGTCGCCGGGCACGCATTCGTAGAGGTAGACGGACAGGGGCCGGGCCGCGGTCTCCTTCGGGTCCAGCTGGCGCAGGCTGCCCGCGGCGGCGTTGCGCGGATTGGCGAAGAGCGACTCGCCCTCCTCCTCGCGCTTCTCGTTGAGCTTGCGGAAGTCCTCCTTGCGGATGAAGACCTCGCCGCGCACCTCCAGCCGCCTGGGCACCTTCACGCCGTCCTGGGGGAACAGCTCCAGGGGCAGGCTCTTGATGGTGCGCAGGTTGGCCGTGACGTCCTCGCCGGTGGTGCCGTCGCCGCGCGTGGCGCCCTGGATGAAGCGGCCGCCCTCGAACCGCAGCGAGATGGCCAGGCCGTCCAGCTTGGGCTCGCAGACGTAGTCCACCTTCGGCAGGCCCGTCAGCTTGCGGATGCGCTCGTCGAACTCCTCCAGCCCGGCGTCATCGAAGATGTTCGCCAGGGACAGCATCTGCGTGGTGTGCACCACCTGCCCGAAGTCCTCCACCGCCGCGCCGCCCACGCGCTGGGTGGGCGAGTCCGGCGTGACGAGCTGGGGGTACTTCACCTCCAACCCCTGGAGCTCACGCATCAGCGTGTCGTACTGCGCGTCGCTGATCTCCGGCGCGTCCAGCACGTAGTAGCGGTGGTTGTGGTGGGCCAGCTCCTGACGGAGCGCTCGGGCGCGGGCTTCGGCTTTCGGGAAGGTGTCCACGGGGCGTGTCCTTACCCCAATTCAAGGGCGCGGCCAGTTGCGCACGCCCCGCGTTGGAGGAGCACCACTCTACCGGCCCCACCTGACAGGCCTGCCTGCCCCCACGGGAAGGGGAACCCGGGGACGCGTGTTGCACGGCGGGGAGGCGCTTCTGTCGCCCCAGTAGGCCCGAATTTCAGCTACATAGCGGATTCCCTGTTGGTGGGACCCCCGCCCTCCAGTGCAACCCCCTGAAAAACGGGACAGAGCGAGGCACGGATGCCTTGACAGCTCTGGAGGCGGTCAATAGTTTCCAGCCCGGTTCCAGGCGCAGGGGTTCCCCCGGCGCCGTCTCTTCCCAACCACAGGCCCACGCGCCCTCCGGTCCGTTCCCAGGACTTGGGTGGTGCTGCCCCCTGGAAGGTGCTTCCGAGCGCCGCGCGGACGGACCGCCGTCCCGCGTACAGCCTGCCCGAGCCTTCGGGCGATTCCCCCCTTCTTCCGTCTGCAGACCGTCATGGCCAAAGCCCGTTCCCCCCGAGAAAAGGTAGTCGAGCCCGAGTTCACCGCGGAGGAGAAGCCCCGGCGCAAGCGCGCCGCGGCGAAGGAGGCGGAGAAGCCCGCGCCCCGGTCCCGCCGTGCGCCCGCCCGTCGGGAAGAGGCTCCCGCCGAGGAGGCCGAGGCCCCCGAGGTCGCCGCGGAAGCACCCCGTCCGGTGCTCACGCCCATCTCCCGTCCGGTGCGCGACGACGAGCTCCAGGAGCTGCGCGGCACGGAGGAGGCGCCCGCCGAGGAGGCCGCTCCGGCCGCCCCGCAGGAGTCCACCGAGGCCCCCGCCATCACGGAGGTGGAGCGCGACGGCACCCCGATGCAGGTCATCAAGCTCAATGACCTGAAGCGGATGAAGATCGTCGACCTGGCGAAGATGGCCCACGACACGGGCATCGAGGGCTACCAGGGACTCAAGAAGCAGGACCTCATCTTCGCGCTGCTGGGCGGCATCGCCGACAAGCGCTTCGAGGTCCACGCGGAGGGCGTGCTGGAGCTCTTGAGCGACGGCTTCGGCTTCCTGCGCAGCGCGGACAGCGACTACCAGCCGTCCCCGGACGACATCTACGTGTCGCCGTCGCAGGTGCGCCGCTTCAACCTGCGGCCCGGCGACACGGTGACGGGCCCCATCCGCCAGCCCCGCGAGGGCGAGCGCTTCTTCGCGCTGCAGAAGGTGGACAAGGTCAACTTCGCGGACCCCATGTCGGACGCGGCGCGCGAGCGCATCCTGTTCGACAACCTCACGCCGCTCTATCCGACGCGCAAGCTCAAGCTGGAGCACGAGTCGTCGGAGATGACGACGCGCATCATCGACATGTTCTGCCCCATCGGCCTGGGCCAGCGTTGCCTCATCGTGGCGCCCCCGAAGGCCGGCAAGACGGTGCTCCTGCAGAACATCGCGCACGCCATCAGCCGCAACCACCCGGACGTCTACCTCATCGTGCTGCTCGTGGACGAGCGCCCGGAGGAAGTGACGGACATGGAGCGCAGCGTGCGCGGCGAGGTGGTGTCCTCCACCTTCGACGAGCCCGCCACGCGTCACGTGCAGGTGGCGGAGATGGTCATCGACAAGGCCAAGCGCCTGGTCGAGCAGAAGTACGACGTCTGCATCCTGCTGGACTCCATCACCCGTCTGGCGCGCGCCTACAACACGGTGGTGCCGGCGTCCGGCAAGATTCTGTCCGGCGGCGTGGACGCCAACGCGCTCCACAAGCCCAAGCGCTTCTTCGGCGCGGCCCGCAACATCGAGGAGGGCGGCAGCCTCACCATCATCGGCACGGCGCTCATCGACACCGGCAGCCGCATGGATGAAGTGATTTTCGAGGAGTTCAAGGGCACGGGTAACTCCGAAATCGTCCTGGATCGGAAGTTGATGGAGAAGCGCATCTTCCCAACGCTCGACATCAACAAATCCGGCACCCGCAAGGAGGAACTCCTCTTGTCTCAGGCGGACCTGGTGCGCATTACGGCGTTGCGCCAGGTGCTCCACCCGTTCACCCCCATCGACGCGATGGAGTTCGTGCTCAAGCACATGCGTCCGACGGCGGCGAACGCGGAGTTCCTGGGCTCGATGAACCGGTAGTCACCTCCGGCCCAAGGAGCCCCACATGCGTCGTGCCCGCCTCCTGTGTCATGTCGCCCGCGCCGTCGCGGGCCTCACCCTGGGTTTCCTCGCCGGGTGCGACATCGGGGTGGAGGACCTGCCGCTGGAGGACACCCCGCCGGTGCTCTCCAGCCAGGTCTGCTACGACGACTCGGACTGCGTCGCGAACGCGTGCTGTGGTGAGGGCACCGCCATCACCCACCGCGACGTGGGGCCCAACTGCTCCAACGTGCGGTGCGACGGCACGTGTCCTCCCAACAGCGTGGACTGCGGCCGCTGCATCCCGACGTGCCGCGAGGCGCGCTGCGCCGCCGCCTGCCAGTAGTGGCGCGGCCGCGGTCTCCCGCGGCCGGAGCTCAGCTGGGAAGGCCGCCGGTCGCGTCCACCGGCGGTTCCCTCAACGGCAGCGTCACGCGGAAGGTGGTGCCGCCGCCCGGCGTGTCCTCCACGTCGATGCGGCCCTGGTGCGCCTCCACCACCTGGCGCGACACCCAGAGCCCCAGGCCCAGGCCGCCGTAGTGGTGCGTGGAAACTGCGCGCTCGAAGCGCTCGAAGATGCGCTCGCGGTCCTCTGGCTTGATGCCGATGCCGTGGTCCACCACGGACAGGCGCACCACCTCCCCATCCGGCTGCAACGTCACGTCCACCGGGCGGCCCCGGCCGAACTTCAGCGCGTTGGCGACCAGGTTGTGCACCACCTGCGAGATGCGTGACGGGTCGAAGGTGCCCATCACCGGGCCTTTCACGTCCACGGTGAGGGGCGTGCCGTCGCGGCGCGCTTCTTCTTCCGCGAAGCGCGTCACCTCCACCAGCAGGTCGCCCAGGTCCACGTCCGTTCGGGTGAGCTTCAGCCGGCCGCTGGTGATCTGCGACACGTCCATCAGCACGTCCACGAGCATGGCCAGCCGGCGGATGAAGGACCGGGCCTGCTTCAGGCGCTCCAGCGCCTTGGGCGGCGCGTCCCGGCCCAGGCCGCGCTCCACCAGCTCCAGGTGCAGCTGGAAGGCCGCCAGCGGCGTGCGCAGCTCGTGCGCCGCCACGGAGAGGAAGTCATCCCGGGCGCGCAGCGCTTCGGCCAGGCTCTCCGCGCGCGCGCGCTCATCGGCCATCTCCCCGCGCATCCTCGCGAGCTTCAGGTTGGACGCGATACGCGCGAGCAGCTCTCCGGCGGAGAAGGGCTTCACCAGGTAGTCGTCCGCGCCGGACGTCAGGCCCTGCACCGTGGCCTCCTCACCGGCCTTCGCGGACAGCAGCAGGATGGGCAGCTCGCGCGTGGTGGGCGCGGCGCGCAGGGCCTTCAGCAGGCCCATGCCGTCCAGCTTCGGCATCATCACGTCGGACAGCACCAGGTCCGGGGGCCGGGCCAGCGCGGACTCCAGGCCCTTCAGGCCATCCGTCACCGCCTCCACCTCGTACTCGGGGGAGAGCACGCGCTGGATGTAGTCGCGCATGTCCCGGTTGTCGTCCACCAGCAGGATGCGCGCGCGTGGCGCTGGGTTCGCGGCATGGCCGTCCGCGGACTGCGGGTGCTGGTGCGAGGACTGCGTGCGGTCCTTGGGCTTGGTGGCGCTCCACAGCAGCGCTTCCTCGACGTAGGCCGACGTGGCCTCGCGCGCGGCGGAGCGCGGCCGGGCGGTGGTGCGGATGCGCTCCGGTGGCAGGTGCGCGTGGCCCAGGGGCAGCTCCACGGTGAAGACGCTGCCTTCGCCCTCCGTGCTGCGCGCGGACACGGCGCCACCGTGCAGCCGCGCGAACTCCTGCACCAGCGCGAGCCCGATGCCGCTGCCTTCGACGGTGCGCGACGGCGAGCCCGGCACGCGGTGGAAGCGCTCGAAGAGGCGGGGCAGTTCGTGCGCGGGGATGCCCGCGCCGGTGTCCTCCACCTCCAGCGTCACCCGCTGCCCGGACTCGCGCAGGCGCAGCGTGACGCCGCCCTGGAGCGTGAACTTGAACGCGTTGGAGACCAGGTTGAGGACGATCTGCTCCCACAGGTCCGGCGCCACGTAGACGGGCTGGGACAGGGGCGGGCAGTCCACCGTGAGCTTCAGACCCGCGCGCTCCATGGCGGAGCGGAAGCTGGCGGCCGCGTCCTTCGTCAGCGCGGACAGGTCCGCGGGCACGAAGCGCTCCTCCTTGGGGCCCGCCTCCAGCTTGGACAGGTCCAGGAGCGCGTTCACCAGCTTGAGCAGGCGCCCGGCGTTGCGGTGCACCCGCTCCATCTCCTTGCGGACCTCGTCCGACAGCGGGCCCGCGCGGCCCGCGAGCAGGTCCTCCGTGGGGCCCAGCATCAGCGTCAGCGGCGTGCGGAACTCGTGGCTGACGTTGGCGAAGAACTCCGACTTGAGCCGGTCCAGCTCTCCCAGTTGCTCGTTCGCGACGCGCAGCTGCTGGTTGGCCTCTTGGATCTGCTGGGCCCGCCGGAAGATTTCACCCTCCATCTCATCCGCGCGGGCGCGGAGCGCGGCGTGCTGGCGGCTCTGCTCGTCGTCCGGGTGTTTCTGGTGGATGTAGTCGGTGACGTCCTCCACGCGGTGGATGATGTGGCTCAGCGTGCCGTCCTGGCCGAACACCGGGGTGTTCAGCGGGCTCCAGTAGCGCAGCTCGAAGCTGCCGTCGGCCTCCTGGCGCCGGGGGATGTCGTACTTCTGGACCGCCATCGCGTCCGGGGTGCCCGTCTTCACCACGCGCTCCAGCGACGCGCGCAGGTTGGTCACCCCACTGGCCCCCGCTTCCTGGGGGTTGTCCGGGAAGACGTCGAAGATGTGGCGGCCCAGGATGTCCTCGCGCCGCGTCCCCGTGGCGCGCAGGTAGGAGTCCGTCACCGCGACGATGACGAACCCCGGCGTCAGCACCAGGTACGGGTTGGGAGAGGCTTCGAACAGGCTCCGGTAGTCCGGGGCCGGTGAGGGGCTGGGGGGCATCACACGTCCTCAGATGCGGAGGAGTGCGTGGAATTAGTCACTCACCCCCGGGATGGCCAGGGGGGAAAGTGGGAGCCGGCCCCCGGTTTCCACCGGTGGACGCTTCGGGGCTCAGGCCGCGGGGGCCGCGTCCGTGGAGGCGACCGCCTGCTGCGTGGGCGCGGCCAGCAGCGGGGGCGGCTGCGCCTTGAGGCGCGCGTAGTCGAAGCAGGCCACCGCGATGGAGGCCACCGGCACCGCGAACAGCGCGCCCCAGAGGCCGAAGAGCTTCTCGCCCGCGATGAGGGAGAAGGCCACCACCACGGGGTGGATGCGCGCGGCCTCGCCCATGATCTTCGGGTTGAGGAAGTACGCCTCCAGCGCGTGGATGCCGATGATCCACAGGAGGAGCGCGAAGCCCTTCTGGAAGCCGTCCGCCAGCGCGATGAGGACGATGGGCACCGAGCTGATGATGGTGCCGAAGATGGGGATGAGGCTGAAGAGCGTGGCGATGGTGGCCAGCAGGAAGGCGAACTTCACGCCGAACAGGAGCAGGCCCACCAGCGTGAGGCCGCCGTTCACCAGGCAGATGGTGAACTGGCCGCGCACCACGCCGGACAGCGACTTGTCGATGCGCGCCACCAGCGTCTTCGCGTCCGGCAGGAACTCCGCGGGGACGAGCGTGCCGAAGTAGCGGCGGATGGCCTGCGCGTCGATGGAGAAGAACGCGGCGACCATCAGGATGAAGAACACCATGAAGACGCCGGCCAGCACCTCCGTGACGATGCGGCGCGACACGTTGACGATGTCCGCCAGGTTCTCCTTCGCGAGCGACGTCGCGCGCGCCACCGCGTCGGTGAGCATCTGCTCCAGGTCCAGCGCCAGGCTGAAGCCGCCGTTGGAACCCGCCGCGCCCTCCATGGCCCGGTCCGACAGCGCCACGGGGATGCCGTACACGTTGAGCCACGTCTCCGCGCGCTGCGCGAGCGTCTGCACGTGCTCCGGCGTGAGCGCGCCGGCGAAGGCCGCCATCTCACGGCTGATGCGCACCACCTCGCGGTAGAGCTGCGGCACCAGCGCGACGAAGAAGAGGTATACGGCGCAGAAGAACACCGCGTAGATGGCGAGGATGGCCACCCAGCGCGGCACATAGCGGCCGGCCACCTTCAGCCGCGTGATGCGCGCCACCAGCGGCTGCACCAGGTACGCGATGAGCGCGGCGCCCGCGAAGGGCATCACCACCGAGCGCAGGGCGAACAGCGTCACCGCGATGGCCAACCACAACCCCGCGAGGAGGAAGAGGCGCTTGCGGCGTTCGTCGGGGGCGGTGGCTTCCACGGGCTGCGACATGGACCCGGGCTTAGGGCAGCAGCCTCCCTCCTGACAAGCACCCCCGGGAAACCTTCCCGCGGGACCGGGCTCCTATGCTCCCCAAGGGTCTGGAACGCCTCCTGGGACAGGGCAGGCGGCCAGCCAGCCCGGGGCACGTCCGGGCTTCAGGCCTGGGGCAGCCGGGTCCTGTCGGAGAGCCGGGCCTCCAGCCGGTCCAGGCAGTCGCGCATCAGGGGGCGCTTGATACGGCCCTGGGTGGCCTCTCCCAGGCCCAGCATCTGCTCGGTGAGCCAGCGCGTGAGGAAGAGCAGGGGGACGCGGTCGTCGGCGGTGAGGCCCCGCTCCAGGTAGCGCTTGTTGCGGACGTACTCGTCGAAGGCGTCGAACTCGCGGGCCAGGTCCCACCTCGCCAGACGCAGGGCCTCCGTGTAGACGACCGCGTCCGGGCGCTGGGTGGCCTCCTGGAACAGCGGGGCGAACTCGCCCAGGGTCGCAGGGTCCAGGTCCTGCACCGGCGGGGGCCAGGACTCCAGGTCCTTGGCGAGCAGCCGTGCCACCTCCTCCAGCAGGTGGTCCACGAGGGTGACGGGCTTGAGGTCGAAGAGGTGGTCCCAGCGCGAGGGCATGTGTCAGGGGCTGGCGGCGGCGGACAGGGCCACCGGAAGGGGAGGGGACGGCAGTGCCACGACAGGCGTGGACACCGGCGCGTCAGCATAGCCCAGGGCCAGCTCGCGCTGGATGACCTCCCACACGGCCCGGCGCGTGAGCAGCTCGCCGTGCGGCACCACGCCGGACAGCTCCACGTTGAAGACGTTGGGCTGGCCGTCCACGTCCAGCACGGAGGAGGGGTAGCGCGCGATGACGTCGTCGCGCGAGTAGATGGACGTGAGCCGCACGTGGCGCGGGAAGGCGCCCACGCTCAGGTCCTTGATGAAGCGCGACGTCGGCGTGAGCTGCCACATGCTGCGGCTGAACCAGCCCAGCGTCGCGCAGCCCAGGTAGGCCATGCGCGTGCCCCGGTGCGGCGTGCCCAGCGTGATGAGGCTCTTCACGCGCGCGTCGCCGCCCAGCCGCTTCACGTAGTACGTGCCGATGAGGCCGCCCTTGGAGTGGCCGATGATGGTGAGCGGCCCCATGCCCGGGTGGCGCTCGTAGAGCCGGTCCACCTTGCCGCGCACCTTCTGCGCCAGCTCGTCGATGCGGTGCGTGTTGAAGCGGTCCATCGTGCCGCCCAGGTGGATGGACCAGACGCAGTAGCCCTCGCGGCGCAGGCGGTGCTCCAGCACCTCCAGGACGCGGCGCGTGCTGAAGAAGCCGTGCAGGAGGAGCACCGGCTTCTGGCAGTGCTTGAAGTCCGTGCGGCGCACGACCTGGTTGCCGCGTGGATCCAGATCCACGTAGCTGGCCAGGTACCTCAGATGGCACTTCAGCTTCCGGTACTGCATCACGAACGGATTCATCCCCAGCCCCCGTCCCTCCTGGACGGTGCTTGGACCGCCGTCCGGAACCACGGGGCAAAGCTAGGGAGCGCCCCGCCCCCCGGCCCGGATCCGCGCGCGGCGTCTGTCCGCTTTCGCGCGTCCGTCAGGCCGAATCCGGAAGGTCCGGTCAGGTGAAGTGTTGGAGGAAGTTCATCAGCACCCGGTGCGCGAGCGGCGTCGGGGTGATGCCGGACAGCAGCCGGGGGACGTACTCGCCCTCCGGGACGCCCCTCTCGCGCGCGAGCGCGTCCAGCTTCTCCTCGCGGGCGAGGATGACCGCGCGCATGGCGTCCGTGGGCATCTCCGGGTGGAACTGCACGCCGCGCACGTTGGGGCGGAACGCGAGCGCCTGGTTCGCGGTGTTGGCATTGCCCGCGAGCACCGTGGTGCCCTCCGGCAGCCGGGAGACGATGTCCTCGTGGGTCGCCTGCACGGCGAAGCGCTCCGGCAGGCCGGTGAACAGCGGATCCGCGCGGCCCTCGGGTGAGAGCGTCACCTCCACGGTGCCCGTCTCGCGGCCGTTGGGGTTGCGCGCCACCTTGCCGCCGTAGGCCTCGGCGAGCAGCTGTTGGCCAAAGCACACGCCGAGCACGGGGACGCCCTGCTCGCCCGCCTCCACCATGAAGGCGCCCGCGCGCTCCATCCACGGCTCGCGCTGCGTCACGGACAGGGGCGAGCCCGTCATCATCACCGCGTCGTAGCCCTTCGCGTCCTTCGGCAGGGGCGCGCCCTTGTGCACGGGCAAGATGTCGAAGCGCTGACCGGACAGTCCAATGGTTTGCAGAAACCACCGCTCGTAGTCGCCCACGGAGAGCTGGACGGAGTGCGCCGCGTCGCCGGCTTTCAGCAGGAGGACGTTCTTCATGGGGGCAGCTTGCCGCGTCATGCCCTCATTCCTACCGTGTCGTGCCGTCCGTGTCCGGTGCCCGCCACTTCCAGGTCGCTCGCGCGCCGTGCTCACCCGAGGCTTCGCCATGACCGACGCTCGTTCGCTCACTCCCAAGCTCCCTGTGCTCAAGCTGCTCATCGATGGGCAGCAGGTGGATCCCATCGAAGGGGGCACCTTCGCGGTGACCAATCCCGCCACCGGCCAGAAGCTGGCGGACGTACCCGCCGGCACCGCCGCGGACGTGGACCGCGCGGTGAAGGCCGCGCGCCGCGCCTTTGAATCCGGGCCGTGGGGGAAGATGACCGGCCGCGAGCGCGGCAAGCTCATCCGCAAGCTGGCGGACCTGCTCTACGAGCGCCGCGAGGAGTTCGCGCTCGTCGAGTCGATGAACAACGGCAAGACGTTCAAGGACGCCATCCGGGGCGACGTGGCACCGGGCGCCGCGACGCTCGCGAACTTCGCGGACCTGGCCAGCACCATCCTGGGTGAAGTGCTGCCCGTGGACGGCCCCTTCCACACCTACGCGCTCAAGGAGCCGGTGGGCGTGGTGGGCGTCATCGTGCCGTGGAACTACCCCACGTGCATGCTGGGCTGGAAGCTGGGCCCCGCGCTGGCCTCCGGCTGCACGGTGGTGGTGAAGCCGTCCGAGTACACGCCGCTCACCGCGCTGAAGCTGGGCGCACTGGCGCTGGAGGCGGGCTTCCCGCCCGGCGTCATCAACGTGGTGACGGGCCTGGGCGACCCCGCGGGCGAGGCGATTGCCCGGCACCCGGACGTGGACAAGATTTCGTTCACTGGCTCCGGCCGCACCGCGCGCCGGCTGCTCCAGGCGTCCGCCGCCAGCAACCTGAAGAAGCTGACGTTGGAGCTGGGCGGCAAGAGCCCGCAGATCATCTTCCCGGACGCGGACTTCGACCGCGCGGTGGAGGCGTGCTTCTGGGGCATCTTCGGCAACAAGGGTGAGACGTGCAACGCGGGCAGCCGCGTGCTGGTGCACGAGAAGGCCTACGAGGCGTTCGTCGCGAAGCTGGCGCAGAAGGCCGGCACCATGAAGGTGGGCGACCCGCTGGACGCGTCCACGGAGATGGGCGCGCTGGTGAGCCAGAAGCAGATGGACGTGGTGCTGGGCTACATCGAGAGCGGCAAGCAGCAGGGTGCGAAGCTGCTCGCGGGCGGCGGCCGTGACACGGAGGGCTTCAAGGCGAAGGGCTGCTTCGTGAAGCCCACCATCTTCGGCGACGTGAAGCCGGACATGAAGATCGCCCAGGAAGAGATTTTCGGCCCGGTGCTCAGCTGCCTGCGCTTCCGCGACGACGCGGAGGCCATCGCGCTGGCCAACAGCACGCAGTACGGCCTGGCCGCGTCCATCTGGACGGGTGACGTGGCCAAGGCGCACGCGCTGGCGAAGCAGGTGAAGAGCGGCGTGGTGTGGATCAACTGCTTCAACGAGTTCGACGACGCGGCGCCCTTCGGTGGCTACAAGGAATCCGGCTGGGGCAAGGACCTGGGCCACCACGCGCTGGACGGCTACCTCCAGACGAAGGCCGTGTGGACGAAGCTGCCGTCCCCCTGACGCGAAGCCGCGCGCTCCTTTCCATTCACTGCTCCACCGCCGCATGACGAAGAAAAGGAAGGTCCCGATGGCGTCGCGTCCCAAGGCCAAGGTGCTCACCCATCCGGCGATGGCCCGCCGGGCTCGCGCGAAGGAGCGAAGCGAGGGTGGGCCGCGCGCGGTGCCCGGACAGCAGGGGGACATGGACTCCCTGCGCCGCTGGATGGACGAGAAGGGCGTCCGCAAGGTGAAGCTGGGCGCCATCGACGTGGATGGCGTCTTCCGCGGCAAGTACGTCTCGCTGGAGAAGTTCTACAGCGCCGCGAAGAGCAACATGGGCTTCTGCGACGTCGTCTTCGGCTGGGACCTGGGCGACGAGCTGCTGGACAACACCAAGGTCACGGGCTGGCACACGGGCTACCCGGACACGCCCGCGAAGGTGGACCTGTCCACCGCGCGAATCATCCCGTGGGAGCCGGACACCGCGGCGTTCCTCCTGGACTTCGTGAACCCGGACGGCACGCCCTTCGAGGCGAGCCCCCGCCAGCTGCTCCAGAAGATGGGCCAGCGCGCGCGCAAGCTGGGCTTCCTGCCCAAGTTCGGCGCCGAGTACGAGTTCTTCCTCTTCAAGGAGGGCCCGCAGAGCCTGCATGAGAAGGGCTTCCAGAACCTCACGCCGCTGACGCCGGGCATGTTCGGCTACTCGTGGCTGCGCACGTCCATGAACGCGCCGCTGGTGCACGCGCTCATCGATGGGTGCAACGCGTACGGGCTCAACATCGAGGGCTTCCACACGGAGACGGGCCCCGGCGTCTTCGAGGCCGCCATCCGCTACGACACGCTGGAGCTGGCGGCGGACCGCGCGGCGCTCTTCAAGACGGTGGTGAAGGAGATCTGCGCGAAGCACGGCGTGTCCGCGTGCTTCATGGCCAAGGTGGACCCGAAGCTGCCGGGCTGCTCCGGCCACGTGCACCAGTCGCTGTGGAACCTGAAGGGGGAGGAGAACCTCTTCCACGACCCGTCGCAGAAGCACGGGATGAGCAAGCTGATGCGGCACTACATCGGCGGGCAGGTGGCGCTGATGCCGGAGTTGACGGCGCTCTACTGGCCCACCATCAACAGCTACAAGCGCAGCGTGGAGAACACCTGGGCGCCCACCACCGCGACGTGGGGCCTGGAGAACCGCACCTGCGCCATCCGCGTCATCGGCGACAGCGGCAAGTCCATGCGCATCGAGTACCGCCAGCTGGGCGCGGACATGAACGCGTACATCGGCATGGCGGTGAGCCTGGCCGCGGGCCTGTGGGGCATCGAGAACGAAATCGAGCCGCCCGCGCCCGTGCTGTCCAACGCCTACGAGGCGAAGAACACCAAGCCGCTGCCCCGCAACCTGAAGGACGCGGTGGCGCTGCTCAAGAACAGCGAGCGCGCCCGCGAAATCCTGGGCGAGGGCTTCGTCGACCATTTCGTGCGCACCCGCGAGTGGGAGGTGCGCCAGTACGAGCGGGCGGTCACCTCCTGGGAGCTGGAGCGCTACCTGGAACTCATCTGAAGGAGGACCTTCCATGAAGCCTTTCGACATTCCCTCGGAGCCGCGCGTCACTGAGATGTCGTGGCCCACGCGCATCGTGTTCGGCGCGGGCGCGCTGCAGCGTCTGCCCGCGCACGCGTCGCGGTTGAACATGAAGCGTCCGCTGCTGGTGACGGACGCGGGCGTGGTGAAGGCGGGCCTCGCGGCTCGCGTCGCGGACGTGCTCAAGGGCGCGGGCCTGGACTGCGCGGTGTTCGACCGCGTGGAGCCCAATCCCACGGAGCGCGACGTGTTCGCGGGCCTGGAGGCCTACCGCGCACACAAGGCGGACGGCATCGTCGCCCTGGGCGGTGGGAGCGCGCTAGACGCGGGCAAGCTGGTGCAGTTGCTCACCACGCATGAGCCGCCGCTCAGCCGCTACGACGACGCGAAGGGCGGCGACCAGTACGTGCGCGACGACCTGCCGCCGCTCATCGCCATCCCGACGACGGCGGGCACGGGTTCGGAAGTGGGGCGCTCCGGCGTGGTGACGCTGGCGGACACGGGCCGCAAGACGGTCATCTTCAGCCCGTACCTGCTGCCCAAGGCGGCGGTCATCGACCCGGAGCTGACGCTGGGCCTGCCCCCGTCCGTCACGGCGGCCACGGGCATGGACGCGCTCACCCACTGCATCGAGGCGTACGTCGCCAACGGCTTCCATCCGCTCGCGGACGCGGTGGCCATCGACGGCGTGATGCGCGTGGGGCGCTCGCTGGTGACGGCGGTGAAGGAGGGCAAGGACCTGGCGGCGCGCACGGACATGATGGTGGCCGCGATGGAGGGTGCCATGGCCTTCCAGAAGGGCCTGGGCGCGAGCCACGCGCTGGCGCATGCGCTCACGCCCATTTCCAACGTGCCGCACGGCCTGGCGAACGCCATCGTGTTGCCCGCGGTGATGGAGTTCAACCGTGCGTCGAGCACGGCGCGGCTGGCGCGCATCGCCATCGCGCTGGGGGACACGTCCAACGCGCGCGAGGAGGTGCTCGCCGCCAACGCCATCGACCGCGTGCGCAAGCTGGCGGCCTCCGTGGGGATTCCCACGCGGCTGCGCGAGGCGGGCGTGCAGGAGAAGGACCTGGAGCACATCGCGGAGAAGGCCTTCCAGGACGCGTCCCACCAGGGCAACCCGCGCACCGTCACGCAGGCGGACCTGTTGGCCATGGCGCGCGAGGCGTACTGAGAAACAGCTTCACTCCAGCCTGATTTCAGAGTGTTTCAGCGGGGCCTCTTCCGAGGGAAACGGGAGGGGCCCCGTGTCTTTGGAGCGTGTGAATCACGCAGGGCCTCCCCCGTCAGAAGGTTCAGAACGCAGCACAACGTGGCTCACGGAGGCAGGTCATGAAGGCGATGCTCAAGAAGATGGTGGTGGCTGTGGCGCTCGTCGCGAGCTCCCCGGTGATGGCGGCGGACTACCATGGCGCCAGCCCCTTCGTGAGCCGCCAGGACCAGCGCCGCATGGAGCGCGAGCGTCAGGAGCGCGAGCGTCAGGCGCGGCTGGAGCGCGAGCGTCAGGAGCGGATGCGGCAGGAGCGCGAGCGTCAGGCCCGGCTGGAGCGTGAGCGTCAGGAGCGCGAACGGCTGGCCCGGCTGGAGCGTGAGCGTCAGGAGCGCGAACGGCTGGCCCGCATGGAGCGTGAGCGGCAGGAGCGGGCGCGGCTGGCCCGGCTGGAGCGCGAGCGGATGGCTCGGCGTGACCGCGTCACGACGTACAACGGTGGCTGGCTGAACTAGTCAGCGTCACAGCCTGAAGCAGCACGGAGGCCCGGGGGTGGACATCGCCCTCGGGCTTCTTCGCGTCTGGCGGTCAGTGGGCCGCGGGTTCCACGGGCCGCGCGCGGGTGCCCGCGTCTGGAGCGGTGCCGCCATCGGACGTCACCCCGATGCCCGCTGCCTTCGGATCGACCGTCTCCGGCGTGAACTCCAGCGTCTCCATGTAGATGCGTCCCGGCAGCCGCAGGTCCATGGCGGTGATGCGCTCCTTGTCGCGCAACTCATAGAGTTGCTGCGCCACCCAACCCGTCGGCACGGGTTCGTCGGAGAAGAAGACGTAGACGCGGACCTTTCCCTCCTGCACGGGCACGCGGAATCGGGTGTTGGCGACGGGCTGGTTCGCTTCGCAGCGGATGGAGCGGTTCTCTCGCGTGAGCGTGAGCTGCCGGATGACGCCCTTCTCGGACGTCGTGAAGAGCATGCAGTAGGGGAGCTGCCCTCCTTCGGGGATGATCTCCATCGTCGCGGGCCCCGTCCGCTTCACCTGGGCTCGCGTCCTCTTCACGGGCGGCTTCGCGTTGTCGCAGCTCACCAGGCCTGCACCCAACGCCATCACCGTCAGCAAGCCCGCCCAGCGCGTCACGTGTTCCTCCCCTGGGGTGGTGGAATGGCCGCTACCGCGAGCCGGCCCTGACGTAGCACGGTGGACGCGTTTCCTGGGAATGCGAGCTTCGAGCAGTGCCTCCATGGCCCGTGAGGCGGACCGGGGAGCGGCTTCACTCCGGCTTGATTTCAGCGTGTTTCAGCGGGCCTCTTCCGAGGGAAACGGGAGGGGACTCGTGCCTTGGGCGCGCTGAATCAAGCCGCGCCTGGACCGTCAGTAGGTTCAGAACGCAGCAACAAAGCGGCTCTCGGAGGCAGGTCATGAAGGCGATGCTCAAGAAGATGGTGGTGGCTGTGGCGCTCGTCGCGAGCTCCCCGGTGATGGCGGCGGACTTCCACGCCGCCACCCCTCTCGTGAGCCGCCAGGACCAGCGCCGCATGGAGCGCGAGCGGCAGGAGCGTGAGCGTCAGGCCCGGCTGGAGCGTGAACGGCAGGAGCGTGAGCGTCAGGCCCGGCTGGAGCGCGAACGGCAGGAGCGTGAGCGGCTGGCGAAGCTGGAGCGCGAGCGTCAGGAACGCGAACGGCTGGCCCGCATGGAGCGTGAGCGTCAGGAGCGGGAGCGGCTGGCCCGACTGGAGCGCGAGCGGCAGGAGCGCGAGCGTCAGGCCCGGCTGGAGCGTGAACGGCAGGAGCGCGAGCGGATGGCGCGGCGTGACCGCGCTCCGACGTACAACGGTGGCTGGCTGAACTAATCAGCGTCACAGCCTGAAGCGGCACGGAGGCCCGGGGGTGGACGTCACCCTCGGGCTTCTTCGCGTCTGGCGATCAGTTCGCCAGCGGCTGCACGGTCAGCGTGTTGGTGCCCGCATCCAGGGCCGTGCCGCCATCGGACGTCACCACGCCGCCCGCGCCCACGACGACGCCCGTCGCCTCCGGCTCGCCCGTCTCCGGCGTGAACTCCAGCGTCTCCACGAAGATGCGCCCCGGCAGCCGCAGGTCCATGGCGGTGACGCGCTCGCGATCGCGCAGGTCGTAGAGCTGCTGCGCCACGGAGCCCGCGGGCACGCGCTCGTCGGAGAAGAAGATGTAGACGCGCACCTTCCCCTCCTGCACCGGCACGCGGAAGCTGGTGTTGGCGACGGGGCGGTTCGGGTCGCAGCGGATGGAGCGGTTCTCCCGCGTGAGCGTCAGCTGCCGGATGACGCCCTTCTCGGACATCGTGAAGAGCATGCAGTAGGGGAGCTGTCCCTCGACGGGGATGATCTCCATCGTCGCGGGGCCCGTCCGCTTCACCTGGGCCCGAGCCACCTTCGCGGGCGGCTTCGCGTTGTCACAGCCCACGAAGCCCGCACCCAGCGCCATCACCGTCAGCAAGCCCGTCCAGCGCGTCATGTGTTCCTCCCCCGGAAGGTGGATTGGCCGACACCGCGAGCCTACCCCGGCCCCATGCCTTTCAGTCCTGTCCGGTCTTCAAGCATGCCCATGGGGCCGCCGAGTGAACGGTCGTGCACATGGCCTGCCGCGTCATCCCGGGCCGTGACTACTGCGGGCGCTGGTAGACGATGACCTGCGGTGTTTCGTCCAGGTACAGCCCGGTGACGGGCGTGCGCGTGCCGAAGGACTGCCACGTGAGGAACTCGTGCTCGCGGAACTCCTGGTGGTACTGGTACGCGACGATGTCCGCGTCGAACGGGCTGTTCACCGGCCGCACGTCCTCGCGCAGCATCCCGTTGCGCTGGTAGTCGCGGAACGAGAAGCCGTTCACCTCGTGCAGGTAGATGCGCGCGCCCGGCTTCGCGTGTTCGTTGATCCACGGCAGCACGCCGGTGACGTGGCTGGACCAGAACTGGCGCTGCATCCCCAGCGTCGCCGCGCCCGGCAGGCCACCCGCAAGCTCCGAGTACGCCGCCGTGCCGTACGGGAACACGCGCACCAGCGCAATCAGCGCGGGCACCAGCAGCAGCGCGAACACCGGCACCGTCACGGCCAGCGGTGACACCGAAGGCCGCCGTGCCTTCAGCACCTCCCACAGCGCGAAGCACCCGCGCGCCACCGCCGCGCCCGCGAGGATGCCCAGGAAGGGCATGGACGGGAACCAGTGCTTCACGCCGCCGAAGTGCGGCACCTGCGGGTGGCTGATGATGAGGATGGACGTCACCGCGTTGACGCCCACCAGCGCTTCCGATGCCGTGGGCATCCGCACCCAATCCCGCGTGCGCGCGCTCAAGCTCAGCAGCGCCCGGCCCACGAGCGCGACGAAGCCCGTCACCATGGGCGCGAAGAGGCTGGTGGGCACCGTCAGCGCCGTCTTCACCACCACGTAGGTGAGCGGGAAGGGCGGCCCGCGCATCAGCGTGCCCAGGTAGAACCAGGCGTAGTGGTTGTGCGTCGCGTGGAAGGCCAGGTACCACGCGGTACGGTCCACCGGCGCGTGCCACAGGTAGGGCCAGTGCAGGTAGAAGAGGACGGGGCCCAGCACGGCCATCGCCGCCAGCGGCACCAGCGCGCGCGTCACCGGCAGGCTCACATGCTTCAAGTCCCGCAGCAGCACCACGCTGCCCACCGCGAGCCCCACGAAGAACAGCGTGTGCGGGCTCAGGAGCAGGAACTTCTTCTGGAACGCGGCGGGCCCGCCCAGGAACACCACGAGCAGGCCGTAGAGCACCGCCACCGCCGCGAACAGCCCCACGAAGCGGCCCAGCCGCACGCGGGCCTCGGGGTTGCCTTCGCTCGCCTGCCACGCGCGCCACAGCGCGAACGGCGACAGCACGAACGGCATGAAGAGGGCGTTGTGCTTCGTGGCGATGGCCAGGCCGAACGCCACGCCGCACGCGATGCCCCAGCGGGTGCTCTCCAGCGCGCGCCAGAAGCAGTACACGACGAGCAGCCACATCGCGGCCACCGGCATGTCGAAGCACGCCAGCTCCGCGTTGAAGTACTGGCGGGGCACCAGCAGGAAGGAGAGGGCGGCGAACCACCCCGCGGTGCGGCCGTACAGCGCGCTGCCCAGGAGGAAGCACAGCGCGGGCACCAGCGCCGCCATCGCGAACGCGGGCAGCCGGAACGCCGTCGCGTCGCGCATGACGCCCAACGTGTCGTGGAAGAGCAGGTGGCTCAACCCGAACAGCGTCTTCATCAGCGCCGGGTGCTCGTGGTTGTAGTCCCACGCGCGCACGATGGCGCTGTCCGTGAACGCCTGCGCGGGCGAGTTCAGGAGCAGCCGGAACCACTGCGAATACCCCTCCGCCGCGGCGAAGTAGACGCTCTCGTCGCGCGTGAAGCCCACGGCCGCCTCCGTGGTCCACAGCGCCGCGAACCCCAGCACCCACAGCACCAGGGCCGTGAGCTTCTCCTCGCGCGTCGCGGGGCGTCCCGTCAGCTGGAGCGAAGCCGGAACGGTCATGGCTTCACCCCCACCGCGGGCTCCAGCGCCATCACGTCCAGGCACACCTGCCGCGACTCCGCGTTGTCCGCCTGCACCCAGACCTTCACCGTGCGCGGCGGTCCGGGCGGCAGCACCACCTCCGCCTTCTGCACGCCCTCGCGGCCCGGGGGGATGGGCACGTCCAGCAGCCGCTCGCCCGTGGCCGCGTCATCCACGCCCAGGTACGCGGTGGAGAGGCGCGGGTCCTTGGGATGCGCGAACTCGAAGATGATGCCGCCCTCCAGCCGCAGGCCCATGCCCGAGGGCACGTTGGCGAACTCCGCCACCAGCCGCTGCGGCCCTCCCGGCGCGTGCATCCACAGGCAGTGCCGGGGCTCGTAGAAGATCTCGTGCCACTCCGGCGCGACGTACAGGTACGGCGGGCCGGGGCAGCGGTGCGCACGCCCGTCGAAGGGGCAGTCCTGGCGCGAGCCATCCGGCTGCTCCAGGTACACGCGCGCCGCGCTCGCGGACTCGCTCGCCACCCAGTGACGGGGGCGGTAGCGGCCGTTCTCGTAGAGGCGCAGCGACAGCGGGCCCAGGCGCGCTTCAGGGCCCAGCGCCTTGCGTCCGGGGAGGAAGGCCGCTTCGAACGCGCCCACGTCGGAGCGGGGCAGGTCCGGCTGGCCCAGCACCCAGATGCGCGGGTGCGCGCTCAGGTCCGCGCGGTCCGACTCCAGCCACCCGTACACGGGCACGGACGGAGGCACGAAGAGGCGGGCGCGCTCGGTCCACCAGGGGAACAGCAGCACCGCGTCCCCGGGTCGCGCGTCGCGGGCCAGCACGTCCGCCATGGCGCGCTCGTCCGCGTCCGTGGGCAGCCGGCCCGGCAGCCTCAGCTGGAAGACGAGGCACAGGAGCGCGACGAGCAGCAGCGCCCCCAGTTCCACCAGGGGCAGGGCGCGCAGGGCCTTAGGACTTGGCAAGACGGATCTTCTGCTCGCTCTTTTCGCGGCAGAAGGTGCAGAAGATGTGGTCGCCCTGGTTGAAGGACGGCGTCCAGGGCGGATACATCGAGCAGCGCGGATCCAGGCAGTGGTGCAGCTCCCACAGCGTACCCAGCTGGTGCAGCGCGTGGCGCGCGATGGGCTTGAAGTCCTTCTCCAGGTCCTTGAACGGCGCGATGGAGAGGATTGCCCGGTCCTTGCCGTACTTCGCGAAGCCCGACGTGGGGGCCTTGCCGCTGGGCAGGTCGCGGTCCTTCAGCTTGCGCGAGGTGAGCAGCAGCACCTTGTCGTCCTTGTAGGCCCGGATGCCCTTCACCTCTTCGAGCAGCTTCTCCGCGTCCAGGGGCTCGGACATGCCCGCGGGGATCTCCGCGGAGCCGCTGTGCTCGCTGCCCACGCCGAAGGCCGTGTAGAGCGTGCGGTTGAACTTGGCGAGCTGCTTGTCGTCGAAGGGGTCCAGCGTCACGACGCGAATCACGGGGCGTCACCTCGGCGGGAGGGCCCTCGCGCGGTGCCGGGCGCGCGCTCTTCACGCGACGCGGGCAGCCGGGAGGGCCGTGGATTCCTACGGTTCACTCGTCCTCGGCGGGCTTCGCCTTGGGCGGACGGCCTCGCTTCTTCGGAGCGGCGGGCTCGGCGGGCGCGGCACCTTCCGGCGGCCTGGCCTTGGGCGGACGGCCGCGCTTCTTCGGAGCGGCGGGCTCGGCGCTCTCCGCCGTCACCTCGGGCTTCGGCTTGGGCGGACGGCCGCGCTTCTTCGGAGCGGCGGGCTCGGCGCCTTCGGCCGGCTTGGCCTTGGGCGGACGGCCGCGCTTCTTGGGGGCGTCCTCGGCCCCCTCCTCGCCGCCTTCCTCCTCCTCGCCACCCTCCTCGGAGGACTCCTCCTCGGGTTCGGCCGGCGGCTCCTCGTCCGAGGGCAGGTCCAGCTCTCCGCCCTCCAGACCCATGAGGTCGCCGTCCAGGTCCATGTCGTCCTCGTCGCCACCGGGCCGCGCGAACTCCGCGGCGGTGCGCTTGGGACGCTCCTTCCCGGGCGGGAAGAGGACGATGTCGATGGAGTCCTCGGCGTTGGCCTCGGCGGTGCCCAGCGCGGCGGCGACCTCCGACACCAGCAGGTGCCGGGCGTTGTCGTAGAGCTCGCGCTCCTTGGTGGGCAGCGGCCGCAGCTCGCTCAGGACCTGGAGGCCCTTGACGACCTCCGCCAGCCCCAGGATGCCGCCCTGGGTCATGCGGTCCAGGTTGGTGCGCGCGCGTTGCTTCCAGTCCAGGTCCGCCTTGTCACTGTCCGAGCGGAGGAACGCGTAGATCTCCTCCACGTCCGACGGACTGGCGACCTTGCGCACGCCGATGGAGATGATTTTTCCCTGCGGCACCATCACGACCGCGCCGTCTTCTTCCCGGCGCATGGTGACGAAGGTGAGGCTCTGTCCGGCCACCTCTTTCACATCGATGGCGGCGACGCGACAGACCCCCTGATTGGGGTAGACGACCCGGTCTCCAACCTGGAGCTGGAGTGCAGCGGACCCTTCTGGCATGGCCCCCTCGTGAGCGGGTGGATGAGCACTGAAGCGAGCGCCCGGTCGTAGCACCGTGCCCCGCCGGATGCCACGAGATTACCGGGGAAGCATTGTCATCCGGTTGGCATTGCGCTGCGCTTCCAGCAGCCGGCCCATGACCTCGTGAGCCTGCGCGTCCAGGACAGCGTCGATCTGGGCATCGGTCGGCCCCTCGTCCGCCGTGCTTCCGGGCCGCGCGTCCACGCGGGTGGAAAGTCCCACCGTGGCCATCACCGCGATCCCCAGGCCCAGCACCGCCAGCAGCTTCTTCATGAGCGTCCTCCGTGGCGGCCCAGGGTAGGGGCGCATCCCGGATGATCAATTTTTCGGCTACAGGCTGGCGGTGCCCTGTAGCGGCCCGTCGCGCGCGCTACTGGTGCAGCGGCGCCACCGGCGTCACCTCCAGCGTGAGGCCTCCGGCGTTGTCGTTCACGTCGTCGTCCGGGAACGCGAGCCGCAGCCAGCTCGCGCCGCGCATCACCGTGGGCTGGTTGACCTCCAGCACCTCCAGCGTGCCCGGGGCCATGGCCGGAGAAGGCCCCGCGCCGTGCAGCGCGAGCACGCCGCCCACCTCTCCGCCGCCAAAGCCCCGCGTGCGCGCCGGCTCCTGCGCCGCGCGCACGACGACGCGGTAGGTGGTGGACGGGTCCAGCTCCCGGAGCGTGAAGCCGTCGTGGGGCGACAGCGAGACCGCGTGCCGGCGCGCGTCCAGGAGCAGGGTGGTGATGGCGCCGCTCGCCTGTTCGCGCACGTGCACCTGGAGGGCGCCGCGGTTGTCGTCGGGGCGGTCGTCCCAGAGGAACACGTAGAGGACGGAGGCGTCGCGCACCAGCACCTCGTCCGCGCCCACCAGGCCGAAGCTGTCGCGCGCGGCCAGGGCCGTGCCGCCCTCCAGGAAGTAGACCGCCTGCGCCACCGGCAGCGGGCCTCCCACAGACACGCGGCCCTCCACGCGCAGGCCGTAGGTGCGGGAGGGATCCAACCGCATGCGCGCCGCCTGGGACGGAGGCACGCGCAGGGCATGCGCGACCGCGCTGAGCGCGAACGGGCCTCCCGCGGAGTAGCGCGCGCCGGAGACGGGCGCGTCGTCCGGGCCCGCGCGGGGCGGGGCGCGCGCCAGGGCCGGATGCTTCGGCGCGAGCCGCGCGTGGACCGCCAGCGTGGTGCCACGCTCGGCGTGCACGCGCTGGCTGAAGGGCACCATGCCCGGCAGCAGCACCTCCAGCACGTGCTCGCGGTCCGACGGCAGCTGGGTGATGAGCGTGGGCGTCGTCTCGCTCAGGATCCGGCCGTCCACGCGGATGGTGGCGCCCGCGGGTGAGGAGCTGAGCTCCACCGCGAACGTGTTGGTTCCGCCCATCACCAGGCCCAGCCAGGTGGCCACGAGCGCGGCCACCACCACCGGCGCGCCGCGCATCGCCCAGCCGCGCAGGGTGCGGTGCCACGCGGGCGGCGGTGCCGGCGGCATCGCCTGTGGGGGCAGGGGCTGCGTCGTCAAATCGCCCCGGGGCTCACCGTGCGGTTCGGGCACGTAGCGGGGCAGCTCCGGCGGCGTCGGTACGGGCGGCGGCTCCGCGATGCCGCTCCAGCGGTTCACCCTCGCGATGAACTCGCGTGGCAGCTGCACCGGGCGGCCGGCCTCCACGAGCTCCGGCTCGAAGAGGTAGCCCATGAAGTGGCCCAGGTCGCTGGCGGACACGTCCGGCGCGGTGATGTGGAGCTGCCGCGCCAGTGCCTCCGCGAAGGCCTGCGCGGTGGCGTAGCGCTGCTCCGGGCTGGTGGCCATCGCGGTGAGCAGGATGCGCTCCAGCGCGGCCGGGATGCCCGGCGTCCACTCGCGCGGCCGGGGGAAGTCGCCCTGCGAGATCTTGCGCAGCACGTCCTGGAGCGAGCCCTCGAAGGGGCGCCGGCCGCAGAGCATCTCGTAGAGGACCGTGCCCGCGGCGAACACGTCCGTGCGCGCGTCCAGCGCCTCGCCGCGCGCCTGCTCCGGCGCGAAGTAGACGTACTTGCCCTTCGCCACGTCCGTGTTCGTGTCGCTGCGTCCGGCAAGCCTCGCCCGCGCGATGCCGAAGTCCACCAGCTTCACCTGCCCCTCGAAGGAGAGGAGCACGTTCTGCGGGCTCACGTCCCGGTGGACGATTTGCAGCGGACGGCCGTTGTCGTCCAGCCGCGTGTGCGCGTAGGCCAGCCCCCGCAGCATGTCGATGGCCACCAGCACCGCCAGGGGCGGCGGCAGCGCGGGCAAGCCCTTCTCGCGGGCCCGGCGCAGCACGTGCGAGAGCGGATGGCCGTCCACCCACTCCATCGCGAGGAAGTACTCGCCCTCCACCTCCCCGAAGTCGAAGATCTGCGCGATGTTGCCGTGCGACAACCCCAGCGCGATGCGCGCCTCGTTGATGAACATGGACACGAACGCGCTGTCGTCCGCGTAGCCAGGGAGGATCTTCTTGATGACCACCGGCTTCGTGACGCCCGCCACCGCCGTCATCCGGGCGCGATAGATCTCCGCCATGCCGCCCGTCGCGATGCGCTCGAGCAGCTTGTACTTGCCGAACTGGAGGCCGGCGGAAGGCTGCGGCACGTTCGAATCGGCTCCTGTGGAGGGGAGTCCTTCGGAAAAACCGCGAGAAGCTATCATGAGGCCATTCAGACGCTCCGGGTGGAATATTCCGCTACGCTCGCCAGCCTGTTTTCGTAACCCTGCATTCTTCCTCCTGTTCGTGGGCAGCCTGGCGTCAGGTGGCTGCCGCGAATCCACGCCCGCCGAGCCGGCACGCCCAGTGTCTCCCACGCCCTCACCGTCAGTGGAAGCGGGCGTCCGTCCACCGGCCCCCATCGACGCGGGCACCTGGGCGGATGCGACCCTCACGCCGGTATCCGCGCCCGTCTATGGAGAGCCCCTCCCGGACGACGTCCTCCGGCTGGGGCTGTCAGGGGACCGGGTGCGGCTGGGCGCGGAGGACTTCGTGCCTGCCCGGGGGCCGGACGCGGGCAGGCTCGCGGAGCGGGTGCGGGGCAGGGACGTGCTCGTCGTGGTGGAGGACGCGGACACCTTTCTCGCACAGGTGTCTGACACGCTGGCCGTGCTGCGCACGCAGGCTCGGGCCGTGTGGCTCCAGCACCCGGACGCGCCCGTGGCCTACCGGCTGGTGCTGCGCGACGAGCAGGGCTTCCGGGCGTGGCTCGAGGAGGTGGCCCCCGGCAAGCTGCGCATCATCCAGCGCGCGGATGGGTTCGAACTGACCACCAGCGTGGGCAAGTTGCCGGGGCCGGACCGTAACGGCCCGTCCGTGCCTGTGCGCGGCGGGCGCCAGGACATCGCGACGCTGCGGCGGGAGCTGGCCCGGCTGAAGGGGCGCTTCACCACGTCGGACGACCTGTGCCTCGTCCCGTCGTTCGGCACGGAGGTGGTGCAGGTGGCGCGGGCGCTCGGCGGCACGTACGTCGCGCCGGAGGAGGGGCTCTTCGACACGCTCTGCCTCGTGTACCCCACGCCCCGGCCCGCGCCGGATGCGGGTTCCCCGTAATCAGGGGCAACGAACCCTTCCGCCTGGCAGCCGGGCACGCACGCAGGGTGGACTCGCATCACATTGAGGTGGCGGGCCCCCGCCGCTACTACCCCTGGCGGGCCGCGCGCCCTAATGTGCCGCGCGCCTTTTTTCTGAAGGCTTCGGAGGGCAGTGCTCCCTCCCCGGAGGTCGTTGATGGTCGCCGTAACCGAGCCCGCTTCGCGTCCCCAGGATGTCCTCGCTGGTGCGACGTTCCTCTTCCAGGAAGTGGGCGCCACCCGCATCCTCACTCCGGAGGGCTTCTCCGAGGAGCAGCGGCTCTTCTTCAAGACGGCGCTCCAGTTCTGCCGGGAGCAGGTGCTGCCCCAGGCCGCGCGCATCGAGGGCAAGGACAACGCGCTCTTGCGCGACCTCCTGCGCCGCGCGGGCGAGCTGGGCCTGTTGAGCGTGGACATCGCGGAGACCTACGGCGGCACGGGCCTGGACAAGACGACGTCGCTTTTGCTCGCGGAGGCCATGAGCCTGCTGGGCTCCTGGTCGGTGACGTCCAGCGCGCACACCGGCATCGGGTCGCTGCCCATCGTGTGGTTCGGCAACGAGGCGCAGAAGGCGAAGTACCTGCCCAAGCTCGCCACGGGCGAGTGGGTGGCGGCGTACGCGCTGACGGAGCAGGGCAGCGGCAGCGACGCGCGCGGCGCGAAGACGAAGGCCGTGAAGTCCCAGGACGGCAAGCACTACGTGCTCAACGGCTCCAAGCTCTACATCACCAACGCGGCCTTCGCGGACGTGTTCGTCGTCTTCGCGCAGGTGGACGGTGACAAGTTCACCGGCTTCATCGTGGAGAAGGACACGCCGGGCCTCACCGTGGGCCCGGAGGAGCACAAGATGGGCATCCGTGGTTCGTCCACGTGTCCGCTCTACTTCGAGGACGCGCAGGTGCCCGCGGAGAACCTGCTGGGCGAACTGGGCAAGGGCCACCGCATCGCCTTCAACATCCTCAACTACGGCCGGCTGAAGCTGGGCGCGGGCGTCATCGGGAGCATGAAGCTGCAGCTGCAGAACGCGCTCAAGTTCGCGCAGGAGCGCAAGCAGTTCAAGGCGCCCATCGCCACCTTCCCGCTCATCCGCGAGAAGCTCGCGCGCATGGCCACGCTCGTCTACGCGGTGGAGAGCATGACGTACCGCACGGCGGGCCTGGTGGACGGGCGGCTCGCGGCGAAGGAGCGCTCGGACGCGGACTACGACGCGCACGTCATCGCCGCGATGGAGGAGTTCGCCACCGAGGCCTCCATCATGAAGGTCTTCGGCTCGGAGGCCCTCAACTTCCTGGTGGACGACGCGGTGCAGGTGCACGGCGGCGCCGGCTACATCGAGGAGTACCCGGTGGAGCGCGCCTACCGCGACGCGCGCATCAACCGCATCTTCGAGGGCACCAACGAAATCAACCGCATGCTCATCACCGGCATGCTGCTCAAGCGCGCCGTGAAGGGCGACCTGCCGCTGTTCGCGCAGGCGCGCTCCGTGGCGGAGGAGCTGGGCCGCGGCGAGCGCCCCCGCGCGGGTCGCCAGGACGCGCTGGCCAACGAGGAGATCGCCGCCGAGTGCGCCAAGCACCTGGCCATCCACGGCATGCGGCTGGCCGCGGAGACCTTCGGCACGGAGCTGGACAAGCACCAGGAGGTCATGGCCGCGCTGGCGGACGTGGTGATGGACGCGTACGCCCTGGACTCCATGGTGACGCGCACCCGCCAGGCCGCCACCGGCGGCGTGCTGGACCCCGTGCGCGTGGCGCTGGTGCGGCTGTACGCGATGGAGTCCACCACGCGCGCCTTCGAGCGCACCCGCCGCGCGCTCTGCGCCACGCTCAAGGGCGACGCACTGGCGCTGGAGCTCAAGCGCCTGGCCGCGCTGGACGCCTTCACGGCGTACGACCCGGCGGAGTTGCGTGAGACGGTGGTCGCGGGCCTGGAAGAGGCCGGCGGCTACCCGTACAACCCGCTGTAGTCCGCGGAATCGATTCGCGCGGGTGCCCTGTCAGGGAACGTCAGGGCATCCGCGACACGGCATCCAGGCCGAAGCTGACCCGGGCCCGCCAGGGCGCGGGCGGCAGGTGCTCCAGCACCATCAGGGCCTCCAGCCGCTGGAGCATGTCCGGCCGCAGCCGGCCGAACGTCGCGCCGAAGCCCGGCGTCATCGCCTGCGTCGCGCCCTTGCGCGGCACCGACGACGTCCACGCCACCTCACCGTGGAGCAGCAGCGGGCCCTCCTTCATGTCCATCTCCATGAGGAAGGGCGCGCCCACCTGCACCTCGCGGGGCAGCGTGGGGGCCTCCACCTCCAGGCCCACGCCGCCCCGGGAGATGTCGCGCACGTAGAAGAACGGCGCCCGGGGGTCGGCCTCCCGCGCGCGCAGGTGCAGTGGCATGCGCGGGAAGCGGCGCAGGCCGTTCTGCTCCTCCTGGGCGAAGATGAATTGGAGCACCGCGTCCAGCGCGCTGCGATCCTCCGCGCCGTCGTAGCGCACGGTGAGCATGAAGCGCTCGCCGGGGCGCGGCTCCACCTTGACGACCTCGCCCAGCACCTCCACCGGACGCGGCATGCCGCCCGCGTGCAGCTCGAAGGTGAAGCGGGTGCCCAGCGGCAGGGCCTTGCGCGTCTCCAGGGTGACGCCGCCCTGACCCACGCTGCGGGTGTACTCACCGACCAGCGACTGCGGGGTCTTGTAGGCCACCTTCAGTCGAACATTCGTGCTCACGCGCCCACACTCTCAGCCTGTGAGCGGAAAAACTCAAGTTTGCCCCACCCTCGAAGGTAGGCCGTCCGGCACGTGCCCTGAGGGATGTCCGCCGCCGGGCGCGCGGTGTTCCAGCCTGTTGCGCGCTTTCTTGACCCCCCTGGGGGGGGCGCGTATGTATGCCGGCCGTTGAGGGGTAAGAAGTGGGAAGGAGTGGTGGTCCGTCCCGTGCTGGGCTGAAAAGGTGGATCGTCCCGCGTGTTCCGAGGCGTCTATGAGCACCAGATCGACGCGAAGGGGCGCACCAGCCTCCCGGCCAAGCTGCGGGAGACGTTGGTGGGCGCCTACGACGAGCGGCTCATCGTCACCACGGCCCTGGACCCCTGCCTCCACGCCTATCCGGTGCGGGAGTGGGAGGCGTTGGAGACCGCGCTCGCCCGGCGCAACCCCATGGAGCCGGGGGTCAAGACGTTGATGCGGCTGTACGTGGCCAGCGCGCAGGAGTGCCCGTTGGACAAGCTGGGCCGGTTGCTCATCCCGCCGTCGCTCAGGACGTACGCGAAGCTGGAGAAGGACGTGGTGTGGGCGGGGATGGTGAAGGTGATTGAGCTTTGGAGCCAGGAAGGCTGGGCGAAGGCGCAGGAGGACGCGCGCCAGGAAGCCACCTCCCCGGACGTGTTGCGGGTGCTGGGCGAGCTGCGCCAGCCGTAGCCAGGAAGTCGACAGCCTCAAGTTCGCAGGAGAAGGGTGGGCAGGCGCATGGACCAGGTGCAGGAGGTTCGTCGGAACAGGGCGGTGGTGGCGGCGTCCGAGCGCGTGGAGACGCTGATGCTGGAGGGCGAGCTGGAGGAGGCGGACCTGCTCAAGCTGTGCGAGGACCTGATGCACCGGCTGCACCGGGGCACCCGCCAGGTCGTCCTGGACTTCGCGGACGTGTCGCACCTGAACTACCGCGGCGTGCGCCCGCTGATGGCCCGCACGGAGCAGTTCCGCCGCGCCGGTGGCGACGTGAAGCTGTCCGGGCTGTCGCCGTACCTGGCCGCCATCTTCCGCGCGGCCGGCGCCCACGACACCTTCGAGCTGTACCCGCACATGAACGACGCCCGGGCCGCCTTCCAGCTCGCGCGCGCTCCCTTCGTCTGACCCGCACCCAAGGCCCCCTCCCGTGGACTTCCAGCACCAGACCGTCCTGCTCCACGAGACGGTGGAGCTGCTGAACCCGGCGGAGGGCAAGGTGATCATCGACGGCACGCTCGGCGGCGGTGGCCACACCCAGGCGCTGCTCGCCCGGGGCGCCACCGTGGTGGGCGTGGACCGGGACCCCGTGGCGCTCGCGGCGGCCACCGCCCGCATGGGCGGCAACGCGCGCTTCCAGGCCCGGCAGGGCAACTTCGCGGACCTGCCCCGCGTGGCGCACGACCTGCTGCCCGTGGACGGCGTGCTGGTGGACCTGGGCGTGTCCTCGCCCCAGCTGGACGTGGCCGAGCGCGGCTTCTCCTTCATGAAGGACGGCCCGCTGGACATGCGCATGGGCGACAGCGGCGTCACCGCCGCGGAGCTCATCGCCGAAACGGACGAGCGGGACCTGGCGCGGCTGCTCAAGGATTATGGAGAAGAGCCCTTCGCGCGCCCCATCGCCCGGGAGCTGAAGAAGGCGCTGCCGCAGCGCACGCTGGAGGCCGTGGAGGTGGTGAAGCGCGCCGTGCCTCGCAAGGCGTGGCCGGACCGCATCAACGTGGCCACCCGCACCTTCCAGGCGCTGCGCATGGCGGTGAACGGGGAGCTGGAGGCGCTGGACGCGCTGCTCGCCGCGCTGCCGTCGCTCCTCAAGGTGGGCGGCCGCGCCGCGGTCATCTCCTTCCACTCCCTGGAGGACCGGAAGGTGAAGGAAGCCTTCCGCGCCCTGGTGGGCGGGTGCACCTGTCCGCCGGGCTTCCCGGTGTGCGTGTGCAACAGCCAGGGTGATTTCGCCCTCGTGTCCAAGAAGGCCGTCGCGGCTTCCGAAGCGGAAGTCGAGGCCAACCCCCGCTCTCGCAGCGCGCACCTGCGCGCGGTGGAGAAAATCCGATGAGCAAGGCCCTCTCGCGTCCCTCCGTGTCCGTGGCCGGCGTGCTGATGCACCTGCTGCCCGCCGTCATGCTCTTCACCCTGTTCGCTGGCGTGGGCATCCTCCACGTCACCAGCCGCGTGCTGGTGGTGGACATGGGCTACCGCCTGTCCAACGCGGAGGGCGAGAGCCGCTCGCTCACCCGGGAGAACGACCGGCTGAAGCTGGAGCTGGCCACGCTCAAGGCCCCGGGCCGCCTGGAGCGCGTGGCGCGTGAGCAGCTGGGCATGGCCATGCCCAAGGGCGGCGCGGTGGTGTCCCTGGCGGACGAGCGCGTGAAGACGTCCAGCACCGCTCAGGCCCGCTCGGCGGCCCCGGCGGTCCGCGTCGCGGAGCGGGGGACCGGGCGGTGAGGGACCTCAAGAGCGCGCGGATTCCAGAGTCGAACACGAAGGGGCTCCGGCTGCGGGTCCAGCTCTTGTTCGGGCTGTTCCTCGCGCTCCTGGGCACGGCGTTCGGCCGCGCGGTCTACCTCCAGGTCTTCCAGCAGGAGAAGCTGCGCGGCCTGGCGCAGGACCAGTACGTCCGGCAGATCGACATCCCGGCCCGGCGCGGGGACATCTTCGACCGGCGCGGCACGCCGCTCGCGCAGAGCGTGGAGGTGGACTCCATCTGGGTGGATCCGTCCATGCTCCCCAACGTGCAGCAGGCGGCCCGGCAGCTCGCCCGCGCGGTGCACCTGGACGGCAACGACGTGGCCGCGCGCCTGTCCCGCGCCAAGCGCTTCGCGTGGGTGAAGCGCCAGGCGAAGCCCCAGGAGGTGGAGGCGGTGAAGGCGCTGGGCCTGCCCGGCCTGGGCTTCACCAAGGAGCCCAAGCGCTTCTATCCCCAGCGCGAGCTGGGCGCGCACATCGTCGGCATGGTGGGCACCGACGGCCACGGCCTGGAGGGCCTGGAGCTGGCCTTCGAGGACGAGCTGTCCGGACAGAACTCGCGCACCTCCGGCTTCCGGGACGCCAAGGGCCGCAAGCTGATGGTCCAGGGCGCCATGGATCCGCTGGAGCGCCAGGGCGCCGCGGTGACGCTCACGCTGGACCGCCACCTCCAGTACGTCGCGGAGAAGGCGCTGGCCAAGGCCGTGGAGGACGCCAAGGCCGTCGCGGGCATGGCGGTGGTGCTGGACCCTCGCACCGGGGAGCTGCTGGCGCTGGCCAACAACCCGCGCTTCAACCCCAACACGCCCGAGGACGGCGTGAAGAACGCCATCCGCAACCGTGCCGCGCTGGACGCCTTCGAGCCCGGCTCCACGATGAAGGCCTTCGTGGTGGCCGCCGCGCTGGAGCAGAAGGCCATCACCCCGGACACGCTGTTCTTCTGTGAGAACGGCGCCTTCCGCATCGGCCGCCACACCATCAACGACACCCACCCGCACGGCTGGCTCAACGCGCAGGGCATCCTCCAGGTGTCCTCCAACATCTGCGCCGCCAAGGTCGCGGAGGCCCTGGGCCGGGAGAAGATGGTCGCCGCCTACCACGCCTTCGGCTTCGCGGAACGCACCGGCCTGGCGCTCACCGGCGAGAGCCGCGGCGTCATCCCGTTTCCGAAATCGGACATCTCCCTGGCCACCCAGTCCTTCGGCCAGGGCATGACCTCCACCGCCGTCCAGCTGGCGGCGGCCTATGGCGCGCTGGCCAACGACGGCGTGCTGATGCGCCCGTACCTCGTCTCCAAGGTCGTGGACCCGGACGGCGTGGTGCTGCTGGAGAACCAGCCCACGGAGCTGCGCCGGGTCGTTTCCCAGAGGGTGGCGCGGCAGGTCGTGGGCATGCTCGAGAGCGTGGTGGTCAAGGGAGGGACCGCGCCCAAGGCCGCCATGGACGACTACCGGGTGGCCGGCAAGACGGGTACGGCGCAGAAGGCGGACCCCGTGGCGAGGGGGTATTCCGACAAACGCATCGCGTCGTTCGCGGGCATGGTGCCAGCCGAGGCACCGCGCGCCGTGATTCTCGTGGTGGTGGACGAACCCAAGACAGACGTATACGGGGGGAACGTGGCTGCCCCTGCCTTCAAGGAAATCGCTACCGCTGCCATGGCCCACCTGGCCGTGCCCCCGTCCCGGACGGTGGCACCCGCCGAGGTGGCCGCGGCCGCCGCGCCCGTGGTGCCCCCTCCGGCACCGAAGGCGTTGGCGAAGGCCGTGCCCGTGCGGGCCGGTCTGGAGGATGCGGTGACCGAGACCCCGGAGCCCGGCACGGTGCGTGTGCCGGACGTCCAGGGACAGGCAGGACGCGAAGCCGTGGTGAAGTTGCTCGCCGCGGCGTTGGAGCCACAGCTGCAAGGCAGTGGACGAGTCGTATCTCAGACCCCCCCCGCCGGTGCGCTGGTGGAGAAGGGGGCCCGGGTGACGCTGGAACTGGCGACGCGGCAATGAGGCCGTGTCCTTTCCAGGCCCCGCATCAGCAATGCATGTGAAGGGGAAGAGATGAAGCTGACGGATGTCCTCGCAGGGTGTGGGGCCGAGCAGACCTCGGGCGGCCGTTCCGCGGTCGACGTCACGGGAGTGACGCAGGATTCGCGGCGCGTGAAGCCGGGGGATCTCTTCATCGCCGTGCCGGGCCTGAAGGAAGACGGGGCCCAGTTCATTGGTGAGGCTGTATCGCGCGGTGCCGTGGCCGTGGTGTCGGAGAAGCAGGGGCAGTCCTCGCAGGTGCCGTTCTTCAAGGTGAGCAGCGCGCGCAAGGCGCTGGCCCTCATCGCGGCCAACTTCCACGGCCGCCCCGCCGACAAGCTCACGCTCCTGGGCGTCACCGGCACCAACGGGAAGACGACGACGACGTACCTGCTGGAGGCCATCCTCGCGACGGCCGCCATGTACACGGGGGCCAACCCGCCGGGCGTCATCGGGACGCTGGGCTACAAGTTCGGCGGCAAGACGACGGAGCTGGCCAACACCACGCCGGACCCGCTGGAGCTGCACCGCATCTTCCGCGAGATGGTGGACGCGGGCGTGGAGACGGTGGTCATGGAGGTCTCCAGCCACGCGCTCGCGCAGGAGCGCGTGCACGGGCTCACCTTCAAGGCCGTGGGCTTCAGCAACCTGTCCCGCGACCACCTGGACTACCACAAGGACCTGGAGGAGTACTTCCAGGTGAAGCGCAAGCTCTTCGTGGAGAACCTCTCCTCCACGGGCACCGCGGTCGTCAACGGTGACGACACCTTCGCCAGCCGCATCTACAACGAGCTGCGCGGCCAGAAGCGCATGGCGTGGAAGTTCAGCCGCACGGGCGCGGGGGAGATCTCCGCCGCGGACGCCGCCTATTCGCTCAAGGGCATCGAGGCCACCCTGAAGACGCCCGCGGGCGACATCAAGGTGAAGAGCAAGCTCCTGGGGCCCCACAACCTGGAGAACATCATGCTCGCCGCCGGCATCGCGCTGGGCGCGGGCATCAGCCGCTCGGACGTGAAGAGCGGCATCGAGCTCGTGTCCCAGGTCGCCGGCCGCATGGACCGCGCGGAGAACCACCGGGGCGGTCCCGCGCCGGCGGTGCTCGTGGACTACGCGCACACGGATGACGCGCTCAAGCGCTCCATCGAAGCGGCGCGCACGCTGGCCAAGGGCCGCGTCATCGTCGTCTTCGGCTGCGGCGGCGACCGCGACAAGGGCAAGCGCCCGCTGATGGGCACCGTGGCCGCGGAAGGCGCCGACCTGGTGATGGTGACCAGCGACAACCCGCGCTCGGAGGACCCGGAGGCCATCATCGCGGAGGTGACGCCGGGCCTGGAGAAGGGCGGCCTGCGCCGCATCTCCGCGGGCAAGGCGAAGGTCGGGGAGAAGGGCTACCTCGTGGACGCGGACCGCCGCGCCGCCATCGAGCAGGTCATCAACCTGGCCAAGGACGACGACGTCGTCCTCATCGCCGGCAAGGGCCATGAGACCTACCAGACGGTGGGCACGGAGAAGCTCGCGTTCGACGACCGCGAGGTCGCCGCGCGCGCGCTGGCCAACCGCATCCCGGGCTGACCCCACCAAGGCCACACCCCCCCCCCTCCATGGCCGCTCGATTCTCCGATGACGAGGTGGTGCAGGCGACGGGTGCGACCCGTCGCGGGGAGCCCGTTGCCGCGGGCTTTCCCGCCGTCTGCACCGACACCCGGTCGCTCACCCCCGGGTGTCTCTTCGTGGCGCTGCAGGGCGAGCGCTTCGACGCCCACGACTTCGTGGACGGTGCCCAGCGCCAGGGAGCGGCCGGCGCGGTGGTGAAGCGGGGGAGGGCGCTGCCGGCCCTGCCCCCGGGCTTCGCGCTCTATGAAGTCGACGACACCCTGGCCGCGCTGGGCGGGCTGGGGGCGCTGCACCGCCGCCGCTTCCACATCCCCGTGGCGGCGGTGGGGGGCTCCAACGGGAAGACGACCACCAAGGAGATGGTGGGCGCCATCCTGGCCACGCGCGGCCCCGCGCTGAAGACGGAGGGCAACTTCAACAACGAGGTGGGCGTCCCGCTCACGCTCTTCCGGCTGGAGCCGTCCCACGTGGCGGCCGTCATCGAAGTGGGGATGAACCAGCCGGGCGAAATCGAGCGGCTCACCCGCAAGGTGCAGCCGGACGCGGGTGTCATCACCGTGGTCCAGCCGGAGCACCTGGAGGGGCTGGGCAGCCTGGAGGGCGTGGCGGAGGCGGAAGGGGAGATGTTCCGCGAGCTGTTGCCCCAGGCCACCGCCGTGGTGAACGTGGACGACGCGCTCATCGTGCGCCAGGCCGCGCGCAGCGGCGCGAAGCACCTGACGTTCGGCCGGGCGGAGGGCGCGGACGTGCGGCTCACCGCCGTCCACACGCTGGGCCGCGACGGCATGGTGGCCACCGTGCGCTACCAGGGGAAGGACTGGCCGGTGCGCCTGCACTTCGTGGGGCCGCACAACGCGCAGAACGCGACGGCGGCGTTCGCGACGGCGCTGGCCCTGGGCTACTCCCCGGAGGAGTGCGTGAAGGGCCTGGAGTCAGCGCGGCCGTACGCGCGCCGGCTCAACATCGTGGACGGCAGGAACGGCATCACGGTGGTGGACGACTGCTACAACGCCAACCCGGCCTCCATGGAGGCCGCGCTCGTCACGCTGGGCACGCTGGTGCCCGAAGGCGGCCGGGCGGTGGCGGTGCTGGGCGACATGCTGGAATTGGGCGCGGGCGAGGCGGAGGAGCATGCCCGGCTGGGTGAGCTCGTCGCGCGGCACGCGAAGCTGGTCGCGTTCTTCGGCCCCCGGTCCGCGGGCGGTCTGGGGAGCGCGGACATGAAGGATTCCGCCGCCCACTTCACCGAAGTGGAGCCATTGGTGGCGTGGTTGACGCCCCGGCTCTCTCCCGGTGACGTGGTGCTGGTGAAGGCCAGTCGCGGCATGCGATTGGAGCGCGTGGTGGCGGCCCTCACGGGCGCGTCCCCCCCCGGAGGGAGTCACTAGTGCTGTACCTTCTGTACGAGCTCATCCAGAACACCGAGGCCGGGCGCGTCCTCAACTTCCTGCGCTACCCGACCTTCCGCATCATCGCCGCGGGCGTCTTCGCCCTGCTCCTGGGGATGCTCATCGGGCCGCGCCTCATCGCGCGGCTGCGCCTGAAGCAGCACGGGCAGAGCAACGTGCGCGAGGACACCCCGGACACGCACCAGAAGAAGAAGGGCACGCCCACCATGGGTGGCGCGCTCATCCTCATCTGCATCGCGGCGGGCACGCTCCTGTTCGCGGACCTGAAGTCCCGCGGCGTCTGGGTGATGATCCTCCTCACCTTCGGCTACGGCTTCATCGGCTTCCTGGACGACTGGCTCAAGCTGTCCAAGCGCAACTCCAAGGGCCTGGCCGGGCGCAAGAAGATGGTGCTGCAGACCGTCTTCTACCTCATCGCCATCTTCGGCCTGATGTGCACGTGGACGAAGGCGGACGGCTCCTTCGGGCCCACGCTGCTCATCGACACGCGGCTCACGCTGCCGTTCGTGCCGTCCCATTGGTTCAACCCGGACCTGGGCTGGTTCTACGTCGTCTTCGCGTGGGTGGTCATCGTGGGCACGTCCAACGCGGTGAACCTCACGGACGGCCTGGACGGCCTGGCCATCGTCCCCACCATCGTGTCGGCGGTGACCTTCTGCGTGCTCTGCTACGTGGCGGGCACCACGCTGCACATCGCGGACACGGAGACGGTGAACGGCGTCGCGAAGCTCACGGCCACGCCGCTGTACCGCTACCTGGGCATCCTCCAGGTGCCGGGCGGCGCGGAGCTGGCCGTCTTCTGCGCGAGCATCGTGGGCGCGGGCATCTCCTTCCTCTGGTTCAACACCTACCCGGCGTCCGTGTTCATGGGCGACATCGGCTCGCTGGCCCTGGGCGGCGCGCTGGGCGCGCTGGCGGTGTTCTCCAAGAACGAAGTCGTCTCCGCCATCATCCACGGCATCTTCTTCGCGGAGGCGCTCTCCGTGATGATCCAGGTGGCGTCCTTCAAGATGACGGGCAAGCGCGTCTTCAAGATGGCGCCCGTGCACCACCACTTCGAGCTCAAGGGACTGGCCGAGCCGAAGATCATCGTGCGTTTCTGGATTGTCGCCATCCTCTGTGGTGGCGTGGCCCTGCTGTCCCTGAAACTGCGCTAGTCGCTTTGCCCCATTGAGGTCGGCCCGCCCCATGAATCCCTCGCTGTCCGGTCGGAAGGTCGCGGTGTTCGGGCTGGCCAAGAGCGGCGTCGCGGCGCTCCGGCTGCTCGTCCAGCAGGGCGCGAAGGTGACGGCGCTGGACGCGCGCTCCGAGGACGCGCTCGGCGACGTGGCGAAGGAGCTTCGCGCGCAGGGTGTCGAGCTCGCCACCGGCGCCACGCCCCCGGGGCTGCTCACCCGCCAGGACCTGGTGGTGGTGAGCCCGGGCGTGCCGCTGTCGCTGCCGGAGCTGGAGGCCGCGCGCACGTCGGGCGTCCCCGTGTGGGGCGAGATTGAACTCGCGGGCCGCTTCCTCACGGGCACGCGCTTCCTGGGCATCACCGGCACCAACGGCAAGAGCACCACCACGGCGCTCACCGGCGAGCTGTACGCGAAGGCGGGCCTGCGCACCTTCGTGGGCGGCAACCTGGGCCGTCCGCTGGCGGAGGCCGCCATGTCCCCCGGGGACTGGGACGCGCTGGTGGTGGAGCTGTCCAGCTTCCAGCTGGAGGGCATCCACCAGCTCAAGCCCACGGGCGCGGCCATCCTCAACCTCACGCCGGACCACCTGGACCGCTACGCCAACCACGCCGAGTACGGCGCGGCCAAGGCGCGCATCTTCATGAACCAGGACCCCGCCAGCGACTTCGCCGTGGTGAACGCGGACGACGCGGCGGTGATGGGGCTGGCCGCTTCCGCGCGAGTGCCCGTGTACGGCTTCAGCCTCACGGGCCGCCCGGTGGTGGACGCGCCGAAGCTGGCGGGGCTGGCCATCGCGCGGTCCGGGGGCTTCGAACTGGAGTTCGCGGGCGAGTCCTACACGCTCACCAACCGCTCGCTCCGGGGCGCGCACAACGCGCAGAACGCGATGGCGGCGGCGCTGCTGGCGCGGCTGGGCGGCGTGGCGAAGGACGCGGTGCAAGCGGGCCTGGACAGCTACCCGGGCCTGGCGCACCGGCTGGAGAGCGTGCGCGTGCTGGACGGCGTGGAGTGGGTGAACGACTCCAAGGCCACCAACGTGGACTCCGTGCTGGTGGCGCTCAAGGCGTTCGCGGGCGACGTGTGGCTCATCGCGGGCGGCAAGGGCAAGGGCGCGCCGTACGCGCCCATGGTGGAGGCGGGGCAGGGGAAGGTGAAGGGCGTGCTGACCATTGGCCAGGACGCGGACGCGCTGGCGCGGGCGTACGCGAACGATGCGCCGGTGCACGCGTGCGGCACGCTGGCCCAGGCGGTGGCGAAGGCGCGTGAGGTCGCGAAGGCGGGGGACACGGTGCTCCTGTCCCCGGCGTGCGCGTCGTACGACCAGTTCAAGAACTTCGAGGACCGGGGCGACACGTTCAAGCGCCTGGTCGGGGCGCTCTGACCGTGATGAAGACCTCTCCTCCGGCCGCCCCCGTGCGGTTCGATCCGATTCTCCTGTGCGCGGTGCTGGCGCTCGTGGCGCTGGGCCTGGTGATGACGTACTCGGCCAGCGCGGTGCTGGCGCAGGACAAGCTGGGCGACAGCCTCTACTTCCTCAAGCGCCAGCTGTCCGCCGCGGGCCTGGGCCTCGTGGCCATGGCGGTGGCCATGAAGGTGGGCTGGCGGAAGCTGGCGCGGCTGGCGTATCCGCTGCTGCTCATCGCCATCGTGCTGCTCGTCGCGGTGGCCATCCCCGGCATCGGCACCACGGCGGGCGGCGCGCGGCGGTGGATCCGCCTGCCGGGCTTCAGCCTCCAGCCGGCCGAAATCGCCAAGTTCGCGTGGCTCGTCTACCTGTCCTATTCGCTGGCGAAGAAGCGGGAGAAGGTGGCCACGTTCTCCATCGGCTTCCTGCCGCACCTGGCCCTGTGCGGCATCCTGGTGCTGCTGTGCATGCTCCAGCCGGACTTCGGCAGCAGCGTGCTCCTGGTGTTCATGCTCTTCGTGCTGCTGTTCGCGGCGGGCACGAAGCTGTCGTACCTCGTGGGCTCGGTGCTGCTCGCGCTGCCGCTGGCGTTCGTCGCCATCGCGACCAGCCCGTACCGCATGAAGCGCATCCTCGCGTTCCTGGACCCGTGGGCCCACCGGCACGACGTGGGCTACCAGGTGGCGGAGTCGCTCATGTCCATCGGCTCCGGTGGCATCACCGGCCTGGGGCTGGGGGACGGCCGGCAGAAGCTGTTCTTCCTGCCGGAGGCGCACACGGACTTCATCTTCTCCATCCTGGGTGAGGAGCTGGGGCTCATCGGCGTGGGGCTGCTCGTGGTGCTGTACGCCGTCGTCCTCTGGCGCGGCGTCCGCGCGGCCCTGGCGGCGGGGGAGACCTTCGGCACGTACCTGGGCCTGGGCATCAGCTCCATCATCGCGTTCCAGGCCACGGTGAACATGTGCGTGGCCATGGGCCTGCTGCCCACGAAGGGCCTGACGCTGCCGTTCGTGTCCTACGGCGGCACGTCGCTGGTGGTGCTGATGGGCTCCGCGGGCGTGCTCTTGTCGCTCAGCGCGAACACCCAGGGCGCGACGCGGCCGGTGCGCACGGGCACGACGGACCTGCGGGAGGTGACGGCGTGAAGGTGCTCATCGCGGGCGGCGGCACCGGCGGCCACCTGTTCCCGGGCATCGCGTTGGCGGAAGAGGTCGTCACGCGCCATCCGAACAACCAGGTCGTCTTCGTGGGCACCGAGAAGGGCCTGGAGGCGCGCGTGGTGCCCAAGGAGGGGTACCCGCTGGAGTTCGTGAAGGTGCAGGGGCTCAAGGGCAAGGGCCTGCTCGGGCTCATCAAGGGCCTCATCGCGCTGCCGCTGGCGTTCCTCGCGTCGTTCCGCATCCTGTCGCGCCAGAAGCCGGACGTGGTGGTGGGCGTGGGCGGCTACGCGAGCGGCCCGGTGGTGCTGGCCGCGTGGCTGATGGGCATCCCCACCGCCATCCAGGAGCAGAACGCGCTGCCCGGGCTCACCAACAAGATATTGGGCCGCATCGTGAAGGTCGTCTTCACCGCCTTCGAGGAAGCGCGCGCGTTCTTCCCCGAAGCCAAGGTGCAGATGATTGGCAACCCTATCCGCAAGAAGCTGATGGACAACTACCTGCGCAGCAGCGCCGCGCACGAGAAGTTCTCCGTCCTCATCTTCGGCGGCAGCCTGGGCGCGCGCGGCCTCAACAACCGGGTGCTGGACGCGCTGGACTCGCTGGGGGACGTGAAGGACCAACTCGACATCGTCCACCAGACGGGGAAGCTGGACCTGGAGACGGTGAGGAAGGGCTACGCGGACAAGGGCTTCGCGGACGTGGCCCAGGTGGTGGAGTTCATCGACGACATGTCCTCCGCGTACGCGAAGGCGGACCTGGTCATCTGCCGCGCGGGAGCCACGTCGCTGGCGGAGCTGACGGTGTGCAAGAAGGCCAGCATCCTGGTGCCCTTCCCGCACGCGACGGACAACCACCAGGAGGTGAACGCCCGCGCGCTGGTGGACGCGGGCGCGGCCCTCATGTTCCGCGAGTCGGAGCTCACCGGTCAGAAGCTGGCGGAAACGCTGCGCGGCCTGATGACGGACCCGGCGAAGCTCAAGCAGATGGCGAAGAAGGCGGGCATCCTCGGCCGCCCCGCCGCCGCGAAGGAGCTGGCGGACGTGTGCGTGGACCTGACCACCCAGGCCTGGGGCCCGGGCGGGCGGGACCGTGGACCGAAGGACGTGAAGAAGGCACCCGGGAGCAAGGCATGAGCAGCAAGACCGTCAGCAACAAGCCCGGCAGCCTCTTCAAGACCCGCCACGCGGCGCACGTGCACTTCGTGGGCGTGGGCGGCATCGGCATGAGCGGCATCGCGGAGGTTCTGCTCAACCTGGGCTACCGCGTCTCCGGTTCCGACCTGCGCGAGAGCGACATCACCCGCCGCCTGGCGAAGCTGGGCGCCACCCTCTACGAGGGCCACAAGGCGTCCAACCTGGTGCACGCGGACGTGGTGGTCATCTCCTCCGCGGTGCGCAAGGACAACCCGGAGGTGGTGACGGCGCGCCAGCGCAAGATTCCCGTCATCCCTCGCGCGGAGATGCTCGCGGAGCTGATGCGCCTGAAGTACGCGGTCGCTGTCGCCGGCAGCCACGGCAAGACGACGACGACGTCCATGGTGGCCACGGTGCTGTCCGCGGCGGGCCTGGACCCCACGGCGGTGGTGGGCGGCAAGGTGAACGTGCTCGACTCCAACGCCAAGCTGGGCAAGAGCGAGCTGATGGTGGTGGAGGCCGACGAGTCCGACGGCAGCTTCCTCAAGCTGCACCCCTCCATCGCGGTCGTCACCAACATCGACCCGGAGCACATGGACCACTACGGCGACCTGGAGACGCTCCAGTCCGCCTTCGTGGAGTTCTGCAACCGGGTTCCCTTCTACGGCCTCAACGTGCTGTGCCTGGACAACCCCAACGTCCAGGCGCTGCTGCCGCGCATCGAGAAGCGCTTCGTCACCTACGGCAGCTCGCACATGGCGGACTACCGGCTGGAGGGCATCGCGCTGGACGGCTTCACCACCACGTTCCGCGCCTTCCGCCGTGAGGAAGACCTGGGCGAGTTCCGCGTGCGCATGGTGGGCGCGCACAACGCCTTCAACGCGCTGGCGGTGGTGGCCATCGCGGAGGAGATGGACATCCCGCTGGAGACGGTGCGCGGCGCGCTGGCGGAGTTCGGCGGCGTGCAGCGCCGCTTCACCGTGCGCGGCGAGGTGGGCGGCATCACCGTGGTGGACGACTACGGGCACCACCCCACGGAGGTGATGGCCACGCTGTCCGGCGCGCGCCGCGCGTTCGGCCGCCGGGTGGTGGCCGCCTTCCAGCCGCACCGCTACACGCGCACGCACGACCTGATGAAGGAGTTCGCCACCGCGTTCAACGACGCGGACGTGCTCCTGGTCACCAGCGTCTACGCGGCGGGCGAGGAGCCGATTCCGGGCGCCACCGGCGACGCGCTGGCGGAGGCCATCCGCGCGCACGGCCACCGCGACGTGACGTTCGTGGAGAAGCGCGCGGACGTGGCGAAGGCGCTCCTGGAGCGCGTGCGCGAGGGCGACCTGGTGCTGACGCTGGGCGCGGGCGACATCACCCAGGTGGGCCCGGACCTGCTCACCCTGATGGGCGCGGCGAAGGGCGGGTAGGGGATGCAGCCGGGCGAGGTGACACCGCTGGCGGCGCGCGTGGCGCGTCTGCCGGGCCTGGACGTCAAGCCGGGTGAACCCCTGGCGCCGCTCATCAGCGTGCGCGTGGGCGGACCGGCCGAAGCGCTGGTGCGGCCCCGTTCGCCGGACGCGCTGGTGGACCTGCTGCGCCTGGCCCGCGACGAGGGCATCCCCGTGACGGTGCTGGGCGGCGGGGCCAACACGCTGGTGGGCGACGGCGGCGTGCCGGGGCTCACCGTGAAGCTGCCCCCGGATTTGTTCCCGGAAGCGCTGGACGTGGGCCCGGACGACGGGCGGGTGACGCTGGGCACGGGCGCGGCCATTGCCCGGCTGGTCAACGTGATGCGCGCGCAGGGCCTGGTGGGCGCGGAGTTCCTCGCGGGCATTCCCGGCACCCTGGGCGGCGCCGTCACCATGAACGCGGGCACCAAGAACGGCGAGTGCTTCCGCGTGGTGGAGGCCATTGAAGTGGCCACCGCGGACGGGGTGGGGTGGCTGACGAAGTCGCAGGTGCCGCACACCTACCGTCACGCCACGCTGCCCGCTGGAGGTATCGTCACCCGCGTGCGCTTCCATCTTCCCAAGGGCGATGTCGTGGCCAGCAAGGCGGCCATGGACGCGGACCTGGGCTACCGCAAGCGCACGCAGCCCTTGAGTCAGCCCAACTTTGGCAGCGTGTTCACCAACCCGCCGGGCGACCACGCCGGGCGGCTGATTGAACTTGTCGGCCTGAAGGGGCACACCCTGGGGCGCGCGCAGGTGTCCATGCTGCACGCGAACTGGATCGTCAACCTGGGCGGCGCGGCCGCTCGGGACGTGCGGGGCCTCATCACCCTGATGCAAGACCGGGTACAAGAGGCCACCGGCATCGTCATGCACCCCGAAGTCAAATCCGTTGGAGTCTTCCTGCCATGACCATCGGTCCCCGAGGCTTCACCCCCGCTGAGTTGAAGGCCAAGCGCGTCGGCGTGCTGTACGGCGGCCTCTCCAGCGAGCGCGAGGTGTCCCTGCGCACCGGCGCCGCGGTGGCGGGCGCGCTGAGGGGGCTGGGCTACGACGTGGTCGAAATCGACGTGGGCAAGGACCTGCCCGCGCGCCTCATCGCGGAGAAGGTGGACGTGGCGTGGCTCGCGCTGCACGGCCGCTTCGGCGAGGACGGCTGCGTCCAGGGCCTGCTGGAGGCCATGTTCATCCCCTACACCGGCAGCGGCGTGATGGCTTCCGCGGTGGGCATGGACAAGGTGTACGCGAAGGAGATCTTCGTCGCGCGCGGCATCCCCACGCCCCCCTACCGCGCGTTCGACTCGGCGGAGGCCGCGCTCGCGGAGGCGGACCGGCTGCCGTTCCCCTTCCCGGTGGTGGTGAAGCCCAGCCGCGAGGGCAGCAGCGTGGGCGTGCACATCTGCAAGACGCGCGAGGACTACACCGCCGCCGTCCAGGACGCGGCGAAGTACGCGGGCACGCTCCTGGTGGAGCAGTTCATCAAGGGCCGGGAAGTGCAGGGCGGCGTGCTGGACAACGAGGCGCTGGGCGTCATCGAGGTCAAGGCCGCGCGCGAGTTCTACGACTACGAAGCCAAGTACAAGGCAGGCAGCGGTACTCAGTATCTCTTCCCCGCGCCGCTGCCTCCGGACCTGTACGCGCGCGTCAACGAAGTCTCCCTCGCCGCCCACAAGGCGCTGGGGTGTTCGGGCGGCTCGCGCTCGGACGTCATCGTCACCGAAGCCGGCGACGTGTTCCTGCTGGAAATCAACACGCTGCCCGGAATGACGGCCTCCAGCCTCCTGCCCAAAATCGCGGCGGGGCGGGGCATCGACTTCCCGGCCCTCTGTGAGCGGCTGCTCCAGGGCGCTTCGCTCAAGGCCTGAGCCGCTCCGCGTTCTTTCCTGGAGTTCCAGACCCTTGCAGGGGCGGGGTGTCCCCTCGTGCCGCTACAGCGACGTGCCTGTAGCCAAAAACTGGCGTGGTTCGTCGTCCGCACGCAGCATGCGCCTCCCTAGTCATGGCCTTCGGAAAATCCAAGAACCGCCGCCGCCTGGACGCCGCACCGCGCAACGACGCGGTGAAGGGCGCGGTCCGTTCGCACGGGCCGTCGGTGGCGAAGGCGCTGGGGCTGGCCGTCGCGACGGCGGGGCTCATCTGGGGCGGCATCGAAGTGCGCGCCTGGGCGCTGGTGTCGCCGCGCTTCGCGCTGGAGTCGGTGAACTTCTCCGGGCTGGAGCGGGCCTCGCGCCCGGAGCTCCTGAAGCTGTCCGGGCTGACGGCGGGGCAGAACCTGTGGACGCTGGACCCGGCCGCGCTGGCGCGGTCCATGGGCCAGCACCCCTGGGTGCGCACGGTGGAGGTGACGCGGCGGTTTCCGCGCGGCGTGTCCGTGGAGGTGACGGAGCACGCACCCGCGGCGCTGGCGGTGCTGGGCGACCTGTACGTGCTGGACGAGGAGGGCGAGCCCTTCAAGCGCGTCACCCCGGGGGACGGGCTGGACCTGCCGCTTGTCACCGGCGTGGAACGCGACGCGTACGTGGCGGACCCGGACGGTGTGCGCGCGAAGTTCCGCGAGGCGCTGGATGTAACCCGTGCTTATGCGCGGCTGTTGCCCGGACGATCCGAGCGGCTTTCTGAAGTGCGCCTGGAGAACACCGGGCTTGCGCTGGTGACGGCGACGGGGCAGGAGGTGCGCCTCGGCGCGGGCGAAACGGAAGTCAAGCTCCAGCGGCTGGCGCGCGTTCGACGCGAGCTCAGCACAAGGGGGCTTGCAGCCGCGATCATTCGCCTGGATAACCGTGCCCGACCGGGTTGGGTGGCGGTGAGGCTTTCGAGTGGGTCCGACTCCGTGCGGAGCGGGGACTCGACGCAGTGAGGATGCTTCCTTCACGAAAGTGAGGGAGCCTGGGAGGAGTCACATGGCGAAGCAGAAGTCGGGGGAGATCATCGTCGGCCTCGACATCGGCACGACGAAGATCTGCGCCATCGTCGGCGAGCTGACCGATAGCGGTATCGACATCATCGGTATCGGTACGCATCCGTCGAAGGGATTGCGCAAGGGCGTCGTGGTCAACATCGAGGCCACGGTGTCGTCCATCCGGCGCGCCGTGGAGGAAGCCGAGCTGATGGCCGGGGCGGAGATCTCCCACGTCTACACGGGGATCGCCGGCGGCCACATCAAGGGCTTCAACTCCCAGGGCATCGTCGCGGTGAAGGACAAGGAGGTCCGCGACGCGGACATCGCGCGCGTCATCGACGCGGCGAAGGCGGTGGCCATCCCGCTGGACCGGGAGGTCATCCACGTCCTGCCGCAGGAGTTCATCATCGACGACCAGGGCGGCATCAAGGAGCCCCTGGGCATGGCCGGCGTGCGCCTGGAGGCCAAGGTGCACATCGTCACGGGCGCCGTCTCCAGCGCGCAGAACATCGTCAAGTGCGCCAACCGCACGGGCCTGAACGTCTCCGACATCGTGCTCCAGCCGCTCGCGTCCGCCGAGGCCGTGCTGAGCGAGGACGAGAAGGAGCTGGGCGTGTGCCTCGTCGACATCGGCGGCGGCACGACGGACATCGCCATCTTCTCTGGCGGCTCCATCGTCCACACGGCGGTGATTGCCCTGGGCGGCAACAACCTGACGAGCGACATCGCCATCGGCCTGCGCACCCCCGCGCACGAGGCCGAGCGCATCAAGCAGAAGTACGGCTGCGCGCTCGCGTCCATGATCAACAAGGACGAGACGATTGAAGTGCCCAGCGTGGGCGGCCGTCAGCCGCGCGTGCTGGGTCGGCAGATCCTCTCGGAGATCCTGGAGCCGCGCGTGGAGGAGATCTTCCAGCTCGTGCACCGGGAGATCCAGAAGTGCGGCTACGAGGACCTGCTCGCGTCGGGCATCGTCATCACGGGCGGCAGCACGCTGCTCGCGGGCATGCCGGAGCTGGCGGAAGAGGTGCTGGGCCTGCCGGTGCGCCGGGGCATGCCGCGCGGCATCGGAGGTCTGGTGGACGTGGTGAAGAGCCCCATGTACGCCACGGGCGTGGGCCTGGTGGTCTACGGCGCCAAGCACATGGACCGCCGCATGTTCCGCATCCGCGAGGACGGCAACGTCTACAAGAAGGTGAAGGGCCGGATGCGCGAGTGGCTGGAAGAGATCTTCTAGTCCGGTTCCTGGAACCGGCAACGCAGTGAGTCAGGGCTCCCTTCGGGGGGCCCTTTCGCGTTTCAGGGGACCGTGTTCGGGGCGCGCCTTGACGCGTCAGGAGGAACGCTGACGCGTCAGTCCCGGACGCGGAGTGTTTCCAGATTCCAGAATCTGGATCCTGCTTTCAGACGCCCGCCCTAAGCACGAGCGTCCAGCCGTGCAAGTTCCAGGATTTGGACGGATTGGGAATTCGACAGAGGATGGCGTCCGGCTTGCTAGGGGGGCCTGTGGCTCCCGGAACGCATCCCGCCGTTTCAGGTGGGCCTCTGACCTTATGACTCCACAAAAGACTTCGCGGTTGCTGACGCTCCTACTGGGAGTACGCGGCTCCGCCGCGGCTCTGTTGGCCCTGCTGTGCGCCGTGTTCGCGGCGCCGTCGGCCTTCGCTGAGCCCGACACCTTCGGCCTGGGCGACGGCACGGATGGTCCGCTGGTGGTCAGCGGGACAACGCCGGTCGTCATCAACACGTACACGCGGCTCAGGGCGAACGCGGCTGTGGGCGCCACGACCGTGAGCGTGGTGGACACCACTGGCTTCGCCAAGGACGACCTGGTGATGATCTATCAGTCCACCGGCTACACCGGGGCGTTCACGTCCGGCGCAGCGGGCCCCTTCGACTTCACGTCGAACGCGGTGGGCAACTGGCAGTTTGTGCGGGTGACGGGGTTCACGGGCACTACCCTGACCTTCGCGGGCCAGCCTCTGACGGCGGCGTTCACGGGTGGCACGAGCGCGACGGCCATCCGCACCTCGGCGCAGGCCATCCGGGTGCCGGAGTACACGACCGTGGACATCGCTGCGGGCGGGAGCATTGTCGCCCGGCCGTGGTCTCTGGTCACTGGTGACAGGAATGACAACCTGGGTGGCGTTGTCGTCTTCTTCGCTACGGGGACGGTGACGAACAACGGCGCCATCTCCGCCACGGGCGCGGGCTTCCGCGGCGCGGAGTACTTCAACAGCAGCGGAGATAACTGCGCCGCGACCGCCTATGACCTGTCGCAACCCAATGGCGGCGCCATGAAAGGCGAGGGGCCTGTTCCTGCTCGCTACAAGCCGCCCATCGACTTCCCGAATGGTGCGATCATTGCGGGCCGCGGCAACATCCTCAACGCCGGTGGTGGCGGCATCTGCCACAATTCCGGAGGCGGTGGTGGTGGCAACGGCGGTGCGGGTGGCATCGGCGGCCGGACGTGGACGGGTGACACGGGGCCTTCGCGTGCGGTGGGTGGCTTCCCCGGCGGCAAGATGCTGTTCAGCCCGGCGACCCGCGTCCTGTTCGGCGGCGGTGGTGGCTCCGGTCACGGCAATGACGACGTGGGCACCGGCGGCGGAAACGCGGGCGGCATCGTCTTCGTGCGCGGCGCGTCGCTCGCGGGAACAGGCAGCATCACCGCGGACGGCATTTCCGCGGCGAACTCCCAGAACGACGCGGCGGGTGGCGGTGGCGCGGGCGGTACCATCTCCCTGCGGTTCACGGGCGCCCTGGCGTGCACAGGTACCACCGGCGCGCTGTCCGCGAATGGTGGCAACGGCGGCAACAGCACCTTCGTGGATTCGCCGCACGGCACGGGCGGTGGCGGTGGTGGCGGCTACATCCACATGCAGGCCAGTTCCTACGCCTGCCCCGCGTCGGTCGCGGGAGGCGCGGCGGGCATCCAGCCCACGGCGACTGCTCTGGATGGTCCGACCTACGGCTCGGCGCCGGGCAACCCGGGTGTCATCACCCAGGGCCCGGCTCCCACGGTGCTGACTCCGGTCAATGGTTCGTCCACGTCGAACACCACGCCCCCCATCACGGGCACGACGCCGAGCCCGAATCAGACGGTCCGCATCTACATCGACGGCCAGCCCCAGGCCGTGACGGTGACGTCCGACGCGTCGGGCAACTTCTCCTTCACGCCGTCCACGCCGCTGACCGTGGCCGCGCACACCGTTTACGCGGTCACGGTGACCGCTGGCGTCGAGAGCGCCCCGAGCAACACCAACTCCTTCACCATCACGGCCGCGACGACGCCTACGGTGGCCATCACCACGCCGGCCAACGGCTCGACGGTGACGAACCCCAACGTGACGGTGACTGGTACGGCCGCGAATGCCACGAGCGTGACGGTGACCTTCCAGGGCACCAACTACGGCCCCATTACGGTGACGGGCGGCAACTGGAGCCAGGCGCTCCCCGGTCCGTTGGCTAACGGCACGTACACCGTGACGGCTGTGTCCACGAACGGCACGACCAACAGCACCACGGCTTCCTCCACCTTCACGGTGGCGGGCCCGACGGTGGCCATCACCACGCCGGCCAATGGCTCGACGGTCTCGAACCCGAATGTGACGGTGACCGGTACGGCCGCGAATGCGACCACCGTGACCGTGACCTTCCAGGGTACCAACTACGGTCCCATCACGGTGACGGGCGGCAACTGGAGCCAAGCGCTTCCGGGGCCGCTGGCCAATGGCACGTACACCGTGACGGCGGTCTCCCGTAACGCCGGTGGCAACACGAGCACCACGGCGTCCTCCACCTTCACGGTTGCGGGCCCGACGGTGGCCATCACCACGCCGGCCAATAACGCCACGGTGACGAACCCCACCAACGTGGTTATCGCTGGCACCGCCGCGAACGCGACGTCCGTCTCGTTCACGCTGAACGGAACGAACTACGGCCCCTTCACGGTGACCGGCGGTAACTGGACTGCCACGGTGCCGGGCCCGCTGGCCAATGGCACGTACACGGTGAACGCGGTGTCCACGAACGGCACCACCAACAGCCCCACGGCCACCTCCACCTTCACGGTGGCCGGTCCGACGGTGGCCATCACCACGCCGGCCAACGGCTCGACGGTCTCGAACCCGAATGTCACGGTGACCGGTACGGCCGCGAACGCGACCAGCGTGACAGTGACGTTCCAGGGCACCAACTATGGCCCCATCACGGTGACCGGCGGCAACTGGAGCCAGGCGCTCCCCGGCCCGCTGGCCAACGGCACGTACACCGTGACGGCGACGTCGACGAACGGCACGACCACGAGCACCCAGGCTTCCTCCACCTTCACGGTGGCAAGCCCGACGGTGGCCATCACCACTCCGGCCAACGGCTCCACGATCAGCACCTCCAGCGTGACAGTGACCGGTACGGCCGCGAACGCCACGTCCGTGACGCTGACGTTCCAGGGCACGAACTACGGTCCCATCCCCGTGACCGGCGGTAACTGGACCTACGCGCTGCCAGGCAACCTGGCCAACGGCACGTACACCGTGACGGCCGTGTCCACGAACAGCACGGGCATCAACAGCACCCCGGCCTCCTCCACCTTCACGGTGGACGTGGCCGCGCCGACGGTGGCCATCAGCACTCCGGCCAACGGCTCGACGGTCAACACCCCGAACGTGACGGTGACCGGTACGTCCACGAACGCGACGACCGTGACCGTGACCTTCCAGGGCACGAACTACGGCCCCATCACGGTGAACGGCTCGGGCAACTGGAGCCAGGCGCTGCCCGGTCCCCTGGCGGACGGCACGTACACCGTGACCGCCGTGTCCACGAACAGCGCGGGCACGAACAGCTCGACCGCGACCTCCACCTTCACGGTGGACCGGACGCCTCCGACCGTGGCCATCAGCACCCCGGCGGACGGCTCGACCATCAACACTCCGAACGTGACGGTGACGGGCACGTCCGTGGGCGCCTCGTTCGTGACGCTCACCTTCGACGGCGCGAGCTACGGCCCCATCAGCGTGGATGGTTCCGGCAACTGGAGCTTCCCGCTGCCCGGCCCCCTGGTCGAGGCCACGTACACCGTGACCGCGACGGCCACGGACGGGGCGGGTAACACCAGCACGCCCGACAGCTCCACCTTCACGGTGGACCTGACCGCGCCGACGGTGGCCATCGGCTCCCCGGCGGACGGTTCCACCATCGGCACCGACACGGTGACGGTGACGGGTACCTCCACGGGCGCTACGTCCGTGACGCTGACCTACGGCGGTACGGACTACGGCCCCATCCCCGTGGATGCCTCCGGCAACTGGAGCTACCAGCTGCCCGTGACCCTGCCGGAAGGTCCCAACACCGTGACCGCGGTGTCCACGGACGCGGCGGGCAACGAGAGCACTCCCGCGACCTCCACCTTCACGGTGGACCTGACGGTCCCCACGGTCGCCATCACCACGCCGGCCAACGGCACCTCCGTGAACACCGACACGGTGACGGTCACCGGTACGACGACGAACGCCACCTCCGTAACGCTCACGTTTGACGGTGCCAGCTATGGCCCCATCAGCGTGGACGCCTCCGGCAACTGGAGCTTCACGCTGCCCGGCCCCCTGACCGAGGACACGTACACCATCACGGCGGTGTCCACGAACGGCGCCGGCACCAACAGCGCGACCGCGACCTCCACGTTCACGGTGGACCTGACCCCGCCGACCGTCGCCATCAGCACCCCGGTGGATGGCTCGGCGATCAACACCGACACGGTGACGGTGACGGGTACGTCCACGGGCGCGACGTCCGTGACGCTGACCTACAACGGCACCGACTACGGCCCCATCCCCGTGGATGGCGCGGGCAACTGGACCTACCAGTTGCCGGTGTCCCTGCCGGAGGGCTCCATCACCGTGACCGCGGTGGCCACGGACGCGGCGGGCAATGAGAGCACGCCGGACGACACCACCTTCACGGTGGACCTGACGGCGCCGGAAGTGGAGATCACCGCGCCGGTGGACGGCACGACGGTCGCCTCCGGCACGGTGACGGTCACCGGTACCTCCGTGGGCGCCACCTCCGTGACGCTCACCTTCGAGGGCACGGACTACGGCCCCATCCCGGTGGACGCCTCCGGCAACTGGAGCCAGGCGCTGCCCGGCCCCCTGGCGGACGGCACGTACACCGTGACCGCGGTGTCCACGGACGCGGCGGGCAACGAGAGCACGCCTGACTCCTCCACCTTCACGGTGGATCAGACCGCGCCGACGGTGGCCATCACCACGCCGGCCAACGGTTCGACGGTGGGCGCGAACGTGACGGTCACCGGTACGACCACCGGCGCGACGAGCGTGACGGTGACGTTCCAGGGCACGGACTACGGCCCCATCCCGGTGGATGCCTCCGGCAACTGGAGCCAGTCGCTGCCCGGCCCGCTGGCCAACGGCACGTACACGGTGACGGCGGTGGCGGTGGACGGGGTGGGCAACACCAGCCCGACCGCGACCTCCACCTTCACGGTGAACACGGCCGCCCCGACGGTGGCCATCACCACGCCGGCCAACGGTTCCTCGACGACCAACCCCAACGTGACGGTCACCGGTACGTCCACGGGCGCCACGTCCGTGACGGTGACCTTCCAGGGCACCAACTACGGCCCCATCGCGGTGAACGCCTCCGGCAACTGGAGCCAGGCGCTGCCCGGTCCGCTCGCCAACGGCACGTACACCGTCACGGCGGTGTCCACGAACGGCGCGGGCACGAACAGTTCCACCGCGACCACCACCTTCACTGTCACCCCTGCGGGCACGGTGGACACGGACAACGACGGGCTGCCGGACGCCGAGGAAATCATTCTGGGCACCAACCCGAACAACCCGGACACCGATGGCGACGGCATCCCCGACGGCATCGAGGTCAAGGTGGGCGGCACGGATCCGCTCGACGACGACTCGGATGACGACGGCATCACCGACGGCAACGAGGACAAGGACCACGACGGCATCGTCGACGCCGACGAGACGGACCCGAAGGACATCGACACCGATGACGACGGCCTGACCGACGGCGTGGAGACGGGCCTCACCACGCCCCAGGGCGACGACACCGACCCGTCCAAGTTCGTGGCGGACAAGGACCCGTCGACGAAGACGAACCCGCTGGACGGCGACACGGATGACGACGGTCTGCTCGACGGCAACGAGGACGCCAACCACGACGGCCTCAAGGACCCGACGGAGACCGACCCGAACAACATCGACACCGACGGCGACGGCCTGACGGACGGTCTGGAACTGGGCCTCACCCAGCCGCAGGGCGACGACACCGACCCGACGAAGTTCGTCGCGGATCAGGACCCCGACACCAAGACGAACCCGCTCAACCCCGACACCGACGGCGGCAGCGTGCTCGATGGCATCGAGGACAAGAACCACAACGGCCGCGTGGACGTGCTGGAGACGGACCCGAACAACGCCGCGGACGACAAGGACGCGGACGGCGACGGCATCGACAACGCCACGGAGCTGGAGAAGGGGACGGATCCGTTCGACCCCGACACTGACGACGACGGCGTGCCGGACGGCATCGACGGGCTGACCGACACGGACGGGGACGGCATCATCGACGCGCTCGACCCCGACAGCGACAACGACGGCATCCTCGACGGCACGGAGCTGGGGGTCACCCTGGAGACTGCTCCGCCGGGCACGGACACGTCGTCTCCGAACTTCAAGCCGGACGCGGACCCGACGACGAAGACGGATCCGAAGAAGGCGGACACGGACGGCGACGGCCTGAAGGACGGCGAGGAGGACGCCAACCACGACGGCCGCCGCGACGCCACGGAGACGGATCCGACGATGAAGGACACCGACCAGGGCGGCATCGACGACGGCACGGAGGTGAACGGCGGCTCCAACCCGCTCGACGCCAACGATGACTACCTGGTGGTGGGCCACGGCTGCAGCACGGGAGGCTCCGGTTCGCTGGCGCCCTTCGCGCTGATGCTGCTGGCGCTGCCCCTGGTGGGCCGCCGCTTCCGCCGCGCCGGGAACTTCCTGGCGCGAGCGGGTGGGGCGCTGGCCGTGTTCGTCACGGCGCTGTTCGCGGGCACCAGTGCCCACGCGCAGGCCACCGCGGTGTCGCAGGCCATCGATGTGCAGCAGTACAAGCCGGGCCCGGGCGTCGCGGACGTGCTCGCGGTGCACGGCGCGAAGGTGCAGCGGCACCTGGGGTGGAACGTGGGGCTGTCGGTCAACTACGCCGACAAGCCGCTCAACTTCTTCGACCCCCGCTCGGAGACGTACGTCACTGCCCTGGTGAAGAGCCAGGTGGGCGTGGACCTGATGGGCGCCGTCGGCCTCTTCGACCGGTTCGAAATCGGCGTCGTGCTGCCCATCACCATCCAGAGCTCGGAGAACTCGCCGGCCGTGGACTCCTCCTTCGCCAACGGGGTGAGCGGGGGCGGCATCGGCGACCTGCGCCTCATCCCGAAGGCGCGGCTGCTGGACGGTGACAACTACGGCCTGTCCGTGGTGGTGCCCGTGTCGCTGCCCACTGGCGGCGCCTCGGACTTCCTCGGCGGGTCGGGCGTGTCCGTCAACCCGCGCGTGGTGGCGGAGTACGGCCGGCGCTTCCGCGTGCTCGCCAACGTGGGCGTGGACATCCGCAAGGCGGAGCAGCTGCGCAACCTGAACGTCGGCAGCGCGCTGGCGTACGGGGTGGGCGCGGAGGCGCCGCTGGGGGACCTGCCGCTGGCCGTGCAGGCCTCGCTGGTGGGTGCGCTGGGCTTCAAGCAGCAGGACGCGGAGGAGCGTCCGCTGGAGCTGCTCGCGGCCCTGAAGTACCGCGGCCTCACTGGCCTGTCCGCGCAGGTGGGCGCGGGCCCGGGCCTCACGCACGGCTACGGCACGCCGACGTTCCGCGTGCTCGCGTCCGTGGGCTACAGCACCCCGGAGCGCGCCCCGGCGCAGCCCCGGCCGGTGTGCCCGGAGGGCCCGGAAGACTTCGACGGCTTCCAGGACCAGGACGGCTGCGCGGACCCGGACAACGACGGCGACGGCATCGTGGACACGGCGGACAAGTGCCCCAACGAGCCGGAGACGGTGAACGACTTCGAGGACGCCGACGGCTGCCCGGACACGAAGCCCGCGCCGCCTCCGCCCGCCCCGGTGGACTCCGACGGCGACGGCCTGATGGACCCGGACGACAAGTGCCCCAACGCGCCCGAGGACAAGGACGGCTTCCAGGACGAGGACGGCTGCCCGGACCCGGACAACGACAAGGACGGCATCGCGGACACGGCGGACAAGTGCCCGCTGGAGCCGGAGACCATCAATGGCGTCACGGACGAGGACGGCTGCCCGGACAAGGGCAAGGTCAAGGTGCTCGTCGAGGGCGAGCGCATCCTCATCCTGGAGAAGGTCTACTTCGCCACGAACAAGGACGTCATCCTGCCGCGCTCGTTCCCCATCCTGAAGCAGGTGGCGGCCGTGCTGCGCGCCAACCCGCAGGTGGAGCTGCTGCGCGTCGAGGGCCACACGGACAGCCAGGGCAGCGACGTCGCCAACCTGGACCTGTCCAAGCGCCGCGCCGCCAGCGTGAAGACGTTCCTCGTCAACGAGGGCATCGCCGCGGAGCGCCTGGAGTCCGAGGGCTACGGTGAGACGAAGCCCGTGGACACCAACAAGACGGCCGCGGGCCGCGAGAACAACCGCCGCGTGGAGTTCAACATCACGCGGATGGCCAAGGTGGAAGTGGAGAAGCCCGCCCCGTAGCGGTCTCTCGCTGGAATGAAACACGGAAGGCCCGGTTCCCCCCGAGGGAGCCGGGCCTTTTCGTCATCTGGCCCGTCCTGTCACGTCGCGCCTGCGCGAACGGTGTGCATGACCGGCCACGGCGAGTCACCCGACGCGAGTCAAGAGGGTGTTTGCACGCGCGCGATGTCCGCATGCCCGGTGATGCCACACGCGTAAGTGGGCGTCAGGACTCGGGCGCGCAGCAGGGCGCTACAGGCTGGTAGCGGAATACTTGCCAAAGCGCCCGACTTCCTGATGATTGTCGACGGTGGGTGTTTCCGCGGACGGCGCCGCGGTGCTTCCGCCACGAGGACGACATGGACCAGTTCGAGCAGAACAAGCAGGCCGCGAAGATTCGTGTCGTGGGCGCGGGCGGGGCGGGCTGCAACGCGGTCAACACGATGATTCTGTCGAAGCTCGACCGCGTCGACTTCATCGCCGCCAACACCGATGTCCAGGCGCTCGCCGCGAGCAAGGCGCCCACCCGGCTGCAGCTGGGCCAGGCGCTCACCAAGGGCCTGGGCGCGGGTGCCAACCCGGAGATGGGCCGCGAGGCCGCCCTGGAGTCGCGCGACCAGATCGCCGCGGTGCTGGAAGGCGCCGACATGGTCTTCGTCACCGCGGGCATGGGCGGTGGCACCGGCACGGGCGCCGCGCCCATCATCGCGGACATCGCCAAGAGCCTGGGCTGCCTCACGGTGGGCGTCGTCACCAAGCCGTTCCTCTTCGAGGGCAACAAGCGCCGCAAGCAGGCCGAGCAGGGCATCGTGGAGCTCAAGGCCGCGGTGGACACGCTCATCACCATCCCCAACCAGCGCCTGCTGTCGCTCTCCAACGAGCCCATGCCGCTGCTGGAGACCTTCAAGCGCGCGGATGAGGTCCTGCTCAACGCCGTGCAGGGCATCAGCGACCTCATCCAGTACCACGGCTACATCAACGTGGACTTCGCGGACGTGAAGACCATCATGAGCGACAAGGGCCTGGCGCTCATGGGCACGGGCCACGCCTGCGGCGACCGCCGCGCCATCACCGCCATGCAGCAGGCCATCTCCAGCCCGCTGCTGGAGGACGTCTCCATCGACGGCGCCACGGGCCTGCTCATCAACATCACCGGCGGCCGCGACATGACCCTGCAGGAGGTCAACGAGGCGCTGACGCTGGTGCACGACGCGGCGGATGGCGAGGCGGAGATCATCTTCGGGTCGCTCATCGACGAGCAGATCCAGGACGAGGTGAAGATCACCATCATCGCCACGGGCTTCGTGCACCGGGACGCGCCCAAGGCGCGCCCCATGGCGCAGGTGGTCCAGGTGCCGCTGGTGGGCCGTCCCTCCACGCCGCCCATGGCCCTGTCCTCGCCGCGCGAGGAGGTGGCCAGCCTGGTGCCCGCGAAGAGCACCCCCCGTCCGACCATGTCCACCGTGGACAACTCCAAGTCCTCCATGCAGAGCGCGCGCACGGCCGTGGTGAAGGACGCGGCGCTGCCCCTGGACGAGGATCAGTTCGACATCCCCACGTTCCTGCGCCGCCAGGGCCAGACGGAGCTGCCGTAAAGGCAGCGAAGGACGCTAGCCGCGGGGGAGGCGGGCGACGCTCGCCGTGCCCCTGCCGGTGAGGCGGTCGCACTTGGTGAACAGTCCGTCCACCTCGTCGTAGAGCGCGTCGATGCGCTCCGACACGCTGGGGGCGGGCAGCAGTCCGTCACCGGACAGTTCTTCCAGGCGGGTGCCGGCGCGCTGCAAGAGCTGCAGGGCCTTGAGCAGCGAGCGGCCCTGCTGCGTGCCGTCGGGCGTGAAGAGGGTGCCGCCCTCGTAGAGCGTCACCAGATTGGCGCGGGTGTCCTGCTGCCGCTGGTTGAGCCGGTTCCGGTACAAGTCCAGACGGCGAGCGCGGCGGGCACCATGCAGGTCCACGACGCTGTGCGTTCCTGTCGAGGGAGGCTTCACGTCGGGCAAGGTACGCCAGGGGTTCGCAAGTCCGCAAATTTACGGGACTGTACGGACCTGTTGCGCACCTGCCCGAACGCTTGTCAGTCAAGGGGGTGGGGGTTAGTTTGGCCGCCCTTCGTTCCGCCAGGGTGCCTGCCATGTTCCAGAAGCTGCTCATCGCCAACCGGGGTGAAATCGCGCGTCGCATCGGGGCCGTGGCCCGGGGCATGGGCGTGAAGACGGTGGCGGTGTACTCGGACGCGGACGTGAACCTGCCCTTCGTGAAGGAGGCGGACGAGGCCGTGCGCATCGGCCCCGCGCCCGCGAAGGACAGCTACCTGAGCATCCCCGCCATCCTGGAGGCGGCGAAGAAGACGGGCGCGCAGGCGGTGCACCCCGGGTACGGCTTCCTGTCGGAGAACGGCGAGTTCGCGCAGGCGTGCGCGGACGCGGGGCTGACGTTCGTGGGCCCGCCGCCGGAGGCCATGGCCCGGATGAAGGACAAGAGCCAGGCGCGCAAGCTGGTGTCCGCCGCGGGCGTGCCGGTGGTGCCGGGCAGCGACGGCGTGCTGCCGGACGTGCAGAGCGCCCTGGAGGCCGCGGAGCGCATCGGCTACCCGGTGCTGTGCAAGGCCGCCAGCGGCGGTGGCGGCATCGGCATGGCGGCGGCGAAGGACCCCGCGGAGCTGGAGAAGGTGTACCGCCAGTGCACGGACCGCGCGAAGGCCGCCTTCGGCCGCGAGGGCGTGTACCTGGAGCGCTACTTCCCGGCGCCCCGCCACATCGAGGTCCAGATTCTGGGCGACACCCACGGCCACCTCATCCACGGCCTGGAGCGCGAGTGCTCCATCCAGCGCCGGCACCAGAAGGTGGTGGAGGAGGCCCCGTCGGTGCTGTTCGCCAACGGGCGGAACGCGGCGCTGGCGGAGAAGCTCTTCACGGCGGCCGTCACGGCGGCGAAGACGTTCGGCTACGCGAACGCGGGCACGGTGGAGTTCCTGTACTCGGACGGGCAGGTGTACTTCATCGAGATGAACGCCCGGCTCCAGGTGGAGCACCCGGTGACGGAGCTGACCACGGGCCTGGACCTCATCGGCTGGCAGCTGCGGATCGCCGCGGGCGAGAAGCTGACGGTGAAGCAGGAGGACGTGAAGCGGAAGGGCGCGGCGCTGGAGTTCCGCATCTACGCGGAGGACCCGGTGAAGTACTTCCCGTCCCCCGGCCCGCTGAAGGTCTTCCAGCCGCCCACGGGTGAAGGCGTGCGCCTGGACTCCGGCTACGCGGAAGGGGACGTGGTGACGCCGAACTACGACCCGATGATCGCCAAGCTCATCATCAGCGGCGCCACGCGCGACGAGGCCATTGCCCGCGCGGTGAAGGCGCTGGAGTCCTTCCGCATCGAAGGCATCAAGACGAACATCCCGCTCCACCTGCGCATCCTGAAGGACCCTGCCTTCAGCGCCGGAGAGCTGGACACGCACTTCCTGGATCATCACGCGAAGCCTTAGAAGTTTTCCCACCCGAGGAGGGACGGTTCATGGCGGACGTTGCGGCGCACATCACGGGCACGGTGTGGAAGATCGAGGTGAAGGTGGGCGACAAGGTGGATTCCGGCACCACGCTCGTCATCCTCGAGTCCATGAAGATGGAGATGCCCGTGGAGGCCGAAGAGGGCGGCACGGTGAAGGAGATCCGCTGCAAGGAAGCGCAGGCGGTCAACGAGGGCGACGTCCTCGTGGTGCTCGGGTAGTCACGGGCTTCACCGAGGGGGACGGGGAGCAAGGCCAGGGATGGAGCCCACGCTGGAGGTGGAGGATCGCGAGGGCGGTGTCCGGGTGCTCACCGTCTCCAACCCGTCGCGGCGCAACGCGCTGAATGACGCGTTGCTGGCCCGGCTGGACGCGGCGCTGGAGCCCGCGGGCCACGTGCGCGCGCTGCTGGTGCGCGGCCAGGGTGGGCACTTCTGCGCGGGCTATGATTTGACGCACCTGGGCCCGCCGGGCGCGGATGGGCGGCTGCCGGATGACCCGCTGGTGGCGTGCCTGCTGAAGCTGGAGCGGCACCCGGCGCCGTCGGTGGCGCTGGTGCAGGGCGGCGCGGTGGGCGCGGGCTTCGACCTGGCGGCCTCGTGCGACTTCCGCGTGGGCGCGGGCGACGCGTTCTTCCTCATGCCTCCGGCCCGGCTGGGCATCGTGTACTCGCCGGAGGGGCTGGCGCGGGCGGTGCGGCTGGTGGGGCTGTCGCGCGCCAAGCAGCTGTTCCTCACCGCGCGGCGGCTGCCGGCGGCGGAGGCGCTCGCGTGGGGCTTGCTGGATGAGTGCCCCGAGGACGCGGAAGGGCGTGCGCTGGCGCTGTGCGCGACGCTGGCCGCGGGGGCGCCGAAGGCGGTGTCGGGGATGAAGGAGGCGTTCGGGCTGCTGGCGCGCTCCGGGTTGTCCCCGGAAGACGTCGCGCACCTGCGTCAGGTGCGCGGCGAGGCGTTTGGCAGCGAGGATGCGAAGGAGGGGCGCGCGGCCTTCCTGGAGAAGCGCGCGCCCCGGTTCAACGGTCGCTAGGTGTCGCCGAACAGCTCGCCCATGCGCAGCTGGAGCGCGGAGGCGATCTTGTAGAGCGACGAGATGGACGCGGAGGACTCCGCGCGTTCAATCTGGGACAGCAGGGACACGGACAGGCCGGTGCGGCGGGCCAGCTGCTTGAGCGTGAGCTCCTGCGTCTTGCGCGCGTCGCGGATGGTGCGGCCGATGGCGCGGTGCAGGTCGGCTTCCGGGTCCTGGGACAGGCCCTTCTTCTGCAGCGCGTTGCGCACGGCGGCCGTGAACTGCTCCGGCTCCATGGGCTTCTTCACATAGTCGGACGCCTGCGCCTTGAGTGACGCGACGGCCGTGTCCACGGTGGGGTAGGCCGTGGCGACAATGACCGCGATGTCCGTGTCGTACTTGCGGATCAGCTCCAGGACTTCGGTGCCGGACATCTGCGGCATCATCATGTCGAGGATGACGAGGTGGAAGTCGGAGCCCCGGAGGATGTCCACCGTCTGCGTGGGGTCCGTGGTGGTGACGACCTCGTAACCTTCACGGGTCAGCACAAGCTTGAGGTAGTCGCAGTTGTCCTGCTCGTCATCAACTACCAGGATGCGAATCTGCACAGCGTCTCCTCGCTGCAAGGTTGAGGGAAGTGCTGCGGGGGGTTGGTCGCCATTCTTCGAGACAGGGGGATTTCGCGCCTAGCGCGGCGTCGCCCCGGCGATCTGGCTCAATGCCTTGATGACCAGGTCTCTCTTTGGATAGCCCTCTGGCGTGAGCGTGAGGAACGTCTCGTAGTGCCGCTCACTCATCTTGAAGTCCTTGAGCGCGGCGTACACCACGCCGAGCATGAGGTGGCACTCGGGAACCTTCGGGGCGATCGCCTCGCATTGCTTGGCAATCGCCAGCGCCCCATCCGGATCCCGCTGCGTCTTGGTCAGGGTACGGACCTTGGCCTGGATGGCATCGATGTTCTTGACGATGTCCGCCGGCTTCAGGGTCTTCAGCTTTTCGACCGTCACGTCCTCGGCCGCCATGGCGGGAGCGCTGGCGACTTCGGTGGCCGGGGCCGGCGCCTGGGCCTCGAGCCCTTGCTTCACGTTCGCGTAGCGGGAGCTGAAGACCGTCTCCGGGGAGACCTTGGCCAGGCTGCTGCCCGCCTCCTTGAACTTGCCGGCGTCCAGGGCTTGCTGGGCGGCGGTGAGGTTCTTGTCGGCGTCAATCTCCTGGGCCAGCAGGCGCTCACGCGCTGCCTGCGCCTTGAGGGCCTGAGCGCCTCGGGCGGACTCCCCCAGGCTCTTCAGGATGGTGGACGCGACGTCGAAGTTGGCCGACCTGAGCGCGGTGTCGAAGTCCGCTTCCGTCACCTTCTGGGCCGGCGGCGTCTTCACCGACTCCGGAGGATTCGGCGCGTCGGGGGGCTTCGTGTCCGGCGTCGCGGGCGGATTCGCGGCCACGGTCTCCGCGGGCTTCGTCGTGGGCTTCGTCTCCGGAACCGGCTGCGGAACCGGCTGCGGATCCGCGGCGACCACGGGCGGAGGTGCGTCCGGCTGCTTGGGCAGCAGGTCCTGCCCCTTCACCACGAAGAGCGCCGCGCCCGCGCCGATGGACAGGAACGCGATGACCGCGGCCACCCACATCTTCTTGGAGCCGCTGCGCTCCTGCGCGGCGATGTCCTCCGCCAGCGAGCCCGGCCCCACGAAGCGCAGCTTCACGTGGCCCATCTCGATGACGTCGCCGTGGGCGAGCGTCGCCTGGGCGTAGCTCTCACCGTTGACCGTCAGCCCATTGGCCGACTGCATGTCGATGACGCGCCACTCGCCGGTCTCCTCGCGCACGATCTTCGCGTGCGTGCGGGACAGCGACCGGTGGTCCAGCGCCACGTCGTTCTCCGACGTGCGGCCGATCCGCAGCTCCGTGCGGTTGCAGTCGTACTCCTGGCCCTTGAACTCGGTAGGGGCGAGCACCAGCAGCCGGGGCTGCTCGTCCTCCGGCACGCGCTCCACGCGCCGGGGCCGGTCCGCCTCCATCTGGTCCATGCGGATGATGGACGTGGCGTTGCGGCGCGCCTCCGCGGACACCGGCGTGTGGCCCGGCTCGTCGCCGTCCTCCTCGTCAGGGTCCTCCGCCTCGTCCTCACCATCCACCATGGTGTCGCGGGGGGCGGGGCCGCCGCGCTCGTCGTCGTCCTCCTCCGGCTCCGGCTCCGGCCGGCGGGAGGCGGGCACCTTGGCGGTGATGGCGCCAGTGGGGGCGGCCGCGTTGGCCGCGCCCTCGACCTGCAAGGCCAGATCGTAGTCGCCAATCTGGATGAGGTCGCCCTCCTTGAGAGGGAGCTGGCCTGCGACGCGTTCACCGTTGATCCGGGTGCCGTTGTAGCTCCCCAGGTCTTCGAGCACGACGTGTCCATTGAGGCGCACCAGCCGGGCGTGTCGACGTGACACGTTCCGCTCGGTCAGGCGGATCGTGTTGCCCTCCTGACGGCCAATGGTGATTTCGTCGCGCACGAAGGGAACAACGGTCTTGCGCCCCTCGTCGTCTTCGATGATGAGCTTCAGCACGGGTCCGGTCCGAGTACAGCTATAGCAGAATGCCCTTTGCCGAGACAAGCCATGTATCCCCCGAGAACAACAGGGTTTTTCGCCCATCCCAGGGTCAGGGAGGCACTGTTGTCCATCGGTCGATTGGCCGGAAAGGGTGGGGAGCGCAGGATACCGGGGCTCACGATAGCGCTGATCGCGGCGCAGGCCATTCTGTACCTAGCGGTGGCGTCCGGCGGGCCGCCCGGGGTGGACGCGCTGGTCCGCTGGGGAGCCAAGTCGGGCCCCCTGGTGACGGACGCGGGGCAGGGCTGGCGGCTCCTGTCGGCCAACCTCCTGCACCGGGACGCGCTGCACCTGGGCCTCAACCTGCTGGTGTTCGCGGGGGTGGGCACGGCGGTGGAGCGGGCGTGCCGGTGGTGGGACTACGTCGCACTGCTGGCCGTGACGGGGCTGGCGACGATGACGGGCTCGCTCTGGTGG
>NZ_RAVW01000019.1 GCF_003611585.1 Corallococcus exercitus | reverse complement strand
CCCCAGGGGGCTGGACTCACCCAGGCAGCAACACCCGGCCGAGGGCGAGGGCGAGCTCCAGGATGATCAACGCGACGATCATCACCTCCAGGATGTGCGAGCGGTCGATGTCCACCTCGCCCTTGAGCAGGCCATACGTCTGCGCGAGCAGCTGCTGCTTGCGCGTGACGGAGGCCTGCCACGCGGGGATGCGCAGGCGGCGCACGGCGCCCTCGTAGACCTTGGCCAGGTAGAAGTCGCCAATGATTTTCAGGCTGTTCTCCACCCGCTCCACGAACTCGTTGAGGTCCACGAGCGTGCCCAGCGTCTCGCGCGCGAGGCTGCGGTACGGGCTGCGGAACAGCGTGAGCCAGCCGGGCTTGCGCGCCTGCACCTCGTCGTGGATGCGCGCGATGTGCTGGTCCAACCGCTCGTCGTAGTAGCGGAACTCCAGGAGCTGCGCGTTGGCGATCTCCAGCAGGTCCGGGATGTCGCGCGAACCGGACGGCTCGTAGACGAACGCGCTGTTCCAGTCCACGACGACCAGGTCGTGCGCGGTGTAGCTGAAGCGCACCTGGGTGACGGCCTCGCGCTCGCGCGGCGCCAGCGGCGCGGTGGTGCTCTCCCCCAGCAGGAGCCGCGCGATGTCCGCGCGCTGGAACAGCTCCTCCGCGGAAGGGTTGCCCTGGATGCGCTCGGCGAAGATGACGGTGTAGCTCTCGCTCTGGTCCCAGAGGTGCGGCCCCTGCACGGCGGCGGAGATGGTGCGGCGCACGCCCTCCACCAGCTCCAGGGCCAGGTCCTCCAGCGCCTGGCTGTCATAGAGTTCGTCGGCGACGTTTGTGAGGGTCTCCCAGGTGGTGCCGGGAGCGACGGGGACGCGCAGGATGATGGACGCGGCGCCGTGGTCGAACAGGCGCGCGGTGGCGTCCACGGTGACGGGACCGCCGCGCAGGGCCAGCGGCCTGCGGCCCAGTTCATAGGCCACGGGCGGGTTGGGCAGCTGGATGTACTGGCTGTTCTCACGCGACAGCTTCAAGCGGCGCGAGTCCTCCGACAGCGCCTTGCGCGCGCGCTCCAGGTCGATCTCCTCCGCGATGTCGAACGTGCGGTAGCAGAGGATGTGGGCCTGTTCGAAGAGCAGCGTCACTTCGGCGGGCGCGGACATGGCAGGAGCCTACTCCGCGATGTCCTCCCACAAGACGCGAAGTTCCAGCGCCAAGGCCTCGAATGGCTCCGCGTGGACGGTCTCCGCGTCCTGATGGGTCCCCACCAGGAGGTAGTGGGAGCCCTCCAGCCGGAAGACCTCCAGCGTGTACTGGAGCGGGTCCACCAACCAGACGTGCCTGACCCCTTCGCGGGCGTAGACGGGCAGCTTCCGGAACCGGTCCAGCCGGGACGTGGAGGGGGACAGCACCTCGCACAGCCAATCCGGCGCCATCTGGATGCCTACGACGTCGGGCACCTTGGGCATCCGCTCCCGGCGCCAACCCGCGAGGTCCGGGACCAGGACGTCCTTGCCCAGGTGCAGCTCCGGCTCGAACAGAAAGAGCCACCCTCCAGGTCCCCCACGTCCCCGGCCAAAGGGATTGTTCAGCTCGGTGGCGAGCTGCATTGACGATGAGGCATGCCGTGCCGCCGGCCGGGGGCTCGCGTACAGCTCTCCATCCACGATCTCCCCCACCTGGTTCGGGGGGAGCGCTTCCAGGTCGGCGTAGGTGGGGGGCTTTCGGGTCATCTCTGGGAAAGGGAACCTAGCAGGTAGGGACATGCCCGGACACTCTCATGCCCGTCTGACACGTGTACCCCGGCGGCCGGGAGCCCCGGAAGGCCCCCCGGCCTTGAGACATCCGGATGTTTCACTCAGTCACCGCCGCCCTCGGGCAGCTTGATGCCAATGCCTGCCGGGCCCGGGCCGTCGTCCGGCAGGTTGCCGATGTGGCCGGGCGTGGGAACGGGGCGGTCTCCGGCCTGACGCTTGTTCTTCTGTTCGTCTTCCGGAAGCTGCGGTTCCTTCCGGGGGCTCTCGTGCTCACCCATGGCGGCTCCTTCGCGCGTTGAGAGGGTTTGACCTCTCCCAAGCTAGGGAGCCCGTGGCCCGGCTGGCACCCCGTCCCTGCCGGCCCGCGGAGCATGCGGGGGCACGAGCGGCGCGGGTGTTTCAGGCGCCCCGGGGCTTCGCGGGCGGCGCCAGCGACGTGCGCACGTCCCACAGCTCCGGGAAGAAGCGCAGGTCCAGCGCCTTGCGCAGGAAGCCCACGCCCGACGAGCCGCCCGTGCCCTGCTTGAAGCCGATGATGCGCATCACCGTCATCATGTGCCGGTAGCGCCAGAGCTGGAAGCGCTCCTCCGTGTCCACCAGCTTCTCGCACATCTCATACGCATCCCAGTGCTTCTCCGCGTCCGAGTAGATGCGGCGGAACACCTCCATCACCTGGGCGCTCTTCTCATACGGCTGACGCCAGTCGCGCTCCACATGGCTTCTGGGAACGTCGTGGCCCATGCGCGACAGGTGGCGCAGGAACTCGTCGTAGATGCCCGGCGACTCCAGCAGGCGCTCCAGCTCCGCGTGCACGCCCGGCACGTGCTTGAAGGGCCCCAGCGCGGCGTCGTCCTTGTTGCCCAGCAGGAACTCCACCGCGCGGTACTGGAAGCTCTGGAAGCCGGACGCGTGGCCCAGCGTGTCGCGGAACTCCAGGTACTCGTTGGGCGTCAGCGTCTCCAGCACGCTCCACTGTTCGAAGAGCATCCGCTGGATGTGCGCGACGCGCGCGAAGATCTTGAAGGACGGCTCCAGCCGGTCTGCCTGGATGTAGCGGATGCAGGCGGACAGCTCATGGATGAGCAGCTTCATCCACAGCTCGCTCGTCTGATGCTGGACGATGAACAACAACTCGTCGTGATGGGGAGGCTGGGAACGGGGCACCTGCGCGGACAGAAGGCGGTCCAGCTGCAGGTAATCACCATAGGTCGTCCGGCCCGCGAGGTCCGTGACGATTCCAGGCTCCAGGTCGCGTTTGTTCATGGCCCGGGCACATGCACACCAACCCCCTCGCGGCGCAAGCACATCCTCCGCGCGGTCAATCCAGCCACGCTCTTCCAGACGGAAGAACGGGTCCACCACCTCTGCCCGGGCCGGGGCGACTGTACTGCTTAAGCGTTCTTCTGAGCGGCTTCCGCGAGCGCCTTGGAGGCGGCGCGGCCACGGGGCAGCTTGATGTCCTCCACGCTGTTGGGGTTCGCGTAGTCCGCCCACTCGGAGGGACGGCGGTTGGTCTTCTCCAGCATGCGCAGCTTCTGGTAGTGCGCCGCGCAGTAGCCCTTGGTGCGGCTGGGCTTGCCGCAGCCCTTGATGGCGCACTCACGGGCGCCGCCTTCCGCCGCCGCCGGCTTGCGGCCCCGGCGCTTGCCACCCGCCGCCGCCGCCACCGGCGCGCTCACCGCGGCCCGGCCCGCCGGACGACCCACCGGACGACGGCCGACCTTGCCCGCCGCGGGCGCGTTCGCGCCGAAGAGGGGGCCCACCACCTGGGCCAGGGGGGCCAGCCGCTCGGCCACGCTGCGCAGCGCGTCCAGGTCCGCCGTCCCAGACTCCAGACGAGACACCACGTCACGCAGGGGCTTGAGCTGCACTTCAATCTCGTTGCGAATCATCTCGCGGAACGCCTTGTCAACTGACATTTCGAACAATCCTCGGTTTAAGGGGGGAGCATTGCCTTGGCGTGAACCGGCACGCCGGACTACCAATACCTTCCAGAAAGGCAATTGTCGAAGGAAGCGATAAAAAGTTGTGACGCCACTGCGTATCAGCAGGTGAGAAAGGCCCGGGAAATGGGGCTCGGCGGCGCTTTCAGGCGCTTCTCACGCATCCCAATGCAGGGCTTCCAACAACGCTCCGCGACTGGAGGCAGGGGGGTGCTGCGAGCGTTCCAGCAGTTCCTCGTACGTGAGTGCGAGGTCGTGTCCCAGTTCCCTCAATTCCTCCGCGTCCAGGGATGCGGACAGGCGTGGGAGCACCCCGTGTTCCGTGGCTTGCACATGTGCCACGACCTGGTCTTCCAGGGTGAAGAGGCGCGCCTGCCACTCGACGCCGCGAGGCGTCAGCTCCTGCAATTCCTCCATCAGCTCGCGCAGGGTGAGGTGGTCTTCGGCCTCCTCGCGGGCGCGGGTGCGGCCCTCCACGCGCGTCACGAGCGGCTGGACGCAGCGCTCCTCCAGGCGGGAGTGCAGGCGCAGGAGGCGGGAGAGGCCCTCCTGCTCTTGCGCCAGCTCCTCCTCGTCCGTCTCCGAGGCCAGCCGCTCCAGCAGCGCCTCCATTTCGCGGTGTTGCTGCAGGAGGATGTCGAATGGGCCGACCATGCCCTCAAGCATCGGCACGGCCCCGGAAGCAGACAACCGCACCGGGTCCCCACCGGACCGCCGGAGTGAAAGGCAGCCTGCTGGCGTGCATGCCCCTTCGCGCTGACGGCACCGGTGGAGCCCCTGCCCGCCTGCCTGGTACCAGGGTGCCGGCCCGCGAGGGCGGCTGCATCTTCTGCTCCACCGTGGAAAACCCACTCACCCGTGTCCGACAGACCGTCTTCCGTTTCGCGGAGCGTGGCGCCGCCCTGTCCGCGCGCTACCACCGCGCCCGACTGGTGGGTGCTGAACACCTGCCCAGGCAGGGGCCGCTGCTGCTCGTGGGCAACCACGGTGTCTGGGGATACGAGACGCCGGCCTTCTTCCACCTCGTGCACCAGGCCACGGGGCGCTATCCGCTGGGGCTGGCGGAGCGGGGGTTCTTCAAGATTCCCCTCGTGCGCACGGTGCTGCCGTGGCTGGGCGGCGTGGAGGGGACGCGGGAGAACGCGCTGCGCTCGCTCCAGGAGGGGCAGCTCGTCGTCTGTTATCCAGGCGGCGCGCGGGAGACCTTCAAACGCAGCCAGGGCCGCTACCGCCTGCGGTGGGAGCGCGCGCTGGGCTTCGTGCGGCTGGCCATGCAGGCCGGGGTGCCGGTGGTGCCCTTCGCGGGTTTTGGGGTGGATGACACCTTCTTCTGGCCTCCGGACGAGGACCGCTGGTGTGTGCGTCTGGCCGCGGAGGATAAATACCGCATGCCCCTGGTGATGGGATTGGGTCCCCTGCCGCTGCCCGTCCAGCTGACCTTCGCCGTGGGTGAACCCCATGAACCGCCGCCGTCGGGTGCGTCGGAGTCGCGCGTGCGGGCCTTCCGCGACCGCGTGGCCGCCAGCGTCCGGCGGCTGCTCCTGAGGGCCTGTCATGCTTGACGCCGCCTCTCCCCATACCGCCGCGCCCAAGCCCCGCGTCCCGCCGCTGGTGCCGGACGTGGAAGACATCCAGCAAGGGTATGAGCAGCTGGAGTGCGAGGAGCGCGTCGTCCGGGGCACGCCGGTGCGGCTGTTCACCTTTCCCCAGGGCAACAGGGATGTATCACGCACGGTGGTCTGTCTTCCGGGGCTGGGGGCCAGTGGCCGGTCCTTCGCGCCCATGGAGCCGCTGGCCCAGGCGTGGAACCTCCTGTTGTGGACGCCGCCCCTGAAGACGCCCGCGACGCACACGCCGCTGCAGTGGAACCTGTCGGTGCTCAACCACCCGGAGGCGCGGCTGCCGGAGCGCTTCGCGTTGATGGGGTCTTCCTATGGAAGTCTGGTGTCCATGGCGTATGCGCTGGAGCACCCGGAGCGGGTGAAGGCGCTGGTGCTGGTGTCGCCGGTGGCCAGCGTGCGCAAGGTGCGGCGGCTGGCGTTGACGCTGTCCACGCTGGTGCGCGCGCCCCGGCCGCTGGCGTATGTGTTCGCGCCCACGGTGGCCCGCGTGCTGGGCGGCCGGTGGCTGCCGCCGGAGGGGCGCGCGGAGATCGTCCGCGAGGCCCGGCGCCTGTCGTCGCTGGAGCTGATGCGGCGGCTGCGCGACATCCTGGCCGCGGACTTCCTGCACCGGCTGCGGGAGCTGCGCGTGCCCACGCTCATCATCGAGGGCGGACGCGACCTGCTGGTGCCGCCCGCGGCCGCGCGCGACGTGGCGGCGCACGTGCCGGGCGCCCGGCTGGAGTTCCTGGAGACGGCCAGTCACCTGCCGTACATGAGCCACCCGGAAGCGTTCAACGCGCGCGTGTCCGACTTCCTGTCGCGGCACCCTGACTGAGCAGGCATTATCTCTATCGTCGGGGGAACATCCGTATGACGACCGCCGCCGACCAGCTGTCCCGTTCCGCGCTGTTGTTCCTGTCGCGTCAGCCCAACCTCAAGGACGTGGCCACGCGGCTCAAACCCTTTCGCGAGCTGGCGTCGCGCTTCATCGCGGGGGAGACGCTGGAGGAGGCGGTGGACGCGGTCCGCGCCCTCACGGCGAAGGGACTGTCGGCCAGCTTCGACCACCTCAACGAGGCGGTGCGCTCGCCCCAGGAGACGCGCGACGAGGTGCGGCATTACCTGCGGCTGCTGGCGCGCATCGACCAGGTGGGCGTGAAGGCCAATGTGTCGCTGAAGCTCACGCAGTGCGGCCTGTTGTTCGACCGGAACCTGGCGCTCCAGAACGCTCGGGCGGTGGTGGCGGACGCGGCGGCGCGGGACTCGTTCGTGCGCGTGGACATGGAGGAGAGCGCCGTCACGCAGGTGACCCTGGACATCGTGCGGGACCTGCACTCGGAGTTCGGGGAGACGCACGTGGGGGCGGTGCTCCAGAGCTACCTCAAGCGCACGGAGGCGGACGCGAAGGCCCTGTGCGCCGAGCGCGTCCGGCTCCGGCTGTGCAAGGGCGCCTACCTGGAGGGTCCCGACGTGGCCTTCCCGGACAAGAAGGACGTGGACGCGAACTTCGTGCGCTGCATGCGCATCCTGTTGGACAGCGGCGTGTATCACGGCATCGCCACGCATGATGAGCGGATGATTGACGCCACGCTGGAGTACGCCGCGCGCCAGCATCTGCCCAAGGGCGCCTTTGAATTCCAGATGCTGTATGGCATCCGGCGCGACCTGCAGGAGCGGCTGGCGAAGGAAGGCCATCCGGTGCGTGTCTATGTCCCGTATGGGAAGCACTGGTATCCGTATTTCATGCGACGGCTGGCGGAGCGTCCGGCCAACCTGTGGTTCGTGATGCGCAACCTGATGAAGGGATAGGCCATGAGGGACCCCTACGCCGCCGCGTATGTCGCCGGAGCCGTGGGCACCGGCGCCCTGGGATTGCTGGTCACCGTGCGCAATACCTCGCTGGGCCATCCGCCCCCCTATGCCGCGCGCCACATCGCCCGGCAGGTGCTGAGCCGGCTGTTCCGCCGGAGGATGTCTCGGCGGGAGGCGTCGCGCTGGGCCTTCGCGCTGCGCGCGGGCTATGGCCCCCTGTTGGGGATGGGCTGGGGCCTCGTGCGCAGACGCACGTCGAAGTGGACCCTGCTGCACAGCGGGGTGCTGCTGGGACTGGGCGTGCTCGCGTTCGAGCGTGCGGCCTTCCCCGTCTTCAAGGCGACGGCGCTCGCGAACACCTGGTCGCGCGCGGAGCACGTCTGGCTGTTCGCGCAGACGGCCGTGTTCGGCGTGGTCACCGAGGCGACGATGCGCTGGCTGGTGAAGGAGGAAACGCCCGCGTCCTAGCGGAAGCGCGGGCCCTTCCGTGACGTCAGGACTTGGGGTCCTTGTGGGGCAGGAGGGTCTCCACCACGCCCTTCACGGACTGCTTGATGAAGCCGGCCGCGTCCGGGTCGCCCTTCACGACGGCCGAGGCGAACATCTTCGCCTGCTCCACCGTGATGTGCGGCGGCAGGGGCGGTACGTCCGGGTCCGTGTAGGCCTCGAAGACGACGGGCCGGTCCGAGGCCAGCGCCTCATCCCACGCGGCGGCGAGCCTTTCCGGCCGGTCCACGCGGATGCCCTTGAGGCCCAGGGACTCGGCGTACTTCGCGTAGGGGAAGTCCGGCAGGTCCTGGGACGCGGCGTACTTCGGGTCACCGGCCATCACCCGCTGCTCCCACGTCACCTGGTTCAGGTCCCGGTTGTTGAGCACCAGCACGATGAGGCGCGGGTCCTTCCACTCCTTCCAGTACTTGGAAATGGTGATGAGCTCCGCGTTGCCGTTCATCTGCATGGCGCCGTCCCCCACCACCGCGAGCACCGGGCGGTGCGGGAAGGCGAACTTCGCGCCCAGGGCGTACGGCACGCCGCAGCCCATGGTGGCCAGGTTGCCGGACAGCGAGGCCATCATCCCCTTGCGCACCTTCAGGTCGCGCGCGAACCAGTTGGTCCCGCTGCCCGAGTCCGCCGTGAGGATGACGCCGTCAGGCAGCTTGGGTGACAGCTCCCAGAACACGCGCTGCGGGTTGAGGGGGTTCGCGTCAATCATGGCGCGCGCCTCCAGCACCTTCCACCAGCGCGCCATGCCCTTCTCCACGCCCTCGCGCCAGCTCCGGTCCTCCTTGCGCTTCAGCAGGGGAAGCAGCGCGCGCAGCGTCTCCTTCGCGTCGCCCACCAGCCCCACCTCCATGGGGTAGCGGATGGAGAGCATCCGGCCGTCCAGGTCAATCTGGACGCCGCGGGCCTGTCCCTCCGGCGGCAGGAACTCCGAGTAGGGGAAGCTGGTGCCCACCATCAGCAGCGTGTCGCACTCCTGCATCAGGTCCCAGCTGGGCTTCGTGCCCAGCAGGCCGATGGAGCCCGTCACGAAGGGCAGCGCGTCCGGCAGCACCGCCTTGCCCAGCAGCGCCTTGGCGACACCCGCGCCCAGCAGCTCCGCGACCTCCAGCACTTCATCCGCCGCGTTCATGGCACCCGCGCCCACCAGCATCGCCACCTTCCTGCCGGCGTTGAGGACGTCCGCGGCGCGGCGCAGGTCCGCGTCCTGGGGAATCACTCGCGGGGACGCATAGCCCACGCTGGAGTGCACGGTGCCGTGCTTGCGCGGAGGCGATTCGTAGGGCAGCTCCTGCAAGTCGTTGGGCAACACCAGACACGTCACGGTGCGCTCGCAGCGGGCGATGCGCACGGCCCGGTCCAGCGCGTGGCGGACGGCGGAGGGGTCCGTCACCATGGTGATGTACTCGCTGGCCACGTCCTTGAAGAGGGTGGTGAGGTCCACCTCCTGCTGGTAGTGGCCGCCCAGGGCCGTGCGGGCCTGCTGGCCGACGATGGCCACCACGGGCTGATGGTCCAGCTTCGCGTCGTAGAGGCCGTTGAGCAGGTGGACGGCCCCCGGGCCGGAGGTGGCCATGCACACGCCCACCTCGCCGGTGAACTTCGCGTGCGAGCAGGCAGCGAAGGCGGCCATCTCCTCGTGGCGGACCTGCACGAACTTCATCTCGGAGTTGCGCCCCAGCGCGCCCATCACCCCGTTGATGCCGTCACCCGGGTAGCCGTAGATGCGGCGCACCCCCCACTGGATGAGACGGTAGATGAGATAGTCACTGACAGTGGCGCTCATGCGCGAGGCTCCTGTGAAAGGGGGGGCGGTGAAGGCCCTCGCGCATCAAGCTAGTGACCGGTGCCCCCCTCCAGGCCCCGGAGGCATCCAGGTGCCCGTGCCGCCCGTCCTTGGGCGTGCCTGCGGGCAGACGGACTACTGGCGGCCGGGGGGCTCCGGTTCGCTGGGCTGCCTGCCATGTCCGAGCAACCCCCGCCGGGCTTTGTCATGGGCGAGCTCCGGCCGCCCTTCCGCCAGCCAGGCGATGGCATGGGCGGAGCTGGGGATGGTGAGCATCAGGAACGCGGCGACGAGCAGCCCCCGGAGGAGGAGCCAGCCGTCCCCGGTCGCCAGCGTGGCGCCGATGATGACCATCACTCCACCGAAGGGCACGGCGCCCGCCGCGTGCACGCGCGTGAGCACCGAGGGCAGGCGGTACATGCCGATGACGGCGCAGGTGATGAAGAGCAGGCCCAGCGCCACCAGGGCGTCGGCCACCCATTGATGGAGGGCGGCCATCATCGGGAGTCCTCCTCGTCGTGGAAGGCGCGGCCGTGGTGCAGGTAGCGGGCGCCGGCCACGGTCTGCACATAGGAGAGCAGGGCCAGCACCAGGGCCGCGTCCAGGTAGCCGGCCTCGCCGCGCGTGGCGCCGTACAGGCCCAGCACCGCGCAGATGACCAGGCCCAGGGTGTCCACGGACATGAGCATGTCCGCCGGGGAGCGCTGGCGCGAGGCCAGCACCACCAGCGCGCCCAGCAGGCCCACCATCCACACGATGGCCAGGGTGAAGAAGGTCTCGTGCATCCGGCCCCCTAGGGGAACACCGCGCGCTGGTAGCGCTGATAGAAGTCGTCCTGCTGCCGGAGCAGCTGCTCCGGATCCGATGCGTCCAGCGCGTGCATGCGCATCACGCGCTTCTCCCAGTCCAGCTCCAGCAGCACCGTGCCCGGGGACAGGGACATGACCCACGAGGACACCTGCACGCCGCGCGCGGTGCGCTCGCCCATGGGGACGTCCACCACGCCCGCGCGATTCGTCAGGTCGCGGTGGCCGAAGATGACCGTGAGCACCTGGAAGCAGCTCTTCGCCACCAGCACGGCCAGGGCCCAGCCGAAGCGCGGCAGGTGCAGCGTGCGCCGCCAGTGCTCGCGCGGACTCAGGACCGGCGGCAGGCCCGCCATGGGGAACAGGCGCATCACGCCCAGGGCCAGCACCGCGCCCAGCGCGAGGTCCACCGGGTGGAAGCTGCCCACCATCAGCGCGTACAAGAGCGCCAGGGACAACACGTGCGCGACGGAGCGGCGGCTCATGGCAGCGTCCCCAGGCCCTGGATGGCGTCGCGCCCCGCTCGCAGCAGCGGCTCCGGCCAGAGGCCCACGACGATGAGCGCCAGGGACAGCGCGTAGACCACCGCTCCCGTGCCCCGGTGCAGGGCCGCGCCCTCCCGCAGCCACTTCTCGCGCTGGTAGGCGCGGAAGAGGGCCAGGAGCGACAGGGCGCTCGCCAGCACCACCAGCCCCGCGAGCGGCGTGTGTCCCTGCTCCAGCGCCGCTCGCAAGAGCCAGGCCTTGGACCAGAAGCCCGCCGTGGGCGGCACTCCCGCCGTGCTGAAGGCCGCCACCGAGTAGGCCCTCCGCGCCCGCTCGCCGCCCCGGTCCTGCGCCAGGAACAGCGCGGTCTTGTCCACCGACCCCGCCAGCGCCAGCGCCACCGCCGCGCACAGGCCCTCGCGGCCATTCAACCCCAGCGCCGCGATGATGAGCCCCGCCTGAGAGATGGACGCGTACGCCAGCACCTCGCGTGTGTCCCGCCGGGAGAGCGCCAGCACGGAGCCGTAGAGGATGCTCGCCGCGCCCAATATCTCCAGGAGCGGCCGGGCCTGCGCCAGCACCTGCGGCATCACGTCCACGCCGAAGCGCAGCAGCCCATAGCTGCCGATGTTCGCCAGCGCCCCCGCGAGCAGCGCCGCCACCGTGGGGCCCGCGTCCCGGTACACCGCCGGCGCCCAGAAGTGGAACGGGAAGAACCCCAGCTTCACTCCGAACGCGCAGAGCAGCAGCGTGCCCGGCACCACCAGCGCGAAGGGCGGCCCCGCCTGTCCCCACGCGATGATGGACAGCATGTCCAGCGTGCCGGTGGTCAGGTACAGCATCACCACCGCCGTGAGGAACAGCGTGGACCCCATCAGGTTCACCACCACGAAGGTGAACGCGGCGCGCAGGTTCCGGGGCTTCTCCCCGTACGACGCCAGCGCGAACGCGGACGTCATCGCCAGCTCGAAGAAGACGTAGAAGTTGAACGCGTCCGACGTGAAGAACACTCCCGTGAGCCCCGCGCCCAGGAAGACCACCAGCGCGGGGAAGCTGCGCGACGTGATGCCTCCGGCCACGTGCTCGTACACGAGCGTGCCCAGCAGCACCGCCGTGGACACCAGCGCGAACACGATGGACAGCTGATCCGCTCGCAGCCGGATGCCCACCCCCACCGGCCAGTCCCCCGTGATGAACTGGGGGGCCTGCGCGCTCCAGGCCTGGGGCAACAGCCACGCCGTGCACAGCAGGGTCCCCGCGAGCCCCACGATGGCCAGCCACGCCACCCACGCGCGGCGCCCGTCCAGGAACGCCAGCACCGCGCCCAGCACCCACGGCAGGAGCAGCGGTCCCCAGAGCGGCATCAGTGCCCCTCCTCCTTCTCCACGGCGTGCACGCGCTTCAACTCCGCCTCCACCAGCCGGTCCGTGCGCAGGGAGCCGTGCGCCCGCTGCGTGCGGTGCACCAGCGTGAGCAGCAGCGCGGACACCGCGAAGCCGATGACGATGGCCGTGAGCGCCAGCGACTGGAGCACCGGATCCGTCACCGGCCAGCCCTGCCGCACGCTCAGCGCCTCGCCCCGCTCCGGGAAGGAGCCCGCGACGATGAGCAGGACGCTGGAGTTGGTGATGAGCACCGTGCCGCACGCCACGCGCACCAGCTCGCGCTCCAGCACCATGCGCACGCCGCAGGCGAACAACAGGCCCACCACCAGGGACGCGATGAGGATCATGGCCCGGACTCCTCTTCCGTTCCCGTGCGCAGGGCGAAGCGGTCGATGACGGTGACCACCAGCCCGAAGACGATGAGCATCAGCCCTCCCTCGAAGATGAGCGCGGTGTGCAGGTGCAGCCCGCCCGCGCCCAGCTCCGGCTGTCCCGGGCGGGGAAAGAGGCTCATGGGCGCGTAGCCCGCGAGCACCGGCATGAACGCCGTGCCCACCACGAGCAGCAGCCCCACGCCCGCCAGCGGCGCCGCGTACCGCACCGCCACGTAGCGCCGGGCCTGGTCACGGCCCACCGTCACGTATTGCAACAGCACCGCGAGCCCCGCGAACGCCCCGGCCGGGAAGCCGCCGCCCACCGACGCGCCACCCTTCAGCCAGAGCGCGAGCGCGATGATCAACGACGGCCACAGCAGGAGGCGCGACAGGGGCGGGACGAAGGAACGCATGGCTTCTTCAGCGCCTCCCCTTCTTCAGGCCCAGGAGGCTGGTGACGCCCAGCAGCGCCGCCACCACGACGCTCATCTCCCCCACCGTGTCCAGGCCCCGGAAGTCCGTGAGCACCGCGGCGACGACGTTGGGCGAGTGCGCGATCTCCGCCAGCTCCACCGTGCGCGTGCCCACGCGGTCGGCATGGAGATGGGACAGGGCGCTCCAGCTCAGGAGGAAGGCGCTCGCGCCGGCGACTCCGGCGGCCAGCCTGTCGCGTCCGCGCGGCTTCTGGGCCTCCTCCTGTGCGCGCCGCAGCCTGTCTTCCGGAAGCAGGGCCAGCAGGCCCGCGAAGAGCAGCGTGAAGGTGGTCTCCACCAGCACGGAGGTGAGGGCCACGTCGGGCGCGGCGGCGAAGGCGAACACCATGGCCAGGCTGAAGCCCACGCAGGAGATGAGCAGCACCAGCCGCAGGTGGCCCTTCGCGCGCAGCGTGGCCAGCGCGGCGGCGGACGCGAAGGCGAGCGCCATCACCAGCGTCACGTCCGCCCAGCCCACCGGGCCCACCTTGAAGCGGTCGCGCAGCGGCGTCACGCCCAGCACCGCCAGGCCCAGGAGGCCCGTGGGCACCAGCACGGACGCCACCCGGTCGCGCAGGTCGCGCACCTCCTTCTCGTGCAGCCACGTGGACAGCCGGTCCAGCTGGTGCAGCAGCAGGCGGTAGCCGCGCTCGGCGCCCACGCGGGACGCGGCCTCCAGCACGCGGGAGAGCGCGGGCGTCCATGCGTGGCGCGTGGCGAAGAGCAGCGCGCCCAGGACCCAGGCCCCCACGGCGAGCAGGTTCTCCGGGCGCGCATCGAAGTGGTACGCGAGCTCCAGCGTGGAGGGCTCGCCTCGCATCGCCTCCGCCGCGGCGCGGGCGGGCTCGACGAGGAGCCCCGGCACCAGACCGCCCAGCAGGATGAGCCCCGCGAGCACGACCACGGGCGCCACGAGCAGCCGGGGCGCGGCGGGCACGTCCTGGCGCGGTCCTCCGAAGAGGCCCCACCACAGGCGCAGCGTGTACGCGAGCGTCATGCCCGCGCCCACGAGCCCGGCCGCCATGAACGCGGGGCCCTTCGGGACGAGCGCGGCGAAGAAGACCTCGTCCTTGAAGAAGCCCTCGGTGAGGGGCACCGCGGAGAGCCCCGCCGCCGCGATGGCACTGGCGCCCGCGAGCACGGGGAGCGAATGGCGCAGGCCGCTGACTTCGGACAGCTTCTTCTTTCCGGTGACCTGGGTGATGGCGCCCACGGTGAGGAACAGGGCGGCCTTGCACGGGGCGTGGGCCGCCACGTAGAGCGGCGCGCCCTCGGAGCCCAGCGCCACCAGCACAAGCGCGTAGCCGTACTGCGCGATGGTGGAGTACGCGAGCACGCGCTTGAACGGATCCGCTACCAGGGCCATCAGGCTGCCCATCCCCATGGACAGGAAACCGATGGCGAGCAGGCCGTCGCGCACCTCCGTGGCCGGGGCGAACAGTGGGTAGAGGCGCTGGAGGAGGAAGACGCCCGCGGCGACCATCGCCGCCGAGTGCAGGTATGACGACACGGGCGTGGGCGCGGCCATGGCGCGCGGGAGCCAGAAGTGGAACGGCACCTGCGCGCTCTTGCCCAGCGCGCCCACGGCCAGGCACACCAGCGCGCCGGTGGACGCGGGGTCGTGCGCGGCGCGCTCGATGACGAGCGGCAGGGAGAAGGTGCCGTACTGGAGGCCCAGCGTCATGGCGCCCGCGAAGAAGACGACGGAGGTGGCGCCGGTGAGCACCAGGGACAGGAGCGCGGCGGCGCGCGACTCGGGGTCCTCGCGGTCGAAGCCGATGAGCAGGTACGAGATGATGGTGGTGAGGTCCAGCGCGACGAAGAGCAGCAGCAGGTCATCCACGGTGACGAGCAGCACCATGGCGGCCATGAACGCGAGGATGAGTCCCTGGAAGCGCACCTCGTCGCGCGCGGGCCGGCCCTCCTCCGCCAGGTGGTGCGGCATGTACGCGCGCGAGTACAGGACGACGAGCGCGCCCACGCCGAGCGCCAGCGCGGCATAGAGGCCGGACAGGCCGTCGCGCGTGAACTCCAGCGACAGGCCCCAGGTGGGGGCCCAGGGAAGCACGAGGCGCGAGGGCCCCTGCGTCGTCCATTCATGGACCAGCGCCCCCAGCGCGACAAGGGCTCCCAACGCGCCCGTCCAGGCCGCGGCTCCAGTGCGCCACCGGCCCGCGACGTACGCGAGCGGCGCGCACGCCAGGGCCAGGAGGATGGGCAGGAGGATGGGCATGGGCGAAGGGGCCCACGTTAGGAGTGGCCCGCCGACGCAGGCACACAACCGTCAGCCGCTCGTACGGAGCGTCACCCCCAGGTCACTCGTGGAGCAGACGCCGTGCGCTGGTGGACAGCACGGTGGCCTTCGCGGCTCAGGCCAGCAGCTTCTCCAGCACGGTGAAGAGCCGCTCGCAGTGGGGCGCCCGGTCACGGACGCGGGCCGGGTCCACCTTCCCCAACAGGTCCGAGCAGTGATGAATCTTGTGGTACTCGCCCTTCTGCGTCGCCTTCGTCGCGTTCACCAGCGCAGGTTCGAGCGCCGCCTTCGGAATTGTCTCCACGTTGGTTGCCTTGGGCAAACGGCCCACCGCGAAGTTCCTGCCGTAGTACTGCTGTAGCGTACCCGGGTCGGCCATGAGCCATGCCTCGACGGTCTGGACCATCAGCTGGCAGGAATCGTCAGTGGCGCCCTTTGGACGCGGCCACGGGTCCCGCGTCGCGAGGTGGGCCCACGGCATCTTGTTCACAGGCCCCTCTGAATCCACGAGCAAGATGTTGAATGCGGATGGATAGTCCTTGAGCGCCTGCTTGAATCCCTTGAACGCGGCATCACGCGGCCCACACATGACGAAGGTCCATCGGATGTTGCGGCTCCGGCCTCGCTCAACAAGCTCGCCGAAGAACTTGCCGAACCCGATCCGAAGCCGCTCCTTGCCGTACCGGGTATCTCCTCCGCCCTCAATGTAGAGCCGGATCTCCTTCACCAACGATTTCCCCCTAACTCACCCATCCTCCATACCTCACCCAACCCATACTTCTTCAGCCACTCCGAAAGCTTCGCCTTCTCCAAGCGACGCAGTGTCGTCCCGTTTTCATCCCTTTCGCAGACAACGACGGCCTCCGGGACCTCCGACAGGGCCGAGATCAGCGTCTCCGAATGCGTCGTGACGATGAGTTGTGTGCGGGTGCTCGCCTCCACCAGCAAGCGTCCGACCTCGGGAAGGACGTCCGGGTGCAGCCCGAGTTCCGGCTCCTCGATGCAGACCAGTGGCGGAGGCGTGGGGTGGCAGAGGATCGTCAGCAGGCAGAGGTACCGCAAGGTGCCATCGGACAAGCGTGTTGCCGGCACGGAGGTGTTCAGGCCTTCCTCCTGAAAGTACACCTGCGCGGTCCCTCCTGAAATGCGGACCGAGTAGTCCCTCACGCGTGCGTAGAGAAGCTTCAGGTTCTCCAGCAGTAGCTGCTTCATGCCCCTGGCTTCCAGGTCACTGAGGACGAGGCACAAGTTGCTCGCATCCTCCAGCAAGAAGTCCCCCGGCAGATCCACCCGTTGAGGAAGCCGTGGGGGCGTGTACCGTCCCATGTTCCATTCACGGTGCAGCGAGAAGCGGCCCAGTAACGAATTCACGTAGGTCAGCTCCGGATACACGTCCGCATCTCGTCTCTGCGAGAGGATGGACTGAACCGAGCTCACTGCCTCCCGCTGCAAAACCCTGCGTTGGCGCCCTGTCGCGGATCCTGGCTGGGCCTCGACCTTCAAGCGGGCGTTGATGGCGGGCTTTCCAGACTGGTACCGATAGAAGAAATAGGGTTGGGTCAACTTCTTCTGCGGACGCTCGTTCTCAATGACCTCGTCAACCAGTTCCAAGTGCTGGCCTGCGGCCGTGAATGCCAACTGGTAGCGCAGGGGCATGACGCCCTCCGGGTAGTCCAGAACGACTTCCAGACTCGCAGTGGGAGGACCGGATTCCTTTCCTCCCTTCCACAACCATTCCGAGATGCCCCCGCCCTCACGAATCGGCGCCAGCAAGTTGCCGGGGGTCGCCCGAAGCAGGCCCAGCGCCTCGATGAGGTTGGACTTTCCGGACGCATTCGGACCAATCAGGACGTTGAGCGGCCGAAGAGGGAAGGCTTCGGAGTCAGGCCCGAACGAAAGGAGGTTCCGGAGGCGGATGCTACGCAGCATTCCGGCACTCTACCCGGGACCGGACGGCACCGGACTCATTCAGCGCCCGTCCCGTCTTCTCGACTACAGCGTGTCCAGCAGCTCCCGGCACTCGCGCCGCCAGTGGAGCGCGGTGGCGGGGACCTGTTGCACGCGCACGGAGCCGTCCGCGGGCTCTCGTGACAAGAGGCGCACCTCTTCCGGACGCACGTGCTCCAGCAGGTCCGGCGAGTGCGTGGCCAGCACCACCTGCACTGGCTGGCCTCCCGTGGACTCGCCTCGCGTCATGGCGCGCAGCAGCTCCAGCACCTCGCGCACCAGGCCCGGGTGCAGGGCGCGCTCCGGCTCGTCCAGCGTGAGCAGCTCCGGCAACGGCCGCTGGTAGGGCAGCACCAGGAACGCGAGCAGCCACAGCACTCCGTCGGAAACGTGCTCGGGGCCGAACCACACCTCCGGGCTCCAGCGGTCCCGGAAGCGCAGCCGGAAGGAGCGGTCCTCCAGGTCGCGCGACACGTCCACGTCCGACAGCGACGGCACGCGCTTCGCCAGCTCCTGCGAGATGACGTCGCGCGTGGACATGGGCAGCGCCGCGAAGACGCTCGCGAGGTTGCCGCCCTTGCGCTCCAGCCACGTCGCCTTCGCGGACGAGCCCCCCGCGCGCAGCGCCTCCATGCTCAGCGCCAGCTGCTGCGTGGAGTGGCCCTGCCCGGGCAGCGTGTCCATCACGCTGAACGGATACTCCACGCGCGTGCGGTCGCCGTGCGCGTACGTCCACTCGATGCGCAGCGGACGCGACTCATCCCGCCGCCAGAAGTCCGAAGGCTCGTACGCGAGCTGGTGCTGGAGCCCCTCCAGCAGGGAGGTCTTCCCCGAGGCCGAGGGCCCCACCAGGACGGTCATTGGCTCCAGGGCGAGCTGCACGCGAAGCAGGCACCGGAAGTGCTCGAAGCGGACGGAGGCAATCACGCCCGGGAGCCTAGCGGTCTCCCCCCAGGGGCCGTCCATGGCTCCGGTCGGACCCATGCTCCGCGTGAAGGTCCTTCAGACCCTCCAGGAGACCAGGCCCCCCGCCATCAACACGCCACCCACCACCAGTGCCGCGGCCAGGCGCGGCCGGGCAGCGGCTGCCTCCGGCACGTCCTCGCCCCGCCGCAGCGCCTTTTGTAGCACCTGCGCCAGGTGCAGCGGCTTGCGGCCCGTGGCCTGGCGGATCTGCTCCCGGCAGCTGAACCCGTCCGCGATGAGCAGCGTGTCGCCGGACGCCTCGCGCACCTTCGGGAGGATGACCCTTTCGCCGCAGGCCTGCGACACGTCGTATTTGTCGCGCTCGTAGCCGAACGCGCCCGCCATGCCGCAGCAGCCCGAGTCCGGCTTCTCCCAGTCCAGCCCCGTGCGGTCCAGCCACTTCTCCTCGTCGTGGAACTTCATCACCGCCTGGTGGTGGCAGTGCCCCTGCACCAGCGCCTTTCCCTCCAGCTTCGGGACCTCGAAGTCCGGCGCCCGCTTCTGCAACAGCTCGCTCAACACATACGTCTGCGCCGCCAGCCGCTTCGCGTCCTCGTCGTGCGGCAGGAGGTTCAGCAGCTCGTCGCGGAAGACCGCCGCGCAGCTGGGCTCCAGCAGCACGAACGGCGTGCCCGCGCGGATCTCCTCGCGGAAGCGCGTCAGCGTGTGCCGCAACAGCGCCTTCGCCGTGTCCAGCATGCCGTAGTCGTAGAGCGGCCGGCCGCAGCACACGAAGCCCTGGGGCACGCGCACCTCGAAGCCCGCCGCCTCCAGCACCTCCAGCGCCGCGCTGGCCGTGTCCGCATGGAAGAAGTTGTTGAAGGTGTCCGGGAAGAGCACCACCGGGCCTCGCGTCCCCTTCCGCGCCCGCCTGCCGCGCACGCGCCGCTGGAAGGGCGTCGCGTCGAGGCGGGGAACCTCCCGCGCCGGGTGCACGCCCGCGGCCGCCTTCGCCAACGTCCGCAGCCCCGGCGCGTGCGTGACGAAGTTCGCCAGCCACGGCACCCGACCACCCACGCGCGCCCAGAACATCACCAGGCCAAAGGCATACGCGTGCCGGGGACGCAGCCGGCCCCGGTAGTGGTGGCTGAGGAACTCCGCCTTGTACGTGGCCATGTCCACGTTCACCGGGCAGTCGGACTTGCAGCCCTTGCACGCCAGGCACAGGTCCAGCGCCTCCTTCACGGGGCGGCTCCTCCAGCCGTCCCGCACCACGTCGCCCCGCAGCATCTCGAAGAGCAGGTGCGCGCGGCCTCGCGTGGAGTGCTTCTCCTCGCGGGTCACCATGTAGCTGGGGCACATGGTGCCGCCGTCGGTGCGCCGGCACTTGCCCACGCCCACGCAGCGCGTGGTGGCGCGCGAGAAGCTGCCCCGGTCCTCCGGGAACTGGAAGTGCGTGCGCGGCTCGGCGGGGGCGTAGCGCGTGCCCAGGCGCAGGTTCTCGTCCAGGCGGTACGGGTCCACCACCTTGTGGGGGTTCATCCCGCCGTCCGGGTCCCACAGCCGCTTGAACTCCCCGAAGGCGCGCACCAGCGGGTCGCCGAACATCTTCGGCAGCAGCTCCGCGCGGGACTGGCCGTCGCCGTGCTCGCCGGACAGCGAGCCGCCCTGGCGCACCACCAGGTCCGCCGCCTCCTCCACGAAGCGGCGGTAGCGGGCGATGCCCTCGCGCGTGCGCAGCTCGAAGCTGATGCGGCAGTGCAGGCAGCCCTGCCCGAAGTGGCCGTAGAGCGACGCCTGGTAGCCGAAGCGGTCCAGCAGCGCGCGGAAGTCACGCATGTACTGGCCCATGCGCTCCGGCGGCACCGCCGAGTCCTCCCAGCCGGGCCACGCGTCCGGCTCGCCCGGGATGAAGGCCGTGGCGCCCAGGCCGGACTCGCGCACCTCCCAGACCAGATGCTCCTGCGCCGGGTCGTCGAAGAGGCTCATCGACGGCGCGTGCCCTCTTGCCTTCAGCCGGTCCATCAGCGCGTGCGCCTTCGCGTCCGACTCCGCCTTGGAGTCGCCGCCGAACTCCACCAGCAGCCAGCCCTCGCCCTCCGGCAGGAGCGGCAGGTCCTCGGCGTGCAGGTGCTTGCGCTTCATCCCGTCGATGAGCTTCGCGTCCAGCCCCTCCAGGCCGATGGGCCCCGCCTCCACCACCTCCGGGACGTCGTCCGCGGCGAGGAATACGTCCGGGTAGCCCAGCACCAGCAGCGAGCGGGCCTTCGGCTCCGGCACCAGGTTCAGCGTGGCCTCCAGCACCGTGACGCAGGTGCCCTCCGTGCCCACCAGGGCGCGCGCGACGTGGAAGCCGTTCTCCGGGAGCAGCTCGTCCAGGTTGAAGCCGGACACGCGGCGGGGGATGCGCGGGAACCTGGCGCGGATGAGGTCCGCGTAGCGGTCGCGCAGCGCCTTCATGCCGCGGTAGAGCTCGCCCACGCGGCCGGGCTCGCGCATCAGACGCTGGAGCTCGTCATCGGACGTGCGGCCCACGCGCAGGCGCACGCCGTCGTAGGTGAGCACGTCCAGGGACTCGGTGTTGTCCGCCACGCGGCCGGCCATCTGCGCGTGCACGCCGCAGGAGTTGTTGCCCAGCATCCCGCCCAGCGTGCAGCGGTTGTGCGTGGCGGGGTCCGGGCCGAAGGTGAGGCCGTGGCGCTTCACGGCCTCCGTGCGGAGCACGTCCAGCACCGTGCCCGGCTGCACGCGGGCGAGCCGCCGCTCGGGGTCCAGGTGCAGCACGCGGTCCAGGTGCCGGGAGAAGTCCAGCACCACCGCCACGTTGCACGTCTGGCCCGCGAGCGCCGTGCCGCCGCCCCGGGACGTCAGGGGCGCGCCGTACTTCCGGCACAGGCGCCCCGCTTCCACCACGTCCTCCACCGAGCGCGGGCACACCACGCCCAGCGGCACCTGCCGGTAGTTGGACGCGTCCGTGGCGTACAGCGCGCGCTCGCCCGCGTCGAAGTGCACGTCGCCGCGCAACCGGCGGCGCAGCTCGCGCTCCAGGCCCGCGACGTCCACGGCGGCCCGCTCACGTGAGGTGGCGGCACGGGGGCGGCGCACGTGGCGCAAGGTGTCCAGGAAGGTCGTTGTCATGCGGAGGTCCCCACGGCGAAGCGGGCGGCATCCGCCCGTTTGAGCTCCAGCCCGAGTCCGGGCCGGGACAGGTCAGGCGCCAGCGCCCCGTGCACGGGCTGCGGGACGCCGTCGAAGAGCATCCGCTCCAGCCGCGCGTGGTCATGGAAGTACTCCACGTGCACCAGCCGCCGGGCGGCGCAGGCCACGTGCAGGTGCAGGGCCGGGGCGCAGTGCGCGGACAGGGGGACGTGGAAGGCGTCCGCCAGCGCGTCCGCCTGGAGGAAGCCGGTGAAGCCCAGGCAGCGCGAGGCGTCCGCCTGGAGTACGTCCACCGCGCCCGCCTCCAGCATGCGGCGGAAATACGAGGCGCTGTCGCCGTACTCGCCCGCGGCGACGTCCAGGCCGGCGGGCCCGCCGTCGCGCACACGGCGCAGGCCGGTCAGGTCGTCGCTGGAGACGGGCTCCTCGAACCAGGACACGCCGGCCTCCCGGAAGTCCCGCGCCAACGCCAGCGCCTGCTTCACGGTGTACGCGCCGTTGGCGTCCACGAAGAGGGCGGGCCCGGGGCCCAGGGCCTCGCGCGCGCGGCGCACGCGGGCGGGGTCGGCGTCCGCATGGGTGCCGACCTTCATCTTCACGCGAGGAATGCCCGCGTCCGCCCAGCCCGTGAGCTGCGTCTGGAGCTGCCGGTCCGTGTAGCTGGTGAAGCCGCCGCTGCCATAGAGGGGCGCGGCGGGGCGGGACTGGCCGAACAGCCGGGCGAGCGGAACGCCCAGCAGCTTCGCCTTCAGGTCCCAGAGCGCGGTGTCCACGGCGGACAGCGCCCGGGCCGCGAGCCCGCCGGAGCCCATGTTGCGCACCCGGCGCAGCAGGGACGCCATCCGCGCCGGGAGGTCCCAGGCGTCCTCGCCCACGAGCAACGGGACGAGCGCATCGCGGATCAGCGCCGCGCCGGCCGCGGCCGCGTAGGTGTAGCCCAGCCCGCGCTGCCCGCCGGCCATGGGCTCCACGAGCAGCAGCGTGGTGGACGTCCAGGCGAAGGTACCGTCGGACTCCGGCTGGTCCGTGGGCACGGTGTACGCGGACACCTCGACCCGCTCGATGGGCGCGGCGCTGTCACGGCGGGTGGACGAGGGCATCGTGCTCCTTGGGTTCGCGGGGGGGCGCGCCGACGGCTTCACGGTGAAGCTAGGCGCTGGGTGCGGGATGGCAGCGCGGCGGCGCGCCTCGCAGGCATGCTGTCCGGGACGTCCACCGGGCGCTCCATGAGCCCAGGCGCCCAGGACCTGACGCCTCGGCGGGGGCCCGCGACACGCCCGTGGCTCCCGCTCGAGGACGACCGTTCCTACGTTGGAGCTGAAGGGCTCCCGGGGAGCGGAAGGCCCGGACCGCCCTGCCGCGAGGAGCCGCTCAGGGGGATGAGGATGCGCAAGCGCGAGTGGACCCGGACCGCGGACCAGGCGGTGGAGCCCTGGAGCCTGCTGCGTGACGCCGTGCTCCCGGGAGCCGTGGCCGGCACGCTGGGCGCTTTCGTGATGGCGCTGCTCGCGTGCGCGTTCACGGGCGTGCTGCACGGCGAGCCCTGGCGGCCGGCGATGCGGGTCGCGGGGCTGTTCTTCCGGAGTGGAGAGACCCAGGGCGCGGGCGTGGCGCTGGTGGGTGTGCTCACCCACTTCGCGGTGGCGGGGGGACTGGCCACGGGCTTCGCGCTCCTGCTGCCCCGGAAGGGCACGGGGGTGGCGGCGCTCCTGTTGGGGGAGCTCTACAGCCTGGGCGCGTGGTTGCTGATGACGCGACTGCTGCTGCCCTTCGGCTCGCCGCCGCTGGCCCGCGAGGACGCCTCCGCGCTGCTGCTCCTGTTGCACCTGGCTTTCGGAGCGGCGCTCGGGACGGTGCCCGCCGCACGCGGCGTCCTCACCCGCGTGGACCGGCTGCGGCACGGGCTCCGGCTCCTGAGGCAGAAGGCCTGAGCCTTCCACTGGCCGCCAGTCGGGCAGCCCCACCCTCTTCGCCGGGCCCTTGCATGCATAACGTCCTCACATGAGCCAAGGAGCGATCCAGCGCACCCTCACCCGGCTGCGCTCCACACGCCTGGCGGAGAGGCTGGGCACGAGCTACTGGCTGCTCCCCGCCCTCTGCGTGATGGTGGCCATCGCCCTGTCCTCCGGCGCCGAGGCGCTCGACGCGCGGCTGCCCCAGACGGACTTCGCCTGGTACCTCTTCCGCGGCGGTCCGGAGGGAGCGCGCTCGGTGCTCTCCGCCGTGGCGTCCTCGATGATGACGTTCTCGGGGCTCGTCTTCTCCGTCACCATCCTCGTGCTCCAGCAGGCCAGCAACCAGTACTCGCCCCGCATCCTGCGCACGTTCCTGAGTGACCGGCAGAGCCAGCTCACCCTGGGCATCTTCGTGGGCACGTTCGTCTACGCCCTGCTGACCCTGCGCAGCGTGCGGGGGACGTCCGAGGAGTTGCACATCCAGGCCCACGTGCCGTCGCTGTCCGTCTGGCTGGCGCTGGTGCTCGTGCTGCTCTGCGTGGGGGCGTTCATCTTCTTCATCCACCACGTCGCCCAGTCCATCCGCGCCGTGGTCATCCTGGGACGCATCCACGACGAGACGCGCGCGACGCTGGAGCGGATGTATCCGCAAGGGGTGGGGCAGGACACGCACGAGCCGGAGCTCCAGCGGCCGCTGACGCCCCCCTCGCTGGTGGTGCCCCACACGAGGTCCTCCGGCGTGCTCGTCACCGTGAACGAGGACCGGCTGATGGCCTGCGCGAAGAAGGCCGGTGTGCTGGTGGGGCTGGTGCCGATGATGGGCGACTTCGTGCCGCACGGCGCGCCGCTCCTGGAGGTGTGGGGCGACGCCGAGGAGCTCGACGTGAAGGCCCTGACGGACGCGGTGGGCACGGGCCGGGAGCGGACGCTCCAGCAGGACACCGCCTTCGGCTTCCGCCAGCTGGTGGACGTGGCGGAGCGGGCGCTGTCTCCCGGCATCAACGACCCCACCACGGCGGTGCAGGCCCTCGACCCGCTCCACGACCTGCTGCGCCACATGGTGCACCGGCGCTTCCCATCCCCGTCACGCAAGGATGACGCCGGCGCGCTCCGGCTGCTGTGTCCCCGGCCGGACTGGGACGCCTATGTGCGGCTCACCGTGGATGAGATCCGCCTCTTCGGCGCGGGGGACCTCCAGGTGACCCGGCGCCTGCGCTTCCTGGTGACGGACCTGCTGAGCGTGGCCCCGGCCTTCCGCCGTGAGGAGCTGGAGCGGCAGCTGCGCCTGCTGGACGCCAGCATCGACCGCGCCTTCCAGGACGCGAGCGACGCCGCCATGGCCCGCCGCCCCAGCCCCCAGGGCCATGGCCCCAGGTGAGCCAGTCCTACGGATTCACGGGCCCCGCGGGCTCCGGCGGCCTCGCGCTCCTCGGGTCCTCCATCGCTCCCGGCAGGGCCTCCACCGGGAACGGACCCGGCGGAATCGTGGGCCGGAAGCGCGTGCGCGTCTCCAGCACGCACACCGTCAGCAGCACGGCCACGAACACCACCGACGTGATCAACACCAGCCCGTTGCTCGCGCGCTGCTCGCGCAGGTGCATGTAGAACAGGGCGATGAGCAGCCCCTTCGCTCCCGCGATGAGAAGCGCCACCGGCAGCGACCACGCGCCGTGCGGCAGCTTGTGCAGCAGGTACGTCAGCGTCGTCAACGCGAGCAGCACCGCGCCCACGACGAGCACGCCCGCCACGCCCAGCTGACGCTCCGGCTTCTCCACCGCGTCCTCGGCCACGGGCCCGCTCCTCATGACAGGTACAGGATGGGATAGACGAACAGCCAGATGACATCCACCAGGTGCCAGTACATGCCGCCCAGCTCCACCGGCGTCGCGTACGACGGCCCGAACGCCCCCGACGCGGACCGCACGCCCAGCACCGTCAGCACGCTCACGCCCACCGTCACGTGCAGCGCGTGGAGGCCTGTCAGCAGGTAGTACAGCGTGAAGAAGAGGCTCGCCCCCACGCGCGGCACCTCCGCGAACCGGTACGCGTCTCCCGGCAAGCCCCCCTCCCTCACGTGGTGCGAGTACTCCACGCCCTTCACCCCCAGGAACACGATTCCCAACAGCGCCGCCGCCAGCAGCAGCGCGCCGCCCAGCCCCGGCCGGTTGCCTCTCACCGCGTGCACCGCGAGCGCCACCAGGATGCTGCTCGACACCAGGAGGAACGTGTTCAGCGTGCCCAGCCCCACCTCCATCGTGAGCTGCGCGGCGCGGAACGCCTCCGGGTACACCGAGCGATACACGCCATAGGCCGTGAACAACCCCGCGAAGAGCAACACCTCCGTCGCGATGAAGACCCACATGCCCAGGTACGCCGCCTGCTTGCGCGCGTCCTCGGAGCCCCAGTGCTCCGTTACGGCCTCAGGCGGCATGCGGCACCTCCTCCCGCGCGTACTCGTGCGGGCCGGTGGGGTACTCGGGCGTGACGTGGAAGTTGTGCGTGGGCGGCGGGGAGGCGCTCCGCCACTCGAAGCCGTCACTGCCCCAGGGGTTGTCCCCCGCGACGGCGCCGTACTTCAGGCTCCACGCCAGATAGGCCGCGATGATCAGGAACCCGAACGCCAGCAGGGACGCGCCCGCCGTGGACGCCACGTGCAGCGACTGGAAGTGCGGCGGGTAGTCCGCGTACCTCCGGGGCATCCCCATGTTGCCCAGCAGGAACTGCGGGACGAACGTGGTGATGAAGCCGAAGATGATCAGCACCGCAGCGCTGTTGGCCAGCTTCGCCGGGAAGCACCTCCCGAACATCTTCGGGAACCAGTAGTGCAGCGCCCCCAGGAACGCCATCACCGTGGCCCCCACCATGATGAAGTGGAAGTGCGCCACCACCGAGTACGTGTCGTGCCAGTGCAGGTTCAACGACGTGGTCGAGTACGCCACGCCAATCATCCCTCCGAAGAAGAGGAAGAACATGAACCCCAGCGTGTAGATGAGCGGCGACTCGATGGCGATGGAGCCCCGGTAGAGCGTGCCCAGCCAGGAGAAGATTTTGATCGCCGTGAAGATGGCCACCAGCATCGACATGGCGCCGAACGCGCCGGAGCCGAAGATGGACTGGCCGGACGCGAACATGTGGTGGCCCCAGGTGAAGAACCCCACGAACGCGATGCCCAGCGTGGAATAGACAATCATCCGGTAGCTGAAGGCGTTCTTGCGGCTGAAGGCACACACCGCCTCGCTGATGACGCCCATGGACGGCAGCACCATGATGTAGACGGCCGGGTGGCTGTAGAACCAGAACAGGTGCTGGAAGAGCAGCGGGTCTCCGCCGCGCGCGGGGTCGAAGATGCCCGCGCCCACCACCCGCTCCAGCGCCACCAGCAGCAGCACCATGCCCAGCACCGGCGTCGCCAGCACCTGGATGATGGACGTGCCGTAGATGGCCCAGACGAACAGCGGCAGCTTCATCCACGTCAGGCCCGGCGCCCGGAGCGTGTGCACCGTGGCGATGAAGTTGAGCCCGGTGACGATGGTGGAGAACCCGATGATGAACACGCCCACCAGCACCGGCAGCACCGCCGTGCCCGTCGTGGTGCTGTAGGGCGTGTAGAAGGTCCAGCCCGTGTCCGCGCCGCCCTCGAACATGCCCCACAGCGTGACGCTGGCGCCCAGCACGTAGAGGTACACGGACGCCAGGTTGAGCCGGGGGAAGGCCACGTCCCGGGCGCCAATCATCAGCGGCACCAGGAAGTTGCCGAAGGCGGACGGGATGGCCGGAATCATGAACAGCCACACCATGGTGACGCCATGGAGCGTGAACATCCGGTTGTACGCCAGGTGCCCCATGATGGTGCGGCCCGGCGTGAGCAGCTCGATGCGCAGCGCCAGCGCGAACAGGCCGCCCACGAGGAAGAAGAAGAGCGTCAGCACCAGGAACATCACCCCGATGCGCTTGTGGTCGTGCGTCGTGAGCCACGACCACAGGGTGCGTCCGTCCGACAGGTAGGACTCAGCGGCCGGTGGGGACATAGACGGGCTCCTCGGCCGCGGTGACACCCGGGCGCAGGGGACGCAGGGACTTGATGAACTCCACGAGCGCGCCGGAGTCCTCCGCGCTCAAGCGGCCGTGGTAGCCGGGCATCACGGGCGCGTAGCCGGCCACCACCTTCGCCAGCGGATCCATCATGGACTCGGTGAGGTACGCCTCGTCCGCGAGCACCGCGCCGCCGCCCTCCAGCGGCTCCTTGCGGCCATACAGCCCCAGCCACGTGGGACCGATGTGCGGCGCGCCCGTCACCGTGTGGCATTGCAGGCAGCCCTGCGCGGTGGCGATGCGCTCGCCCCGGACGGCCATCGTCTCCGGCGTGTTGGCGCCCGGCAGCGCGGCCACGGGGAGGTTCCGGCGCTGGGCGTCCCGCCAGGACTCGAAGTCCGCGGGCGACAGCACCACCACCTCGGCGCGCATCTGCGAGTGGTCCAGCCCGCAGTACTCCGCGCACAGCACCAGGTGGCGGCCGGGCTTCGGCGCCTCGAACCAGAGGTCGGTGTAGCGGCTGGGCACGGCGTCGCGCTTCATGCGGAAGTCCGGCACGTAGAAGGAGTGGATGACGTCCCGCGAGGTGATGAGCAGCCGCACGGGCCGGCCCGCGGGCACCACCAGCGTGTCGATGGCGCTGGGGCCTCCGGGATAGGTGAACTTCCACATCCACTGCTTGCCGGTGACGTACACGTCCAGCGCGTCCTGGGGCGGGCTCATCACCCAGACGAACTGCTGGAAGCCCAGGACGAACCAGAGCAGGAACAGCGACAGCGGCACGCCGATGAACAGCCCCTCCATCCACGTGGGCGCCACCACGCGCGGCGTGGCGTCCGACGCCGTGCGCCGGTGGTAGCGCACCAGGAAGACGATGCCGACCGTGCCAATGCCCACCGCCACCGCGAGCGTGGTGAGGAGCAGGAAGTAGTGCAGGTGATCCACCTTCACGGCGAAGGTGGAGCCCTGCTCCGGGAGGAAGAAGAGCCGGCGCAGCAGCTCGTTCATCGCGCGCCTCCTTCGGCTTCGGAGAGCAGCTGCCGCATGGCCGCGTCGATGGGCTGGTGGATGACACCCGCGTCCACGTCCACCCAGCCGTAGCCCTCCAGCCGCTCGCGCTGCCGGGCCTTCAGCTCATCCGCGCGCCGGTCCAGCGAGAAGGGCACCGGGTCGATCATGCCAATCTGGAGGGTGCCCGGAGGGAGCGGGAGCGGACGCTCGGTTCCGGGGCGCCAGAGGATCCACAGGGCCCACGCCGCGACACTGGCCGCCGCGAGCAGCGCCAGCGCCACGGCGCCGACGCGCAGCAGCCACGCGGTGGGCAGCCGCTCCAGCTCCGGAGGCGGTGGACGGGGTTCGCTCATGGCGGGCGCACCTGGAGCGAGTGGACGAGGTAGGGATCCGCCACGGGCACGGGATAGGCTCCGCGCGTGAGCCAGAGGGCCGCCGCCACGGACAGGCCGCCCACGCCCACCCACGCGGTGAGCGCCGTCCACGGAATGACGACGGCCTCCGGGAAGAGCGAGGGGAACAGCAGCCACGCCACGTCCACGGCATGCATCGCCAGCATCCACAGCGCCACGGCCCCCAGCGCCCGGGGGCGCGCCTTGAGCTCGCGCGACAGGAGGAGCGCGAAGGGGATGACGAAGTGGCCCAGCATCAGCACCAGCGACACCGCGCCCCAGCCGTCCTCCAGGCGGACGCGGTACCAGCTCACCTCCTCCGGCAGGGCGGCGACCCACATGAGCATGAACTGCGAATAGGCGATGTAGGCCCAGAAGCAGATGAAGGCGAACAGCAGCGTGCCCAGCCGGTGGTAGTGGCCGGGGGACAGCAGGCTGCCAAAGTGCGGCGTGTCCCGCGTGGCCGCGCCCGCGACGATGACCAGGGCGAGCCCGCCCACGAAGGCGCCGGAGAAGACGTGGACGGCGTAGACGGTGGACTGCCACGTCGCCTCCAGCGACATCATCCAGTCCAGCGTCATGAAGGAGAACGTGAGGCCCAGCGCGGGCAGCGAGCCCCCGCTCAGCCGCCGCTGCCACAGCGTCCAGCGCAGGTCGCCCGTCGCGTCCTGCCGCACGGACCAGCGGTACAGCAGCGCCCCCACCAGCCCCCAGGTGAGGAAGTACAGCGCCGCGCGCACCAGGAAGAAGGGCACGTTGTTGTAGAGCCGCCGGTGGTCGAGCACCTGCAACGCGTGCTCGCCCAGGTCCGCGGAGGGCGCGACCCACGGGTACAGGTGCCGCATCCCCAGCGCGAGGGGCACGAAGAGCAGGAGGAACAGCGGCGCGATGGCGGCCGTGACCTCCAGCGCGCGGCGCAGCACCACGGGCCAGCGCGCCTTCGACGCGTGGAAGGAGGCGAGCAGCAGCAACACGCCCAGGCACAGCCCCAGCCAGTAGGTGAACCCGAAGAGGTACCCCGCCAGGGCCTGGCGTACGTCGACGAAGGCGCCGAGCGCGGTGGCCGCGAGGCCCACGACCCCCAGCGCCGCGCTGATGATCCGCGCGCGCCGTCCGCCCTCGAAGCGTGGAAGCACGGGAGGCGTCATCGCGTGCGGACCTCCTGGCGCAGCCGCGCCTGCACATCGGGGGGTGCGGCGGTGAGCGGGGCGCGCTGACTGCGGCCCAGCGCTCTCAGGTACGCGACCACGGCCCAGCGCTCATGCGGCGCCAGCTGCGGGCCGTAGGCGGGCATCACGCCGAAACCGTCGGAGATGACCGCGAAGTAGAAGCCCGGCGGGTGCGGCAGGTCTCCCGTCGTGGAGGGCTCGTCGAGCCGCCCCTCCATCGCGAGGCCGCGCCCTCCCACGAGCGCATGCTGCCGGGCCCGGGCCGCGGCCGCGTCGCTGACCGTCACCCGCCCCGCGTCCGGGCTGCCCGGCGCTCCGGGCCGTGACTCCGGGCCCACGGGTGACGCCGCCCAGGCCTGGGGCCAGCCCGCATCGCGCGCCCAGGAGAGCGCGGCACCGGGCCGCCCCGCGTCGGACGTGTCCCTCACGGCGCCCCACCCGTCCACCCTCTCGGGCAGCGGGAAGGCCTCCGGTCCCGCGCGTGCGGTCACGGCCTGCGTTCCCGTGTACGGGGCTTCGTTCTCCGCCACGCCGTAGACCACCTGGGCCGCGTGGTCGTGCGGCACGAACAGCCCGGGCGGCCGGCGCAGCGGCATCTTCCGGGCCACGATGGCATCCCCGTCCCCCGTCAGCCCGTGGCACACCGCGCACCAGGTCTCATAGGCCGTGCGCCCCTCCTCCAGCAGCTCACGGGTGAGCGGCACCGGCACGACCTGGAGCCAGCCTCCCTCCGCCGTGAGCCCCGACGAGTCCCCTCGCGTGCGCCACTCCCGCGCCACCGTCCCCCGCACCAGGGGCCGCATGGCGCGGCCATCGTCGAAGAACGTGCTCGCCTCGAACGCCTCCGCGCGCGGCTGCGCCGCCATCGGATCCGTGTCGACGCACGCGACCGTCCCACCCAGCAGCACGGTGAGCATCCAGCGCCTCATCGCGCGCCCTCGTCCACCACCGACACCTGCCGCGCCCCCAGCTCGCGCAGCGCCGCCTCCACCGCCGGCGCGTCCTCCGCGTCCACCGCCACGCTCGCCCAGAAGCCATCCACGGACGCGCTGCGGAAGGACTCCACGTCGAACACCGGGTGCGTGACGTGCGGGAAGCCGAAGAGCACCATCAGCGCGCCGAAGACCATCAGCGCCGCGCTCAGCACGCCCAGCTCGAACGTGATGGGCAGGTTCGTGGGCACGCTGTGCAGCGGCCGGCCTCCCACGTCCAACGGATAGTCCACGGCGTTCGTGAACCACTGCGCCACGTACGCGAACGCCGCGCCTCCCAGTCCCGCGGCCAGGGTCAGCGGCGGCAGCCACGAGCGCTTCAGTCCCAGCGCCTCGAACGTCTCCTCCACCGGGAACGGCGTGTGCGCGTCCAGCTGCATGAAGCCCTTCGCGCGCAGGGCCTTGAGCGCGGCCACCAGCGCGTCGCTGGACGTGAACTCTCCCAATACCCAGTGGCGGTTCATGGCGCACCGCCGGGCCGGGTGCCCTGCTCACGCCGGAACTGGAGCGACGCGTCCACCTCGCGCTGGAGCTCCTTCATCTCGCTCATGGACACGGGCGGCACGAACTTCAGGAACAGCAGGAACGCCGTGCCGAAGAACGCCACCGTGCCGCCCAGCAGGCTCCAGTCCACCCACGTGGGCCGGTACGCCGCCCAGGACGAGGGCAGGAAGTCCATGCTCAGCGACGCCACCACGATGAGGAAGCGCTCCGTCCACATCCCCACGTTGATGAGCAGCGCCGCCACCCAGAGCACCACCACGTTCGTGCGCAGCCGGGGGAACCAGAACAGCTGCGGCACCCCCACGTTGCAGAACACCTGCATCCAGAACAGCGGCGCGTACGGCCCGAAGAACTCGGCCTGCGTGGCGTGCATCTCGAAGGGGTTCGCGCTGAACCAGGCGAAGAAGTGCTCCTGGATGTAGCCGTAGGCCACCATCCACCCCGTGGCCATCAGCACCTTCGCCATGTTGTCCAGGTGCAGCGGCGTCACCACGTGCTCGATGCGCAGCGCCTTGCGCGCCGGAATCAACAGCGTGAGCACCAGCGCGAAGCCGCTGAACACCGCGCCCGCGACGAAGTACGGCGGGAAGATGGTCGTGTGCCAGCCCGGCAGCTGCGCCACCGCGAAGTCGAAGGACACGATGGTGTGCACACTCACCACCAGCGGCGTGGCCAGCCCCGCCAGCAGCAGGTAGCCCGTGCGCCACTGCCGCCAGTGCCGCGCCGAGCCGCGCCACCCCAGGCTCGCCAGCCCGTACCAGAAGCGCGCCCGGGGCGTCCTCGCCGTGTCGCGCGCCGTGGCCAGGTCCGGAACCAGCCCCACGTACCAGAACAGCAGCGACACCGTGAGGTACGTCCCCACCGCCGCGATGTCCCACGTCAGCGGCGAGCGGAACTGCGGCCACGCCCGCAGGCTGCTGGGGTACGGCACCAGCCAGTAGAACTTCCACGGCCGCCCCAGGTGCAGCAGCGGGAAGAGCCCCGCGCACGTCACCGCGAAGAGCGTCATCGCCTCCGCGAAGCGGTTGATGGACCCGCGCCACTTCTCCTGGAACAGCAGCAGGATGGCGCTGATCAGCGTCCCCGCGTGACCAATCCCGATCCACCACACGAAGTTCGTGATGCCGAACGCCCACGCCACCGGGATGTTGTTGCCCCACATCCCCACGCCCACGAAGAGCGTGACGCCGATAGCAACCGTCAGCACCGCCGTGCCGGCCAGCCCGAACCCCAGCAGCGCCCACCAGGTCCGGCCCGGAGGGCTGTGCACGTACGCCAGCAGCGATTCGCTGTAGGCGCGGTCGGAGTGGCGCCCCTCCAGCAGCGGGTGCTCGGCGAGCGGATCTCCGGGCGCGGGCACCTGCGGATCGGCCGTGCTCATGCGCCTCCCTTCGGCGCCGGGTTCTTCAGGCGCACCAGGTGCACCGTGCGCGGCCGGGTGCCCAGCGTGTTGAGCAGCTTGTAGTGCCGGGGGTCCTCATGCTCGCGGCGCACGCGCGACTCCGGGGCGCGCAGGTCTCCGAAGGTGATGGCCTCCGTGGGACAGGCCTGCTGGCACGCGGTGAGGACTTCACCCTCGCGCACGTCCCGGTGCGCCGAGCGCGCGACCGTGCGGGCCCGCTCGATGCGCTGCACGCAGTACGTGCACTTCTCCATCACGCCGCGCGAGCGCACCGTCACGTCCGGGTTCTGGCGCAGGCGCGTGAGGGGCTCACGCTGCTGGTACTCCAGATAGTTGAAGCGACGGACCTTGTAGGGGCAGTTGTTGGAGCAGTACCGCGTCCCGATGCAGCGGTTGTAGACCATCTGGTTGAGGCCCTCGTCCGAGTGGACGGTGGCGTTCACCGGGCACACGTACTCGCAGGGCGCGGCCTCGCAGTGCACGCACGCCACGGGCTGGGTGATGAAGCCCGGGTCGTCCGGGTCGCCCAGGAAGTACCGGTCGATGCGCAGCCAGTGCATCTCCCGGCTCTTGAGCACGCCGTCGCGCCCCACCACCGGCACGTTGTTCTCCGCCTGGCAGGCCACCATGCACGCGCTGCACCCCGTGCACCGGTGCAGGTCGATGGCCATGGCCCACTGGTGGCGGTCGCTCTTCAGCAGCGCGGCGGGTGGATAGAGCCGCTCGCCGTCCTCCTGGAGTGGCTGGAGCGCCTGGGGCTTCGCGCGGAAGGCCGCCTGCGCCAGTTGGAGCGCCAGCTGGCGCCCCTCCATGCTCCAGTGCTCCTGCGTGAGCGCCAGGGCCTGGTGCCGGCCCGTGCGGGTGATGCTCCCGAGGCCCCCCCCCCAGGGCATGTACCGGGACCGCAGCGGGTACGCGTTGACGCCCACGCCCTGCCCCACCGGGCCCACGCGCTCGCGGCCGTGGCCCAGCGCCAGCGTCACCGTGTCGTCCGGCTGGCCGGGCAGCACCAGCACGGGCACCTCCACCGCCTGCCCCAGCACCTCCAGCCGCGCCACGTCGCCCTTCTCCAGTGACAGGGCCCGCGCGGTGGCCGGGGAGAGCAGCGCCGCGTTGTCCCAGGTGAGCTTCGTCACCGGGTCGGGCAGCTCCTGGAGCCACGCGTTGCCCGCGAAGCGGCCGTCGTACAGCCGCGAGTCCAGCACCAGGGACAGCTCCAGGCCCTCGGGGGCTTTGCTCAGGTGGCTCGCGCGGGCTTCCGCCCGGAGGTCCGGTGCGTCCTGCACGATGCGCAAGGACGCCAGTCCCGCGACCTCCAGCGCGTCCTGCACCACCGCGGCCTCGTCCAACACGGCCCGCGCAGGCGGCGCCTGGGTGCCGGGGATGACACCGTCCGCGAGCCAGGTCTCCCACCGCGCCTCGAAGTCCAGCGGTGCGCCCGAGCGTTCGCGCCACAGGGACTTGAGCAGCTCGTACGGGCTCTGCGACTCCAGGCCCGCGAAGACGGACAGGAGCTCCACCTCGGAGACCGCGCCGGGGAACAGGGGTGCGATGAGCGGTTGCAGTACGGACGCGGTGCCGTCGGGTGCGCGGCCATCGCGCCAGGACTCGAAGGGGTGCGTCGCGGGGACGAAGGTGGGGCAGCGCGCCGCCGTCTCGTCCTCGTGGAGGCCGTGGTACAGGCGGAAGGGCGCGCGCTCCAGGTTGCGCGTGAAGTTCGAGTCCACGGTCATCGTCCAGGCCGGGTTCCACGCCGTGATGATCAGCGTGTCCACCCGTCCATCGAACAGCTCCGCCATGAGCAGGTTCAGCGCCTCCGGGCCTTCGTCCGGAAACGCCACGGGTTCGAGCAGCCGGGGCGTGTTGCCCAGCGCCTCGTCCACCGCGAACGCCAGCTCATGCACCAGCGGCGGCTGGCGCGGGCCCACCGTCACCCGGCCCTGCCCCCGGTGCGCGAGCAGGTCCCTCGCCGCGCCGCGCACCCAGGCGCGCTGCGCGTCCGTGAGCGCGGTCGCGGGAACGCGCAGCTGCGCGAGCTTCGCGGCCAGGGTCTCCGTGACACGCGGGCCCGGGCCACCTTCCGCGGGGGCCGCGCGCGAGGGAGCCGCCGGAGCCCGTGCGCCCGCACCTCCTTCGTTGGGGCCAGGCACCGGACCCACCGGAGCGTTCGCGCCCGTGCTCCCGGATATGCCCCCGCCCACCTCCGCCGCCAGCGCGAGCATCAGCGCGACGCCCTGCGAGGGCCGCATCCGCAGCCGCTCGTCCGCGAAGCCGCCCGTGAGGGTCAGCGTGCTCTCCGCGACCCACAGCCGGTTCATCGCCTCCGGCTTGCGCGCGCTCACGAAGTCCCGCGCCGCGCGCAGGTGCCCGGGCTGTGTGGTCGCGAGGAAGTCATCGTCCACCGCCACCACCACCGCGCGCCCGACGTCGTGCACCACGTCCAGCACCCTGCCGTAGGCCAGCCGAGTGCCCTCGCGGCGCCCGTCCGCCAGGGCCACGCCGCAGGGGATGATCCGCGCATACGGGAAGCGCTGCTGGATGCGCGCGTACAGCGCCTGCACCAGCGGACTGCCCGTGGGCTCCACCAGGAAGCGCAACCCCGCGCCTCCGTCCTGGCGCTCGGCCTGCTTACGCAGCGCGTCCCGCACGGTGCTCCACGCGGCCTCCACGCCTTGCAGCCGCGCGGTCTTCGCCCTCGCGGGGTCGTAGAGTCCCAGCAGCGCCGCCTGCTCGAAGACTCCCGCCGCGCCCAGGCTCGCCGGATGCAGCGGGTTGCCCTCCACCTTCGTGGGCCGGCCCTCGTGGCTCTCCACCACCAGGCCCACCGTGCGCCCGCTCCACTCCAGCCCCGTGGCGAAGTGCAGCGGCACTCCCGGCGTCAGGCCCTCCGGCGGTGTCGAGTACGGGAGGATCTTCTCCGGCGGCTGACGGAAGCACCCGCTGAAGCCCGCCGCCGCCAGCGACGCGGTCGCCAGTTGCAGGAAGGTGCGCCGAGCCACGCCCTCGGGCGGGAGCATCGCGCCCGGGGGATGCTCTCTCGACACGGCCTCGGGGCCGGGTCCTCCCGCGTGCCACTCCTCCAGGCTCCTCCACGCGCGCACCGGCTCCGTCGCGGGCGCGTCAGGGGCATCCGTGCGGGCGGGGTCGGTCAGAAGTGGCATGTGTTGCAATCCGTCCTCGGGTTCACGTCGAGCGCGGCCTGCACCGCGCGGCCCGTCTCCCTGGGGTCTCCCGGGGGGCGCCACGTGAGGTTCGCGACCTCGGACACGGGGCGCAGCCAGGGCGTCGGGTCGCGGTGACAGTCCAGGCACCAGCCCATGGTGAGCGGCGCCACCTGCTGCACGGCCGGCATGGTGTCCACGCGGCCGTGGCAGGTGACGCAGCCCACGCCCTTGTTCACGTGGGCTTGATGGCTGAACCAGACGTAGTCCGGCAGCGCGTGCACCCGGTTCCACGGAAGCGGCGTGCCGTCGAAGCCACTGGCGCGCACCGGCTCCAGCCTCGCGCTCTCGTTCCACACCTGCGCGTGGCATCCCAGGCAGCGCTGCGTGGGCGGCACGCCCGCCACCGGCGAGCGCCACGCGCCCTCATGGCAGTAGCCGCACGGGATGCCCTCGTCGCCCACGTGGTGCCGGTGGTCGAACGGGAGTGGCTGTTCGTGGGGCGCGAACGAGCCCCGGCCCAGCGGGTTGCGCGCCAGGAGCAGCAGGCCCGCCAGCGACACCGCGGGCACACCCAGTGCCAGCGCGATGAGCGCCCGCAACACCGAGTCCGTTCCAGGACGGAACAGCGGAGCCATGGCCCTCCCCCTACAGCGTCAAAGCCCCGAGCACGCATGCACGCGAGGCGGGCGCGACTGTGGGCGCGGCCTCGCGGAGACCACCAGCCGCCCGTTCGCGTCCCGTCGCCTTTCACACGGCCAGGACGCGCGACGTTCGCCACTCCACACGAGTGTGGCTCCCCGGAGCAGCACGCGAGCGGCACCGGCTCGTGAGTGATCGATCCGCGATGCGCGAGGTCAGCACGCCCGCAGGTGTCCGCGAGCGCCCCACGCGAGCCACCCAAGACGAAGCCGTGTGTCCCGTCGTCCAGGGCCTCGGCGCGAAGCCCGCGCCCGGTGCCTCAGGACGGCGCTTCGGCGCGAAGCCCGCGCCCGGTGTCTCAGGACGGCAGCGTGCGCCCGCGCACGGGCGCGGAGGCCGTCATCACCGATGCCGCGCCCACGTACACGTCCACCGGCGACAGCGGCCCGGCGCCCGGCAACGCCGCCAGCTCGCGCACCACCGCTTCCTGCCCGTGACACGCCATGCCGCGCTCCATGCAGTCGCGCAGCGCTGACTGGAGCCACGCGGCGGAGTCCGTCTCCCGCGGCGCGTCCAGCAGCACCCCGCGCAGCACGTCCCGCAGCGCGGGCGACACGCCCCCCAGCGCCGCGTCCACCCCGGCCGCATCCTCCGGGACCACCGCGTTCCCCACGACCAGCCCCAGCAACACCCGCCCCAGCGCGCGCACGTCCTCCCGCGCCTCCACCGGCGAGCCCACCGCGTCCTCGCGGACCGGCAGCTCCACCACGTCCGGCCGCGACGGCGACGTGAAGCGGCGCAGCAGCGGACGCGCGGGCCGCAGCCCGAAGTCCGTCAGCGTCACCTCACCCCGGGGCCCCACGCGGATGCGGTGTGACTGCACGTCCCCGTGCACCACGCGCGCGCCATGCGCAGCCTGCAATGCACCCGCGACCTCCGCGCCCACGTGGCATACGAACGCCTCCGACGGCCGCGCCCCGCGCCCCATCACGCGCCTGCGCGCCGTGGCCAGCGAACAGCCCGGGACGTAGTCCGACACCACCGTCAGCGTGTCGCGCGCGTCCACCTGGAAGCCGTGCAGCCTCGCGATGCCCGGATGCCGCAGCGGCACCGCCCGCGTCAGCGCCTCCTCCAGCGGACGCCGCGTCTCCGGCGCCAGGCCCGACGCCAGCAGGAACGTCTTCACCACCAGCGGGCGCGCCTCGACGGGACCCGACTCCAGCGGCCACACCAGGGAGACCCACTCGCCCAGCGGGCCCCTCCCCAGCGGATGCAGGGGGGCGAACGCGGGCAGCCGGGAGGCGAACGGAAGCACGGACATGGCACCCTCCAACCCAACACATCCAACCTGGGACGTCAACCGGAACGGTCCTACGTCCCAGGTCCTGCGGTCCCCGGCACCCGGGCACACGGCCCGGAGTGCCAGGAAAGGTCCGAGGCTAGAAGTAGCCGCCGACCGTGGTCGTGATGCCGATGGTCACGTCGTTGCCGGAGAAGTTGCCCTGCTCCGAACCCAGGCTGCCCACGTCCTGGCTGATGAGCGCGCGCACCTGCGGGCCCGCGCCCACGAAGAAGTGCGGCGAGACGTGGAACAGGATGGGGGCGTTGAAATCCAGGACGAAGTTCACGTCGCTGCTGTTCGGGACGTGCGCGAACTGCACGCCGAAGCCCGCCTTGGGCCAGAAGGACACGCGCTCGTTGAGCGGCAGGTGGTAGCCCACGCGGCCCAGCACGCCCAGGCCCACGACGGTGCTGTCACCGAAGCCGAAGGCCACCAGCGCGGACGCGCCCACCGACAGGTTCTGCTGGAGGAAGTAGTCCGCGGACGGCTCCAGGCGGATCAGGAACACTTCCGAGGCGGTGTTGTAGCCCAGGAAGCCGTTGAGCTCCTGGCTGATGACGACCTGGCTGGCCTGCCCGAAGTCCGACGCCTTGCCGGGATCGCTGTTCAGGCTCGGCTCCTCAGCCGCCACCGCCTGCGACGACACCGCGAGTCCCGCCACCAGCGCCAGGCCCGTCCACTTGCTGTTTCCACGCATCGAGGTTTCTCCCCACGTTCGCGCCCGGCCGACCCTTCCCGGTGCGCATGCGGGGCCCCTTCTAGCCAAAGACCGCCGCAACGCGAGGATGTTTTCCCGCCTCCCCAACACTTCGTTGACACCCCACCATCAGCGCCGCGATCAGGAAAATCCTGATCGCGGCCCCTCCCTCTACAGGGATGAGAAAGAGAGAACCCCACGGGCCTCCCGGCGGAGGCGCGGCGGGCGAACCTGTCCGACTGTCGGACAGGTCTGGACCGCTTCGGGAGGAGGGGGCGTCCGGGGGCTTCAGCGCGCCGCGCGCACCAGGCCGCGAGCGCCCAGCACCGCGCCGCCCACCACGCCGCCCGTGAGCGCCGCCAGTCCCAGCGTCGCGGTGAAGCGCTTCCACGCGGGCGTTGGCGGCACGCTGCCCCGGGGGCCCACGCCTTCGGCCACGGGGGTGAAGAGGTTGCCCTCGGGCCGGTACAGCGGCGTGTCCGTCGTCTGCATCCGCGCGCCGAAGCGGGAGAGCACCGCCTTGCCCACCGACGGCGCCACGCCGTTGAGCCACAGCATCAGCCGTCCCTGGAGGAACGCCGGCACCGACGTGCGGCCCGGCCGCTTCGCCAGCCGCACCACCGCCCTCGCCACCAGGTCCACGTCGTACGTGGGCGGCACCGGCACGGGCTTCTTCCCGAGCATCGTGGGCGCGTGGTCGAACATGGGTGTGGACACGGACGGCACCAGCACGTTGGACACCTGGATGCCCGTGCCCTTCAGCTCCAGCTCCAGCGACTGCGCCCACCCCAGCGTCGCGTGCTTCGCCGCCGAGTACGCGGACAAGAGCGGCGCGGACCCCGCCGACAGCATGGACTGGATGTTGAGCAGGTGGCCGTGGCCCTGCTTCCGGAAGTGCGGCAGCACCGCGCGCGCGAAGCGGAAGTAGCCGAAGCACGCCACGTCGAACACTCGCGTGATGTGCTCCCAGGGCAGCTGGTCGAAGTAGCCGTAGGACTGCACCGCCGCCGCGTTCACCAGCAGGTCCACGCGGCCGTAGTGCGCCACACACTCGCGCACCACGCGCTCCACGTCCTCCGCCACCGTGACGTCGCCTTCACACACCAGGCACTCGCCGCCCTTCTGGAGCACCTCCACGCGCAGCCGCTCCAGCGCCGCCTGGCGCCGCGCGGTGACGCACAGCCGAACCCCGGCCTCCGCCAAGCGCAGCGCGGACTGCCAGCCCACGCCGCTCGAAGCGCCCGTGACGATGGCCACCTGTCCCCTCAAGTCCCCGTGACGCGCCATGCGCTTTGCCCCCTCCTCGCGAAGAGGTGGGGCTTCCGGACGGGCTTCGCACGGGACAAGCCCCCGAAATCCTCCGCGCGCCCCTCCCTCGCCCGGCCGCCTGGCGGGCCGGGGGGCAGGGCGCGCGGGGCTTCAGGCCCAGGAGACGTCGTAGACGGCGTCCACCAGCGACTGCGCCTGGCCGCGCACCTGCACGTCGTGCACGCCCGTCACCTCCAGCGCGGACTGGAGGATGCCCTCGTTGTAGGGCACCGGCATCAGCGAGCGCTTCATGATGACCCGGCCCGACGTGGGCCCCGTCCACTCCACGGTGCGCTCGCCGAAGTTCAGCGCCGTGCGGTAGCCGGAGTGCATCAACTCCAGCAGCCGCTTCGGGTCGCCTCCCGCCTGCTGCACGAAGTCGCGCGCGAACATGGAGTTGAGGAAGTCCAGCATCGCCTGCGTGCCAATCTGCCGCTGCGCCGCCTCATGCCCGCCCACGAGCGACGACAGCTGTTCGGCCGCGACGTAGGACAGCCGCAGGAAGCGCGGGAACGGATAGGTCTGCATGGGCATGAAGTCGGCGGTCTCGCCCACCTGCTCCAGACAGCGCGTCACCGCCTCCGGGCCGCCCAGGAATCGCACCGCGTCCAGCACGCCCAGGAAGAACAGGCCCCGGCTCGTGTCCTCCGGCGTCGTCGCGGCCAGGCGAGCCTCCAGGTCACGGGCGACGTCGTCGGGGAGATTCAGCGCGCCGTGCGGCATCAGCGTCGTCCTTTGAATGAGGGGGACTGGACCAGGCGGGGACCTGGCGGGGCGCGAGGATTCCACAGGTCTCGTTCCATCGCGAGTCCTGGATGGCCCCGCGTTGCGCCACGCGACACATGTTTCACGACGTGCGAGGTCCTTCCGGGCCTTCCCCGGATGAAGGCAGGAAGTGGCGCACCATGTCCATCAGGGAAGCCACCGACACCGGCTTGCGCAGATAGGTCACCGCGCCCGGTGGATGGAAGGGGCTGCCGGACAGCACGATGATGGGCACGCCCTCCAGCATGCGTGCCTCGGACAGCCGCTTGAGGAAGGCCTGTCCGTCCATCACCGGCATCATCAGGTCCAGCAGCACCAGCCCTGGCCGGGGATGGGACTCCAGCCAGTTCCATGCGTCCTGGCCATGGATGCATTGCGCGACGCGATAGCCCTCCATCTCCAACAGCGTCGCGACCGCGTCCCGGATGTCTTCCTCGTCCTCGATCAAGAGGATGAGGGGGGCACTGTCTGTCATGCAGTGTCTCCACTCGCTCTCTGCCACGTCCGGCCGTCACGTGGCTGTGGTCGTCCGGCTCCTCCTGAAGGCATGAAGGCCCCCGGAGAGGGTGGAGCCGGACGAGCGTTGGCACCGTGGAGAAATAACGGCTGGAGCCCCCCGGTCTGATTTCGCGGTCCGTGCATTTTCATGCCTGCCCGCCTGCTCTGACCGCCGGTTCGGGGTCGCGGGCCTTCGAGGCACTGGCCTCCCCCGCCGCGCGTCCCCATCTTCAGGGCCGGGGTTCCACGTGCGCGTCCAGTGTGGAGAGGAGCGGCCTTGAAGTTCCGCGACCTGTTGAAGGGTTGGCCCGTGCTGCGGCAGCTCACCCGCGGGGATGGCCGCGCGCTGGGGGACACGGCGATGACGGCGCGCAGCCGTTCGCTGGAGCCGCGCACGAAGTCCGCTGATGCGGTCGTGAAGTCCATCTGTCCGTACTGCGCGGTGGGCTGCGGGCAGGAGGTGCACGTGCGCGACGGGCGCATCCTCGACATCGAGGGCGACCCGCATTCCCCCATCTCGCGCGGCAGGCTGTGTCCCAAGGGCGCCGCCACCTTCCAGTTGGTCACGGGAACGCAACGCGTCCAGCAGGTCCTCTACCGCCGCCCCGGTGGCACGGAGTGGGAGCCCATCCCGCTGGAAGAGGCCATGGACAAGGTGGCCGAGCGCGTGAAGCGCACGCGCGACGCGACGTTCCAGCAGCGTGACGCGCAGGGCCACCCGGTGAACCGGACGCTGGGGCTGGCGCACCTGGGCGGGGCGACGTTGGACAACGAGGAGAACTACCTCCTCAAGAAGCTGTTCAGCGCGCTGGGCGTCGTGCAGGTGGAGAACCAGGCTCGAATATGACACGCGTCCACGGTGCCCGGTCTGGGCATCACGTTCGGTCGCGGCGGTGCCACGACGTTCCAGCAGGACCTGCAGCACTCGGACTGCATCCTCATCCAGGGCTCCAACATGGCCGAGTGCCATCCGGTGGGCTTCCAGTGGGTGATGGAGGCGAAGGCCCGGGGCGCGAAGGTCATCCACGTGGATCCGCGCTACACCCGCACCAGCGCGGTGGCGGACCTCTACGCGCCCATCCGCGTAGGGACGGACATCGCGTTCCTGGGCGGGCTCATCCACTACGTGCTGGAGCACGAGCGGTACTTCCGCGACTACGTGGTGCAGTACACCAACGCGGCCACGCTCATCCGCGAGGACTTCCTGGACACGGAGGACCTGGAGGGGCTCTTCAGCGGCTACCAGCCGAAGGACAACCGCTATGACATCGCGTCCTGGCAGTACCAGGACGTGGCGGGGGCCGTCCCCGCGGCGGGCCACAAGGAGCTGACGGACGAGCCGGGCGCGGGCGGCGGCGGGCACGACCACCGGGTGGACGTGCACGAGGAGCACCGCGACGAGACGCTCCAGCATCCGCGGTGCGTGTTCCAGCTCTTGAAGCGCCACTTCTCCCGCTACACGCCGAAGGTGGTGTCCCAGGTGTGCGGCGTGGACGAGGCGCTGTTCCTCCAGGTGGCCCAGACGCTGTGCGCCAACTCCAACCCGGAGCGCACCAGCGCGTTCTGCTACGCGGTGGGCTGGACGCAGCACTCGGTGGGCGTGCAGTACATCCGCACGGCGGCCATCCTCCAGCTCCTGCTGGGCAACATCGGCCGGCCCGGCGGCGGCATCCTCGCCTTGCGCGGGCACGCGTCCATCCAGGGCTCCACGGACATCCCCACGCTCTACAACCTGCTGCCGGGCTACCTGCCCATGCCGCACGCGAAGGCCTCGACGGACGGGCTGGAGCACTACATCCGCAACAACAAGTCCGGCAGCGGCTGGTGGTCGGAGTTCCCCAAGTACGCGGTGTCGCTGCTCAAGGCGTGGTTCGGGGACAAGGCCACGAAGGACAACGACTACCTCTTCGCCCACCTGCCCCGGCTGACCGGGAACCACTCGCACATGCAGACGGTGGCGGACATGGCGGACGGGAAGCTCCAGGGCTACTTCGTCATGGGGGAGAACCCCGCCGTGGGCAGCATGAACGGGGCGCTCCAGCGCAAGGGGCTGCGCAAGCTGGACTGGCTGGTGGTGCGCGACTTCACCCTCATCGAGACGGCGGAGTTCTGGCGCACGGCGCCGGAGGTGCAGTCCGGGCAGGTGCGGCCGGAGGACATTCAAACGGAGGTGTTCTTCTTCCCGGCCGCCGCGCACACGGAGAAGGACGGCAGCTTCACCAACACGCAGCGGCTGCTGCAATGGCATCACAAGGCGGTGGAGCCGCAAGGGGACACGCGCAGCGAGCTGCACTTCGCCTACCACCTGGGGCGCAAGCTGCGGCAACTCTACGCGGGCTCCCTGGACCCGAAGGACGCGCCGCTCCTGGACCTGACGTGGGACTACCCGACGCACGGGCCGCACGCGGAGCCCTCCGCGGAGGCGGTGCTGAAGGAGATCAACGGCTACACGGTGGCGGACGGCAAGCCGGTGGACGGGTTCACGGCGCTGAAGGACGACGGCTCCACGGCATGCGGCTGTTGGATCTACTCGGGTTGCTACAAGGACGGCGTCAACCAGACGGCGCGGCGCAAGCCGGGGCAGGAGCAGACGTGGGTGGCGCCCGAGTGGGGCTGGGCGTGGCCGTCCAACCGGCGCATCCTCTACAACCGCGCGTCGGCGGACGTGGACGGCAAGCCCTGGAGCGAGCGCAAACGCTACGTGTGGTGGGACGCCGGCCAGAAGAAGTGGACGGGCGAGGACGTGCCGGACTTCATCGCGGACCGGCCCCCGGAGTACCGGCCTCCCGAGGGCGCGACGGGGCTGGACACGCTCGCGGGCAATGATCCGTTCCTCCTGCAAGCGGACGGCAAGGGCTGGCTGTTCGCGCCCAGCGGGTTGATGGACGGGCCGCTGCCCACGCACTACGAGCCCATGGAGTCGGTGGTGCCGAATCCGCTCTACGCGCAGCAGTGCAGCCCCACGCGCGAGGAGTGGAGGCGCAAGGACAATCCCTATCACCGGGCCTGGGGCGATCCGCGCTACCCGTACCTCGTCACGACCTACCGGCTCACCGAGCACCACACGGCGGGCGGCATGTCGCGCTGGCTGTCCTGGCTGAGCGAGCTGCAGCCGGAGATGTTCTGCGAGATCTCCCCGGAGCTGGCGCGTGAGAAGGGGCTGGCCAACGGGGACTGGTGCACCATCGCCACGGCGCGAGGGGACCTCGAGTGCCGGGCGCTCGTCACGGAGCGTATCCGCCCGCTGAGGGTGAAGGGGCGGCAGGTGCACCAGATTGGCCTGCCGTACCACTGGGGCGTCACGGGGCGCGTGCGCGGCGAAGGGGCCAACGAGCTGACGGCGTTCGTCGCGGATCAGAACGTGGACATCCAGGAGTCGAAGGTGTTCACGGCGGACCTGCGGGCGGGGCGGATGCGCTCGGGAGAGCGGGCCGCGGCGGGAGCAGCGCAGCCTCCGCTCACGGTGCCGGAGGTGCCGCGCGATGTGACGCCGCCGGGTGAGACGGACCACACGGAAGCGCAGGAACCCGAGGGGAAGGGATAGGCGCATGGGGAGCCGCAAGGGGTTCTTCACGGACACGACGCTCTGCATCGGCTGCAAGGCGTGCGAGGTCGCGTGCAAGCAGTGGAACCAGCTTCCAGACGACGGCTTCCACTTCACGGGCATGTCCTACGACCAGACGGCGCACCTGGGCGCGTCGACGTGGCGGCACGTGGCGTTCGTGGAGCGGCCGGTGCCGTTGCAGGGGCAGACGTCGGGCGCGGGGGACTTCTCCTGGCTGATGATGTCGGACGTGTGCAAGCACTGCCAGCTCGCGGGGTGTCTGGAGGCGTGTCCCACGGGCGCCATCGTCCGCACGGAGTTCGACACGGTCTACGTGCAGCCGGACGTGTGCAACGGCTGTGGCTACTGCGTGTCGGCGTGTCCGTTCGGGGTGATTGACCGCCGCGAGGACGACGGCCGCGCGTGGAAGTGCACGCTCTGTTACGACCGCATCGGCGACGACCAGACGCCCGCGTGCGCGAAGGCGTGTCCCACGGCGTCCATCCAGTACGGCGACCTGGACGAACTGCACGCGCGAGCGGAGACGCGCGTGCGCACGCTGCATGAGCAGGGCATGACGGACGCGTACCTGTACGGGAAGGACGCGGAGAACCAGCCGGGCACGGGTGGGCTCAACGCGTTCTTCCTGCTCTTGGACAAGCCGGAGGTCTACAACCTGCCGCCCGACCCCGTGGTGCCGACGAAGAAGGCGCTGCGGTCGTGGGCCTCGGTGGCGATGGGCGCGGTGGGCATGGTGGCCATGGCGGTGGGCGCGGTGGTGTTGGGG
>NZ_RAVW01000199.1 GCF_003611585.1 Corallococcus exercitus | reverse complement strand
TCGGCAGCGTCAGAGGTGTATAAGAGACAGCACCTGCGCGGGCCCCTGGCCGTCACGCCACAGGAGCACCGCCACCAGCAGGCACATGCCCAGCGCCCGGACGACCAGCGGCGCCATGGACAGCGAGAAGCCCTTCTCCGCCTCCGCCGCATCCGATGCCACCCACGCACCCGCGCCCGCGCCGCCGAGCGCCACGACGAGGCCCAGCACGCCCCACCACGCCCCGCGCCGCGAGGACTCCCAGGGCCGCAGGAGCACCAGCCCCCACGCCAGCAGCGCCAGCTCCACCGCGACGGCGGCGCCCTTGCCCAGCCGGGCCACCGACGACGGCCCCAGCACCGCGAAGAACACGAACGCCGCTTCCGCCAGCGCCTGGCGCTTCGACGGGGCCTTCTCCAGCAGGACGGCGACATCACCACGCAGCACCACGGGCACTTCCTTCCGGCGCCACGGGGCAGGGACCCGTGGGGTTCCCGGACACGCTAACGGCTTCGCCCCGCCGCTCACGGGTTTTCCTCCGCGAGACGCCCGGTTCAGGACGGGAGGGCTGTTGCGTGCCCTCCCGCCCCGTCAGGCCCCGCGGCCTACTGGCAGGTGATGCCGGGGAGCCCCCGGTACGCGCCCTGCGCGGTCCACCGTGTGTAGGGCGTGCCGCAGGAGCCCGCGTAGGGGTCATCCGTGCCGTAGCCCGGGACCCAGTACTCGAAGTGCAGGTGCGGGCCCGTGGACGCGCCGGACGAACCCACGCGCGCAATCCAGTTGCCGCAGGCGAGCGTGGTCCCCCGGGCGAACTGCTGCGTGTATGCCTTCAGGTGCCAGTACCAGGTCTGCGTGTTGTCCGGGTGCCGCATGATGATGTAGTTCGCCGTGTAGAGACCGCACGCGGCATAGGGATTGGCCTGGTCCCAGTAGTTGCACCGGTCGTAGTACCCATCCACCGACGCCTCGACGTAGCCCCGGGCGGCGTTCATCGCCCAGACGCCGTAGTCCATCTTGGAGAACCCGCCCACCAGCGCGTAGTCCGTGCCCGTGTGCCCGCTGTAGCGCACGCCGCCGCAGGCGTAGTCCCGGCCGCCGTAGTCCTTGTACGCGCTCACCGTGCAGCCGCCGTTGCCGCACTGGTCCGCGAGCTGCGACGCGGGGAAGCGGAACATCGTCTGCGCGGCGGAGACCGCCGGGAGCATGAGCAGCGCGAACGTCACCGTGAGCCGCTGAAGGGTCGAGCGCATCACTTCGCACCTCCCACGTCCGCGGCCGCATGGCCGGTGCGCACGTTGAGCGTCCAGAACTCGCCGCCGCCCGCGTTGTAGCGGAGCACGTCGTCGCTCAACCACTCCATGTGGTGGCTGGAGACGGGCGGGGGCACGAACTCCTTCGGCGGGCCGCCGAACAGCATCCAGTTCTCCAGGCCCACGTTGGTGAGCTGCTTGGCTTCCGCGCCCTCCACCGTCGTGACGAAGAACGACGCCACGCTCGTCCGGCCCGACACGAACACCACCGTCCTGCCGTCCGGGGAGATGCTCGGCGTCGCGTCCACGCCCGGGCCGTCCGCCAGCACCTTCACGCGCCCGTTCATGTCGATGATGCCCACCGCCGTCTCATGCGGCCCCGGGACGCCCGTCTTCAGCGTGGCCACCAGCGCGTCTCCCTTCGCCGTGGGAAACAGGTCGCCGCCCACCTGCTCGGCGAGCAGCCGCTCCTGCCCCTTCGCGTCGCGCAGGCGCAGGGTGCCCTGGCCGTCCAGCAGCGCCACGTCCTGTCCCACGATGCGCGCCTCGCGGTACTTGAACTCCGGCGCCACCACGCGGACCGCGCCCGTGTCCTCGGCGTACCGGACGATGGCCAGCAGCGGCAGGTCATCCGTGCCCAGCGGCTCCACGGGGACCTCCGCGACGACGCCCGCCAGCATCTCCCGGCCCTGGCCGAAGAGCTGGACGAAGCGCGCCTTGGGCCCGAAGGCCTTCTCCACGGCGGGCACCAGGCTCTCACGCGCCTTCGTCACGCGGCGCAGGTCCGTCGGGTTCGGAGGTCCCTCCGCGAAGGCAGGGCTGCCCACCAGCGTCATCACGGCGAGTGCGACAAATGGGTTTCTCATTTCACTCCTGGGAATGGGGAAGCCGCGACGGGAGCGCGGTGACAAGGTTCTCTCAATGTCTGGGATTGAGTTGCTTTTAAACTGGTTATTCAGGAATAGACGGAAAATTGAAGAATTGATGCAAGGGCGCGGCCGGGCCCGACGTGTTACGAGCCCTGCATGGCGAAAACCCTTCCCGAGCGTCCGCGCGCGATCCTCGTCGGTGTCCAGCTTCCCGGTGTCTCGGACGAGGCGCATGCCGCGGACCTCGCGGAGCTGAAGCGGCTGGTGCACACGCTGGGCTTCGACACGGTGGGCACCCTGTCCCAGCGCAGGCAGCGGCTGGCCAACGGCACGGTGCTCGGCTCCGGCAAGCTCAAGGAGCTGGCCGCGCTCACCGGCGGCTCCGGCGTCATCCCGTCCGGCGCGCAGGGCAGGGCGTCCAAGGCGCGCGAGAAGTGGGAGGCCGAAGCCGACGCGGATCCCGAAGCGGGGACCGAAGCCGCTGGCGACACGGGCGTGGAAGCGGAGGCGCCGCCCGACGAGGACGACGACGCCACGGACCTGGACCTGGAGGCCACCGCCATCGAGCCGGGCCCGAAGCCCACGGTGGTGGTCGTGGACCACGAGCTGTCCCCCAGCCAGCTGCGCAACCTGGAGCGGGCCACCGGCGCGCAGGTGCTGGACCGCGCGGGCGTCATCGTGGACATCTTCCACCGGCACGCGAAGAGCCACGAGGCGCGCATGCAGGTGGAGATCGCCCGGCTCAACTACCTGGCCCCGCGCCTGCGCGAGTCCTCGGGAGGCAGCGAGCGCCAGCAGGGCCGCGGTTCAGGTGACTCCGCGGTGGAGTTGGACCGCCGGAAGATCCGCGACCGCCTGGCGGAGCTGCGCGAGGGCCTGGCGGCCATCCAGAAGGACCAGGACCAGCGCCGGTACGCACGGCGCGACCAGCTGCGCGTGGCGCTGGTGGGCTACACGAACGCGGGCAAGTCGTCGCTGATGCGGGCGCTGACGGGCAGCGCGGTGCTGGTGGCGGATCAGCTCTTCGCCACGCTGGACACGACGGTGCGCGCGATGCAGCCGGAGACCCGTCCGCGCATCCTGGTCTCCGACACGGTGGGCTTCATCCAGAAGCTGCCGCACGACCTGGTGGCGTCATTCCGCTCGACGCTGGACGAGGCGCTGGAGGCGTCGCTGCTGCTCTACGTGGTGGACGCGTCCGACCCCACCTGGGCCGCGCAGTTGGAGGTCACCCGCACGGTGCTCCGCGAGATTGGCGCGGAGGTCGTCCCGAGCAAGCTGCTCTTCAACAAGGTGGACCGCCTGGACACTGCGGCACAGGAAGCGCTCAAGGCCGCGCACCCGGACGCGCTCCAGCTCTCCGCGCACCGGCCGGACGACGTGGCCGGCTTGCGCCGGGAGATCATCGCCTTCTTCGAGGCCTCCATGGTGGAGGCGGACCTGGTGATTCCCTACGCGCGGCAGGCCCGCATCGGCGAGGTGTACGAGCACACCACCGTGGTGTCGCAGGCCTACGACGAGACGGGCAGCCGGCTGCGTGTGAGGGGCCTGCCGGGCGCCATCGCCCGGCTCACCCGTTCGTTGCAGGAGTAGGCGTCAGCGCACGACGGGCACGGTCACCGGGTCCTTGTCGTCCACGGTGACCTCCACCTTGCCCACGCGCCACAGCACGGGCTGGAACGCGAGGTTCAGGCGGTGCCCGTCCGCGGTCTCCACCAGGGCCGTGCCCTCCTTGGGCAGGTAGTTGCCCACCTCGTACAGGAGCGAGGTGAACGTGATGCGGTCCGTGCCGGACGGGCCGGTCAATTCACCGGGACCGTCGAACAGCAGCGTGGTGCCGCCGATGATGGGCAGCCCATCGCGCTTCCCCACGCGGCTGTTGATGTGGAAGCTGTGCTCGGCGCGGCCGGGCACCTGGCCCTCCACGTCCGCGAACAGGCGCGTCTCGTCCGCGCACGTGCCGTAGCCCACCTTCGCCTGGAGCATCTGGCCGTCCACGGCCATCTCGCGCAGGTCGGCGTGCATCTCCATCAGGTCCTCGCCGCCGCGGTACTCCAGCACCGCGCGTCCGCTGAGGCGCACGCCGTGCACGTCACAGCCGCCGGCCGGGAAGGTCACGACGACGGAGTCGGTGACGTCGTCCACGGCCTGCACCGTGGCCGTCGCGCAGGCCACCGTGGAGGACAGGCCCTCCACGGCGTGGTTCAGGAACGAGCGCCGGGGCTCGCCGCAGGAATACACGGGCATCAGGCCCAGCATCTCCAGCGCGCCGCGCACCAGGTGCGTGGAGGCCGCCACGCGCTCCACGCGGGCCTTCGCGTCGTCAATCTCCTCCTGCGAGGGCACGTTGTCTCCACAGGCGCTGGTGGCGAGGGCGGCGGCGGCAAGGCAGGCGATGCGACGCATGAAGGGCTCCAAGGAAGACGGTGCGGATCCCCCGCGCCATCGCGGGAGACCGTACCCCGGCCCATCAGCAACCGTCATGCCCCCCTCAACCCCGCGAATCCCCAGGGAAAGGGGCTCCCGTGACACCCCTTGCGTGTGCAGCGCGCTGCGCACCCAGGGGCAGCCCTGTCCGACAGTCGGACCGGTTCGCGCGGTGCGGCGCGTGACGTCAGCGCAGCCCCAGGGCTCCCCAGTTCTTGAAGAAGATGAAGACGCCCATCACGACGAGGAAGCCGGAGAAGGCCACCTTGAGCCTCGCCTGGGAGACGAAGTGGGACGCCCAGGTGCCGGTCAGGATGCCCGCCACGGAGATGGCCGTGAAGAGGCCCAGCACGCCCCAGGGCACGTCGACGTGGCCCAGGTAGCCCGCGAAGCCCACGAGGGAGTTGAGGGCGATGACGAGCAGGCTGGTGCCCACCGCCTGCTTCATGGGCAGGCCCACCAGCAGCACCAGCGCGGGGACGATGAGGAAGCCGCCGCCCACGCCCACCAGGCCGGTGAGGGCCCCGACCCCGAGCGCGACCAGGGCCATGAGGGGGACGGACCGCTTCTGGGGCGCGGGCGCTGGCGCGGAGTCCTTCCGGCCATGGCGCGACATGAGGCCGGCGGAGACGAGCATCACCGTGGCGAAGAGCAGCAGCTGCACGCTCCCGGAGATGAAGGCGGCCAGACGGGCCCCGGCGTAGGTGCCCGCCATGGCCACCGCCCCGAAGACGAGGGCCGCCTTCCATTGGACGTTGCCCTTGCGCCAGTGGCTCGCCGCGCCGAAGAGGCTGGTGACGCCCACCACGGCCAGTCCCATGGCGATGGACTCCTTGGCCCCGAAGCCCAGGACGTACACGAGGATGGGGACGGTGATGATGGAGCCACCACCGCCGAGCAGGCCGAGCAACAGGCCCATGAGCGCCGCGAGGGAGAAGCCGAGGAGGGGCATGGTGTCCGTTCTGGCGTGACGCGCGCTCAGCCCTGGGGTGGGGGCGCCGTGAGTCCGCAGGCGCGGTTGGCGGGAACGGCGGCGTCCATCAGCCGGGGCCTGGGCAGGTGGAGGTTCTCCATGATGTGGATGAACTCCTCCCGGCTCTTGCCGGCCACGCGGGGGTTGTGCCGCTTCTCCTCGCCGATGCTCGTCACCAGGTGACCGTGGTAGTCGTGCGCGGGGTAGACGCGCGTTTCGTCCGGCAGGCGGAAGAGGACGCGGGTGAGGCTGTCGTAGAGCTGGCTCGCGTTCCCGTTCTGGAAGTCGGTGCGGCCGTTGCCGCGCACGAGCAGCGCGTCCCCGGTGAAGACGCGGTCGCCCAGCAGGTAGCTGACGCTGTCGTCCGTGTGCCCCGGCGTGGCCAGCACCTGGAAGACGAGCTGCCCGACGCGCACCTCGTCCCCGTGGCGGACCTGGACGTTGGCGCAAGCGGCGCCTCCCACGCCCCCCACCACCCGGGCCTGCGTGCGCTCGCGCAGCACGCCCGACGCGGTGACGTGGTCGGCGTGGACGTGGGTGTCGAAGACGTGCGTGAGGGTGAGGTCCAGCTCGGCCACCAGCCGCAGGTCGCGGTCGGCCTGTGCCAGCACGGGGTCGATGAGGACGGCCTGTCGGGTGGCCTCGTCGCCGACGAGGTAGGTGTACGTCGAGGATTCGGAGTCGAAGAGCTGCCGGAAGATCATTTGAAAACCTCCTGCCCATGAGAGCCCGGGGCGCGGACAAAGGATTCAGCTGGCGCGGGTGAATCCCCTTCTCCTGAATCTGGCTCTCACGTGGCATGACCGCCTCCATCGTGCTTCCTCTCCTGGGAGGGGCCCTCATCGGGCTGAGTGCCTCCCTGTTGCTCCTGGCCAACGGCCGGGTCGCCGGCATCAGTGGCGTGGTGGGCTCACTGCTGGCCCCCGTGCGCGGTGACATCGCCTGGCGCCTGCTCTTCTTCGCCGGGCTATTCGCCGGGGGCTTGCTGCTGGCCCGGTTCCTCCCTGGGGCCTTCGCGGCGCCCCTGTCACCGAGCGCTGGCGGCGTCTGGCTGCTGGCAGGGGCCGGACTGCTGGTGGGGTTTGGCTCGCGGCTGGGCAACGGCTGCACCAGCGGGCACGGCGTCTGCGGCATCAGCCGGGGCTCGGTCCGCTCCATCTCCGCCACGCTCACCTTCATGGCGACGGGGGTCCTCACCGTCTTCCTGGTTCGCCACGTCCTCTGATTGCGAAAGCACCCCCCATGCGTCCCTCTCTCCTCAGTGCATTCCTCAGCGGCCTCGTCTTCGCCCTGGGACTGGGCCTCGCCGGCATGACGGATCCGGCCAACGTCCTGGGCTTCCTCGACATCGCGGGCGACTGGAACCCCCGGCTCGCGCTCGTGATGGGCGGCGCCATCGCCGTTCACGCGGCGCTGCGGCCCCTCATCCACCGGCGCGCGCGGCCCCTGTTCGCCGCCAGGTTCCCCGTCCTCCCCGCCAGCAGGCCGGACGCGAAGCTCCTCGTGGGCTCGGCGCTCTTCGGCGTGGGCTGGGGGCTGGGCGGCTATTGCCCCGGTCCCGCGCTCACCGCGCTGGCGACGGGAGCCGCTCCCCTGCTTGTCTTCGTGCCCGCCATGTTCGCGGGCTTCTACCTCGCGCAGGTGCTGCAAGCGCGGCGCGGCACGGCCTGAAAGCGTCGGACGCCCTGAATCCTTTTACCGCCGCGATGGCTCTCACCAGACTGCACTCACACTTCCCGGGGGCCATCCGCCCCGGGTTCCGGAATGGAGCCGCTTCATGAAGACCGTTCTCGTCGCGACCGCCGCCGCGTTCGCGGGTTTCCTCGTCGTTGCCTGTGCGCACTCGCGTCCGGAGGACGCCACCGTGGGGGCCCAGGCGCGCCGCCGGGTGGAGGCGGGCGCTACGCTGGTGGATGTCCGCTCGCCGGAGGAGTTCGCCGCCGGGCACCTGCAGGGCGCGGTGAACATCCCGGTGGACCAGCTGGAGCAGCGGCTCGGAGAGCTCGGCTCGCCTCAGACGCCCGTGGTCGTCTATTGCCGGAGTGGCGCGCGCAGCAGCCGTGCCGAGCGCTTGCTGAAGGAGAAGGGGTTCCAGGACGTCTTCAACCTGGGCCCCATGTCGGCGTGGCCGTGACACGCGGGGGCGGGCCGTGCGGTCGTCGTACCTGCTGGCCCTGTCGGTGGCTCCGGGGTGCCTTTAGAAATGCATCCGGGAGCCGAGCGATTTTCCGGTGAGGAGGCGAAGGGCGGATGTCGACGCGAACCGATGTGCAGTTGATGGAGGCCGCGCGCACGGGCGACGACAAGGCCCTGGACGAGGTCCTCGCGCGTCACGAGAAGCAGGTGTACCGCTTTGGCCTGCGCATGTGTGGCTCGGAGGAGGACGCCAAGGAGGTGCTCCAGGAGACGCTGTTCACGGCCTTCCGGGGCATCCATGCGTTCAGGGGGGACGCGGAGCTGTCCACCTGGCTGTACCAGGTGGCTCGCACCCACTGCTTCCGCCTGCGCCGCAAGCGCGTCGGTGTGCCCGAGACCTTCCAGCCGCTCGACGCGCCCGCGGCCACCCGGGTCGCGGCGGAGGATGCGGCGCCGGACATGGTCTCCCACGCGCGGCAGATGGGGGAGGTGTTGCAGGCGGCCATCCTCGCGTTGCCGGAGGCCCATCGAGAGGTGCTCATCCTCCGGGACGTGGAGGGGCTCTCCGCGGAGGAGGCGGCGAAGGTGGTGGGCATCGAGGTGCGAGCGCTCAAGAGCCGGCTGCACCGCGCGCGGCTCCAGCTGCGCGAACATCTCTCCACGCTCATGGGGGAGGGCGCCCGGGGGCAGGCCCCGGCGTGCCCGGAGCTGGCGCAGGAGCTCTCCGAGTTCGCCGCGCAGGAGGTGGACCAGGCCACCTGCGTGCGCCTCGAGGACCATCTGTCGCGCTGCCCGCGCTGTACCGAGGCGTGCGACGCGCTCAAGCGCACGGTGTCCCTGTGCCGGCGCATCCCTGGGGATGAAGTCCCCGCGCCCGTCCGCGCGGCGGTCCGGCAGGCGCTGTCACGTGCGCTGCCCGCGTGAGCCAGTGGACGCGAGGTGTCCCGTCGCCGATTCATCCGGCCAGGGATGACGCGCTAGCAGGCTGTTGAGAAACCCCTCCGAGGGATCGACACCCCGCACCGTGGCGTGGTGTCCTCGGCGTCACGGAGGGAGTGATGCGCGGACGGCCCAAGCAGCAGACGACGCTCTTCAGCTTGAGGACGCCGGGGGACCGAGTCCCAGCGGGCCATCCGCTGCGCCGGGTGAAGGACATGGCGGACGCCGCGCTGGCGGCGCTCTCGCCGACGTTCGATGCGATGTACAGCGGCACCGGCCGGCCGAGCATTCCGCCGGAGCAGTTGCTGAAGTCCTGCCTGCTGATGGCTTTCTACTCGGTAAGGAGCGAGCGGCTCTTCTGCGAGCAACTCGACTACAACCTCCTCTTCCGGTGGTTCCTCGACATGGGGATGGAGGACGCCTCCTTCGACCACAGCACCTTCTCGCAGAACCGGGACCGGCTCTTGGAGCATGACGTCGCCCGGAGATTCTTCATGGCCGTCATGGGCCAGGCGCAAAGCGCAGGGCTCACCAGCAGCGAGCACTTCAGCGTGGATGGCAGCCTGATTGAGGCCTGGGCGTCCCTGAAGTCGTTTCGCCCGAAGGACGAGAAGGACGACAAGCAGGAGCCGCCCGACGACAAGGGCAACCCGACGGTGAACTTTCACGGGCAGAAGCGAGGCAACGCGACGCATGCCTCGACGACGGACCCAGAGGCAAAGCTTGCGCGCAAGGGCAACGGCAAGGAGGCGCGCCTGGCCTACAGCCTCAATGGCGTCATGGAGAATCGCAACGGGCTGCTCGTGGACCTGGCGGTGATGCCGGCGGATGGCTTCGCCGAACGCGACGCGGCGGTGATGATGCTCGAGGGGCTGAAGTCCCGGAACGAGCGCGCTTCCGTGGGGGCGGACAAGGGCTACGACACGGCGGACTTCGTCGCCGACTGCCGGCGCATGGGAGTGACGCCTCACATTGCTCAAACGACGGACACTCGACGCCGCTCGGCCATCGACAGGCGAACGACGAGGCCCGCCGGATACGCCCTCAGCCAGCGGATACGGAAGCGAATCGAGGAAGTCTGGGGCTGGATGAAGACGGTAGGCGGCTTCCGCAAGACGCGTTTCAAGGGCCGGGAGCGGACGGAGTTGGCGGCCTACCTCGTGGGCGCCGCGTACAACCTGGTGCGAATGGCGCGGCTGACTGCCGCATAGGCGCTCTTCGCCCTCCGCCTCCCCCCCGATGACAAGGTTGAGAATGCAGGGCACGAGAAGCCCGGTCTCATGCCTTCAAACCGGGCTTCTTCAACAGCCTGCTAGGAGCCGTCTTCGTCCGGTGACGACGCCTCGAGGCCCGCCACGCCGTCGTCCTCCGCCGACCCCTCCTCCGCGGACACGGCGTCGTCTTCCTCCAGCTCGTCGTCCGGCTCCGCTTCCTCCACATCCACCGGCGCGGTGTCGGAGGCTTCCGTCAACACGGTGCCCAGCGGGTAGATGACCAGGTGGCGCTGGGGTTCGCTGCCCACGCTCACGGCCTCCAGGTGGTTCTTCACGACCAGGGTGTGCTGCACCTTGCGCAGGCGCGAAGGGCGCGGCGTGAGCGGCAGGCTGATGCCCTCCGCGAGCACCCGCTGGATGGCCTCCTCCGCGTCCGACACGGCGGCGTGCACGTCCGCGGGGTCCACACCCTCCAGCAGGTGGAACTCCGTGCGCAGCGCGCGGCGGATCTCCGTGGAGCTGTTGCGCTTGATGGCCAGCACCCGCGCCCCCACGCGCTCGGCCGCGCGGCGCAGCCGGGGCGAGTTCGCGCGGCTTCGCAGCGTGAGCACCACGTCCGCGTTCTCCGGACGGCCCACCACCACGGCCTCCACCGGCAGGTCGCGCAGCACGCGCTCCAGCAGCTCGCGGCTCACCGCGTGCGCGGCGATGCGCGTGGGCCCGGGGCGGGGCGCTCCCAGCGCGGGCGTCCCCTTGGGCACGCGTCCACCCGGCGGTGTGGCCTCCACCACCTCCGGCGCGGCCTCCACGTGCACGGCGCCGTCCTGCTGCCGCCGCTTCTCGCCGCCCACGTCCGCGCCGGTGAGCAGCCGGTCCACCGCGGCGCCGGTGTCGCGGTGCACGCGCACCTCGTCGCGGCTCACCATCTCCACCACGATGTCGAAGGTGGGTGTGCCCTTGCGCTCGGTGACGGTCTTCTGGGTGCCCCGGCGCCGCGCCTCGTCGTCGCTCAGCGTGACGGTCTGCACGCCGCCCACCAGGTCCGACAGCGTGGGGTTCAGCACCAGGTTCTCCAGCGTGTTGCCGTGCGCCGTCGCCACCAGTTGCACGCCGCGCTCCGCGATGGTGCGCGCGGCGGCGGCCTCCGCGGCGGTGCCAATCTCATCCACGACGATGGCCTCGGGCATGTGGTTCTCCACCGCCTCGATCATCACGTCGTGCTGGCGGTCCGGCCGGCTCACCTGCATGCGCCGCGCGCCGCCGATGCCCGGGTGCGGGATGTCCCCGTCGCCGCCAATCTCGTTGGACGTGTCCACCACCATCACGCGCTTGCCCAGCGCGTCCGCGAGCACGCGCGCCACCTCGCGCAGCTTCGTCGTCTTGCCCACGCCGGGACGCCCGAGCAGCAGCAGGTTGCGCCCGGACTCCACCAGGTCGCGCAGCATGTCGATGGTGCCCTGGATGGCGCGCCCCACGCGCAGCGTGAGCCCCACCACGCGCCCCTGCCGGTTGCGGATGGCGGACACGCGGTGGAGCGTGCGCTCGATGCCCGCGCGGTTGTCGCCTCCCACCTCGCCCACCCGGGCGAGCACCGCCTGGAGCTCCTCCTGCTCCACGGGCGCTTCGGACAGACGGGCCACGCCGTGCACCAGGCGGGCCTCCGGAGGCCGGCCCAGGTCCATCACCACTTCCAGCAGCTCCGCGTGGGGCAGCTTCCGCACCGCCTCCTGGAGCGGCGGCGGCAGCACCGCCACCAGCAGGGCGAAGTCATTGTCGAAAGAAGTTCCCGAAGCCATCCCCCAAAAGTGCCTCGCGAGGCCCGCCCGCGCACGGCTTTCCTGCGCTTTCCCGGGAGGGACGTCCCCTGGAAGAAGCTCCCTCCCAGCCTGGCAGGCGGCCAGGCGCACCGGCCGTGACGGGGAGGAGCCAGACAGTGGCCATCCCTACTTTCAGGCCATGCCCACCGCGACGCAGGACCGCTCCCCCCTCTGGCCCCAGCTCGAGCAGGAGGCGCGCGAGCGCTTCGGCGTGGAGGACTTCCGGCCCGGGCAGCGGGACATCATCGAGGCGGTGCTCGCGGGGCGCGACGTGCTGGGCGTGCTGCCCACGGGCGCGGGCAAGAGCCTCACCTTCCAGCTCCCGGCCCTCTTCGTCCCCGGCGCCACGGTGGTGGTCAGCCCGCTCATCGCGCTGATGCACGACCAGCGCGAACACCTCACGGAGCGCTACGACCTGGACGCGGCGAAGCTGGACTCCACCCTGAGCGCCAGCGACCTGAAGACGCTCCAGAAGGAGATCCGCCGGGGCGAACACGAGTTCATCTACGTCACCCCCGAGCAGCTGGAGAACCCGGAGCGCCTGGCGCTGCTCCAGCGCGCCAACGTGAGCCTCTTCGTGGTGGACGAAGCGCACTGCGTCTCGCAGTGGGGCCACGACTTCCGGCCCGCGTACCTCTCGCTGGGGGACGCCATCCGCGCGCTCGGCCGGCCCCGGGTGCTCGCGCTCACGGCCACCGCCACGCCCCGCGTGCGCGAGGACATCCGCACCCAGCTGGGGATGGACGACCCGGTGGTGGTGTGCACCGGCATCCAGCGCGACAACCTCACGCTGGAGGTCCACCGCACGGTGAACCCGGAGCTCAAGCGCCAGAAGCTGCTGGAGCTGCTGCGCGCCAACGACGGCAGCGCCATCGTCTACACGGCCACCGTGCGCAAGGCGGACGAACTCTGGCGCTGGCTGCGCGCGGAGGGAATCGAAGCGGAGCGCTACCACGGCAAGCTCAAGACGTCCGAGCGCGAGGAGAGCCAGCGCCGCTTCATGGACGGCACCACGCCGGTGGTGGTGGCGACGAAGGCCTTCGGGCTGGGCATCGACAAGCCGGACCTGCGGCTGGTGGTGCACTACCACTTCCCCGACTCGCTGGAGAGCTACTACCAGGAGGCGGGCCGCGCGGGCCGTGACGGACAGCCCGCGAAGGCGGCGCTGCTGTACCGGCTGGAGGACCGGCGCATCCAGGGCTTCTTCCTGGGCGGCAAGTACCCGCGCCGCGACGAGAGCCAGCGCCTCTACCAGGCCGCGACCACGCTGTGCGCGCAGGGCAAGGCCGTGGCCCTCAAGCGGCTGTCCGAAGCGAGCGGATTGGGCGACAAGCGCACCCGCGTGCTGGTGGCGCAGCTGGTGGCCGCGGGCGTGCTGGAGAAGGGCGCGCGAGGCGTGAAGCAGCTGCGCGCGTTCGACAAGCCCGAGGAGCTGGACGCGTACCTGAGCGCCTATGAGGAGCGCCACGACGGGGACCGCGACCGCCTGGACGCGATGATGCGCTACGGGAGCACCACCGCGTGCCGCTGGAAGGTGCTGGGCACCTACTTCGACGAGCCCCTGGAAGAGGACTGCGCCCGCTGCGACAACTGCCGCGCCCGCGCGGAAGGCCGCTTCGACGCCCGGCCTTCCCCATCTGTTCTGCACAAACGGTCCCGGCCCGAGGTCTTGACAGCCCCAGCCGCGTGAGGCTTTTTGCCCCACGCCGGTGCGACCTTGAAACCCGACTTCCGTACTCGGAGTACAGGACTCCCGGGTCTTCAGGCCTAGGGGCATTGTGCACGAATACAGGTATGGCGTATATTGCACAGCCTACCTGGACGTAAGGCACTTCAGACCTTTCCCTCAAAGGTCCTGGAAGGCGGAGACGCGATGGCGGAAGGCAAGTTGAAGGCACTTGTGGTGGATGATGACCCACTCGTGCTCGAACTGGTGGAGCGCTCCATCAGCCGGTACGGCTTCGAGGTCGTCACCACGCGCGCGGCGCTGGGTGTGGCCAACCTGCTGCGGACCGAGCAGCCGGACATCGTGCTCCTGGACGTGAACATCCCGGCGCTGAGCGGCGATCGCATCCTGGGCGTGGTGCGCCAGTTCGCGGGGCCGGACACGCTGTTCATCCTGTACTCGTCCATGGACGAGTCGAAGCTGCGCGAGCTGGTGCGCGCGTCCGGGGCGGATGGCTACATCCCCAAGGGCGTCACCGGTCCGGAGCTGGCGCTGAAGCTGTCCGGCCTGCACCACAAGCGGATGGCGAACCGTCCCACGCCCCCCGCGGCGCGTGGGGAGTCCGTGCTCCAGCGCGACGTGGCCGCGCCCCAGTCGCAGAGCACCACGGCCCAGGTGTCGATGGCGTCGCGGTAGGTGTAGCCGGTCTCGAACCTTTCGCGCGTGCGTCGAAGAGGCCCTTCCCCCGGAGGGCCGCATGGCGCGGGATCCAGGTCCCGCGCCAGCCCCGCGAGCGTCAGTGATCGAGGCCCGCGGGACCCGGCGGAGGCTTGTCCGGCAGGTCGTCCTGGAACTCGTCGCGAGAGAACAGCGGAGTCACGAGCGTCTTCGCCTCCAGCTCCGCCGGTCCCGGGAGCGGCTTGTCCGGGAGCGCCTGCCGAGGCCTTCGGGGCATGGGTACCAGTACGGGACTGATCCGACATCTCGACATGACCGTGTCCTCCTGACGAAGCCGCCGCGGGGTCCGTGCTCCCGAGCCCGCGTGCGGCTTCTTCTTGAAAACGTGTCAGGTAGGGTTCTTTTAAGGACCCTGACAGGTCGTCATTGGAACAGGAGCACGTCGTGAACCCAGCGGTCTCCAGGTGAGGCCTGAAGCCAGGCCTGCCGCTCGTCGCGCAGGGCCACGGCAGGGACGGCGCCCGCGTGGATGCGCTCGCGCACGTCGTTGAAGAAGCGGCCCGCGGTGTCTGGGATGTCCACCGTGGCGGCCAGCACCGCGCGCGCCCCGGCGTCGAGGAAGGCCACCGGCAGGCTGAAGGACTCGTGCGGGAAGGGCGCGGTGCGCGCGGCGCCGCACGCGGCCAGGAACACCAGCGGCGCTCCCGTGAGCCCGTGCTCGCGCACCTGTCTGGCGGTGAGCGCGTAGCGGCCATCCCCCTCCGGGGCCAGCATGAGGAGCGAGGCGTCCGACTGCTCCGGGCTGAACACGCCGTGCGTGTGGAGCTCCACCTCGGTGGCGGTGCGCATCGCCTCCAGCACGCGTGACGGCGTGGCCCGCGCGCCCTCCAGCATCACGCGCCGGGCGTCCTCTCCAGGAGGAGGCGACATCGGCGGCAGGCGCGCGAGGCCCAGGGCCGGGGGCGTCTCCACGTTGGAGACGACCAGGTGCGTGCCGCTGTCCACCGGCGGAGGCGGGTCCACCGTCGCGTGGCCCACCCGGTAGCTCCAGGCGAAGTCCGGAGGCAGCAGCCGGGGCAGGCCGTTCACCGGAGGCGGGGCCAGCACCTGCACCTGCTCGCATCCGCGCAGCGCCTCCCGCACCGAGGGCGGCACCAGTCCGGAGGCATCCTGTCCGAGCGGCGCCGTGCGCGTCTGCGTGAAGTCCCCGAGCACCGCGCCCGAAGGACCCCGCGCCACCGCGACCGTGCGCTCGTGCTGCACGGACACCGCGAGCACGCAGCGCTCCGGCACCTCCCTCACCTGGAGCTGGCGGCCCGCGAGGGTGAGCGCCTCCACGAACGCGCCCGTGCGTCCGGCGTCGGAGATGAGCGCGACGGAGGCGCGGGCCCGCGCGCGGCGGGCGTTCACGTCGTCGGGCCACTGCTCCGCCTGCGTGAGGGCGCTCTCCAGCAGGGCGCGTCCGGCGGCGGGGTCGCGTTCCAGCTCGAACTCACCCTGGATGGCGTCCAGCAGCACGCGTTCACCGGGGCGCGGCTGGCCCTGTCTCAGTTCGGAGAGCGCACGGGACAGCGCGTCCGCCGCGCCGGGCATGGGGCCGAAGCGGGCCAGGTCCGCGATCACTCCCGCGCCGTTGAGCCCCAGCGGCAGGTCGGACTCCATCGACTTCTCCAGATGCTGGCGGGCCTCCTCCACGCGGAAGTCCATCCACGCCAGGGTCGCCAGATTGCGGTGCACGTAGCCGGACTGCGTGCGGTTGTCGGGCTCGCGCGCCAGCGACTCCCGGAAGTACGCGCTCGCGGTGGGCGCGACATGGTGGAAGCGCGCCACCTGCGCCAGCTCCTGGAGGAACCGCCGCTCCCAATCCCGCTCCCCCAACCGCTTCGCGAGCTCCCAGCCGCGCAGCGCGTGCTCATGGGCTTCGGCGGGCCGGTGCAGCTCGCCCACGTACATCTCCGCGAGCCACGCGTGCAGGTCGGCGCAGCGGTAGTCCAGCCGCGCCTGCTGGCACGAGCGAAGTGCCTCCAGGACGCGCGTCTCCGCCTTCCACCACTGGCCGTCGCGCACCTCCTGGTTGGCGCGCTCGCGTTCGGCGATGAGGTGGAACCAGGGGTCGCCCAGGCCGTCCGCGGCGCGAGCGAACGCCGTGACGTCCACGGGGCGTCCCGCGTTGAGCTCGTATCCGACCGCGCCCACGTACAGGTCGTCCTCGCCCGAGTGCCTCAGCGTCTCCAGGAAGGCCGGAGGAAACGGAGTCTTGCCGCGCACGAACAGGGCGTAGTCCCGGGCGAGCGGCCCACGCTTCTGGAAGTCCCGCGCGGCCACGCGGGTGACGGTCTCATGCAGCACCGTGCCGCCGCCGTAGGCCCGGTCCAGGGCCTCCGCCAGCGGCAGCATCCGCAGCGCCGCGTCCTTCGACGGAGCCGCGCGGACCGCGTCGTAGAAGGCCAGCCGCACGATGCCCGGAAACCTCCCAGCCTCCTCCAGCGGAAGCGGCGCGTTGGGGTCGGCCATCAGGTCCTGCGTCGCCGCGAAGGCCTGTCTCCATGCGCGGCCCCGGGCCCGTGTCTCCTCGCGCAAGAGGCCCGCGCGGTCCCGGGCCTCCGCGCTCCAGCCGGGCTCGCCCAGCTTCGCCACGGCGTCGAAGGCCTCCGCCGCGAGCAGAGGCAGGCCCAGGTTCCGCAGGACCAGCGCGTGGTTCCACAGGGCCTGCGGGTGGTCCGGCTGCTTCCGGAGCACGTCCTCCAGCACGGCCAGGGCCTCGTCGAGCGACGTCTGCTCGGAGGCCCCGGCATGGTCCAGCGCCAGCGCCACCGCGCGGTCGGAGTCCACGTCCGGAGAGGCGGGCACGTTGTCCAGGTAGCTCAGCGCCTGCCGCGCGTCGCCCGCGAGCAGGAACGCGGAGGCGATGCCCCGCCAGTCCTGCCGGTCCTCCATCCGGGCCAGCTCCCGCAGCGGCACCAGCGCTGGCGTGGGCGTCCCACCGCGCAGGGGCACGTAGGGGCGGTGTCCATCCAGGGGCGCGGACGTCAGCCGCGCCTCCAGGAGACGGGTGGCCTCCGGGGGAGGCCAGGGCGTGGGAGCGTCAGCCGTCACGCGCGCCGTCCAGGTGCCCACGGCAGCGAGGGCCAGGGCGAGCGCCCCCAGGTGGTTCCAGTGGGGGCTCCAGCGGCGGGGATGCGGAGG
>NZ_RAVW01000198.1 GCF_003611585.1 Corallococcus exercitus | reverse complement strand
GACGCGGGCTGCCCGGCCGCCCTCCGGCCGGGCAGCCCGCGTCAGGCGTCCGTCGGCGGTGTCACGGACACCAGCAGCAGCTGCCGGTGGATGCGCTCCACGTGCAGCAGCATGGCGCCCAGGCTCGCGGTGTTGCCCACGCACGGCAGGATGGCCGCGCGCAGCTCCCCCAGGACGCCCGTGCCAGTGGGCCCCGTGGCACTCCATGCCGCCGCCACCTCCTGACGCGCGCCGTCCGACAGGTCCACGTTGCGCGGGTCCTTCGGGATGAAGCGCCCGGAGGCCTTCACCAGGCTGGCCAGCAGCGCGGCCACCGTCTCCGGCTTCGTGCCCTCCAGCTTCAGCCGGTGGGCCATGCCCAGCGAGTGCAGGCCGTTGAGCCCCTCGCGCGGCTTGCCCTCCGGGGACAGCAGCCCCTCGCGCAGGTAGTCCGCGGGCCGGGTGGCCGACAGGTCGACGTTCTCGCCGTTCGCCATGGATTCACCAGGGGAAGAGGTGCCGCGCCCATCACATCACGGCAGCGCCGAGAGCGCGTCCCGCACATGCTTCTCGATGGCGGGGCGCTCCTGCTCCGTCCACTTGGGGCCGGACCAGGGCAGGCCGTGCAGCGCCTCCAGCAGCGCCTCCAGCCGGGCGCGCGTGTCCCCGGTGCCCGCGTCGCTGGCCACCGCGGCCTTCACCTCGCGGGCCACCCGGCCCTCCAGGGTGTCGCGCACGCAGCAGACGTAGACGTCCTCTTCCGGCAGCCGGGAGCTCGCGGGCGCGGCACGGCCCGCCTGGAGCACGCGCTCGTGCTCGGCCACGACGCCGGGCAGGAGCGACACGAGCGGCGCCGGTCGGGCCAGGAGCGCCGCCACGTCCCGGTAGCCCTGCTGGAACGCGGGGTTCACCTTCCCCAGGCGCTGGTAGCACCCCGCCGCGTTGGGGTTGAACGGCGCAATGGCCCCGCCCGCCGGCCCCGGCGATGCGGGCTTGCAACCCGACAGCAGGCTCCAGAGCGCGCCCAGCATCAGCGCGGCCCGGAGCGGACCGCGCCGCGCATGCAGTGGAGGCCGCCCGGGGCCGGGTCGAAGTCGTGGAGCCATCCCATCGTTCCCATCCCATGCTCGCGCACGCCAGCGGATTGCCCGGCGTGCGCGAAAGGTCACGACCGTGAAGCTCAGCCCGCCTTGGCGGTGCCCTTCGCCTGGTGCCAGGCGGCGAGCACTTCCTTCTCCCTGTCAGCGGACAGGCCCGAGCGCAGCTTCTCCTGGCGGTCCGGCGGCAGGCCGTGGAACCACGTCAGCGTGTCGCGCACGGTGTCCGCGAGCGGGCGGGTGGCGAGCCCCGCCTGCGTGGCGCGGGCGATGCTCACGGCGCCGATGCCGCTCTCCGGGCCGGTGCGCGGCACCCACGCGGGCATGTCCGCGAAGGCCATCACCTTCTGCTGCTCCAGGAACGCGCTGTCCACCCAGGTGAAGCGCGCGTCGCTCCCGGTGGCCTTCTGGATGTCCTCCAGCATGCCCTTCATGTTCATGGGCTTCAGCGGGCCGGTGACGTTGAAGATGCCCGCGGTGCGGCGCTCCACGTTGCGGATGATGAACGCGGCCAGGTCGCGCGCGTCGATGATCTGCACCGGGTCCTCGCCGTCGCCGGGGGCCAGCACCTCGCCGCCCTTCGCCACGCGCAGCGGCCAGTAGGTGAAGCGGTCGGAGCCGTCATCCGGGCCCACGATGAGGCCGGGGCGGATGTTGAGCGTGCGGCCGGGCAGCGCGGCCTCCGCGGCCTTCTCGCAGAGCGCCTTGAGCGGGCCGTAGCTCGTCTCGCCCACCTCCTCCACCGTCTCATCCGGGATGGTGCCCACGGCGTCGGATTCGTTGAGGTCCTTCTTCGTCATCTCCTTGTAGACGGACACGCTGGAGATGAAGACGTACTGCCCCACGTTGGGCGCGAGCAGCTCCGCGGACGCCTTCACGATGCGCGGCACGTAGCCGGACGTGTCGATGACCGCGTCCCACTTGCGGCCCTGCAGCGCCTTCAGGCCCTCGCCCTTGTTGGGGTCGCGGTCGCCCTGGAGCTTCTCCACGTCCGGGAAGAGGCCCGGGTTGGACTTGCCGCGGTTGAAGAGCGTGAGCGTGTGGCCGCGCGCCTGCGCTGCCTGCACCAGCGCGGGGCCCAGGAACCGGGTGCCGCCCAGGATGAGGATGTTCAGGGGCTTGCCCGGGGCGGTGTTGTCCCCGCCCTTGCTCGCGTCGGGGCCCGCCTTGGGGGACGTTGCACAGCCCAACACCTGGACCGCGCCCAACGCGGCCGCTGCTTGAATCACGCCTCTTCGGGACAGCTTCATGCCGTGGTTCCTCCGGGAAGGGTCGTCTGCGTCTGCGTCTGCGGAATGCTTTCAGCGGCGCGCGTGCGCTGCTGGCGCGCCAGGTACAGGGCCACCGCGAGCCACAGCGCGGCCACGGGCACGGCCGCCAGCGACAGGCCCGTCATGCCCAGGCCCAGCGCCGTGAGCCCGCCCTGCAGCCACGCGCTCAGCGTGTCGCTGCCGCGGTACACCACCGTGTCGATGAAGCTCTTGGACTTGTAGCGGGCCTCGCGGTCCACCGTGGTGAACAGGATTTCGCGCGAAGGGCGCTCCAGCGCGTAGTGGCTCGCGCCCCGCAGCGACTTCACCCCGATGAGCACCCCCAGCACCGGCGCGAACGCGAGCACGCCAAACCCTACCAGCGTGAGCACCGGCGCCACCGCCATCGCCACGCCCAATCCCAGGCGGGAGATGACCCGCCCGGTGACGAGCGTCTGGATGCCCAGGGTCAGAATCTGCACCCAGAAGTCGATGTCCGCGAACGCCGCCGTGCGCGCCGCCGCGTCCTTCGCCAGGGACGCGACCAGCTGCACCTCCTGGTAGTACAGGAACGTGGAGGTCGCCGCGTACAGCAGCACTTGCAACCCCAGCGCGAGCAGGAACGGCGACGTCACCAGGAGCCGCAAGCCCGCGAGCATCCCGCCGCCCACCGGCCCTTCGCGCGTGGCGGGCTGGTGCTGCACGTCCCGCGCCCAGTGCCCCAGGCGGCGCACGCACTGCGCGCTCACCTCCAGCATCACCGCGGACACGAGGATGAGGTTCACCGGTCCCACCGGCTCCGCCAGCCGGCCCACCAGGAACGGGCCGACAATCATCCCCGTGGTGCCGCCCGCGGCGATGAAGCCGAAGAGGCGCTTGCCCTGGTCGCTGGCGAACACGTCCGCCATGAAGCTCCAGAAGATGGAGACGACGAACAGGTTGTAGACGCTCAGCCAGACGTAGAAGGCCCGCGCCACGCCCTCCTTCGCCACGCCCCACTTGAGCAGCACGAAGAAGGCCAGCAGGTTGAAGAGGAAGAAGCGGTAGACGCGCGGCACCACCACCCGCCGGGGATAGCGCGCCACCAGCGCGGAGAAGGCCGGCACCGCCAGCAACATCACGACGAACGTGACGGTGAAGAGCCAGGGCAGGTGCTTCACGTCCCCCGCGGTGCCCATCTCGTTGCGGATGGGCCGCAGGATGGCGTAGCCGCACATCAGCGTGAAGAAGTAGACGAACGCCCCGAGGACCGCCCCCACCTCCTCGTCACGGACGTCCACGAAGCGCTTGAGCATGATGGCGGCGCCCTCAACGCCACGGCCGGCAGGCTATTCCCTGACTGCCGGTCTGTGGAGGAAACAGGCTATTTCGCCGCGAGGATTTCGCGCACGGTGGCCTCTACACGGGGCAGGGCCTCTTCGATTTCAGCGACCGAGGCGGCGCCCACGGAGAGGCGGAACCAGCCGGTCTCGTCCGCGAGGCCGAAGGCCTGGAAGGGCACCACTGCGAAGCGGGCCTTCTCCAGCAGGTGCTTGCGGATCGCGTCATTGGTGGTGAGGCCGCCCTTGCCCACCACGTCGAAGCGCACGGAGAGGTAGATGGCGCCCTGCGGCGCGATGGCGTGCACCGGCAGGCCCGCGTCCTTCATGCGCTGGAAGCCCTTGTAGAGGACCTCCAGGCGCGCATCCACGCGCTGGCGCATGGTCTGGAGGAAGGCCTCCGTGGCCTTCGTGTCGTCCAGGTAGCGGGCGGTGGCGACCTGTTCGGCCTTGGGGGCCCAGGCGCCCACGTGGCCCAGCACGTCGCGCATGCGGGAGATGAGGGTGGGAGCGCCCACGCCCCAGCCCACGCGCACGCCGGTGGCGGCGAAGGCCTTGCTGATGCCGTCCACGAACACGGTGTACGGCGCCATCTCCGGGACCAGCTCCACGGGCGTGACGTGCTTCGTGCCGCCGAAGCTCAGCACCCAGTAGATGTGGTCGTACATCAGGATGAGGGGCTTCTGGCCGCGGCCCTCGCGCGCGCGGTTCTCCTCCACGATGCGCTGGCAGATGGCGCGCAGCGCTTCCGGGTCAATCATGGTGCCGGTGGGGTTGAGCGGGCTGCACAGGCAGAGCAGGCGCGCGGTGGACAGGTGCGGCTCCAGCTGCGCCAGCGTGGGCATGAAGCCCGCCGCAGCGTCCGTCTTCACCACCACGCCCCTGGCGCCCAGCATGTGGGCGTAGTGGTTGTTGTTCCACGACGGCACCGGGTAGACGACGACGTCGCCCGGGTCGAGCACCGCGCGGAAGGTGGCGTAGATGACCGGCCGAGCGCCGCCCGCGATGACGATGCCCTCCAGCGGGTACTTCAGCCCCAGGGAGCGCTCGTAGAAGCGCTGCACGGCCTGGCGCAGGTCCAGCACGCCGTCGGACGGCGGGTAGTTCGTCTCACCGCCCTGGAGCGCGGCGCCAATCTGGTCGCGCAGGCCGTCCGGGATGGGGAACTCCTTCGGGCTGAAGTCACCCACGGTGAGGTTGCAGACCTGGGTGCCCTTGGACACGAGTTCGCGGATCTCCCCGGCGATGCGGAGGATTTCGCTGCCCACGAGCCCGCGCACCATGGAGCCCACGGTGGTGTCGTCGCGAGAGGGACGCGGCAGGGAGGTCAGGTCGAGGGCCATGGTACGGAACTCTCCAGTGCACGAAGGGGGGCCGGGGGGACTCGGCCGGCCGGAACCTATACGCAACGGACCCGACACGGCGCATCTTCCAGGCACCTGGGGCATGGTCCCGGCGCACGGGGTGTGCGAGGACTCGGGAAGTCCCCGGGTGACGGGGTTTCACAGGAGGAACCGGATGCACCTGCGACAGGGGCTGTACGCGCTGGGAGTGGTTTGCGGATTGCTGGGCCTGGGGTGCCAGAAGCAGGAGCCCCAGACCGTCCCCATGGACGTGCCGGCCGTGCCCCCGCCCACCAACACCGTGCCCCGTGAGGGACCGGCGGCCACCGCTCCGGTGGTGCACCAGGTGCTGGACGTGAAGGCAGGCGGCCCCACGGACGCGGGCAGGCCAACAGCCACGGCCGACGTGGCGGCGGACGCGGCGTGGACGACGGCGGCGGTGGAGCGGCCGCGCGGCGAGCCGCCCTCCATCACGCTGCGCTCGGTGCGCACGGGGACGCACGCGGACTACGACCGCACGGTGTTCGAGTTCGACGGGCCGCGCCTGCCGGGCTACCACCTGGGCTACGTGAAGACGCCGGTGCAGCAGTGCGGCTCCGGCGAAGACGTGACGCCGCCGGGGCAGGCCGCGCTGGAGGTGCGCTTCACGCTGGCGCGGGCGCATGACGACCAGGGCCAGGCCACGGTGGCGCAGCGCACGCTCAAGCCCGCGCTGCCGTCCGTGCTGGCGCTGGAGCGGCTGTGCGACTTCGAGGGCGAGGTGACGTGGGTGCTGGGCACCGCGCGCCGCGCTCCGTTCCGCGTGCTGGAGCTGACGAACCCCACGCGCCTCGTGCTGGACGTCCAGCACTGAGGCGGCGGGAGGCGGCTACTTCTTCGGCGGGGCCAGACGCTTCTTCGCGATGAGGTCGCGCGCTTCGCGCTCCGAGTCCGCGAAGTCCACTTCCACCGTCCACTTGCCCGTGAAGTACAGGGCGAGCATCAGCGCCTTGGCGCCCGCGCGCTGGAGCGGGCCCGTGCCCAGGTAGACGTGGCCGCGGAACCACTCGGCCTTGGCCTGCGCCACCAGCAGCTCGCGCGCGTCCTTCTCGATGCTGGAGTTCGACACGTCGGAGATGACGAACACCGGCTCCTTCGCCGCCACCTCCTGACAGATCTCCAGCACCTTCTTCGAGTCCTCCAGCTTCGAGGGCCCGTTGAACTTCATCACCAACAGGTCCGGCGCTTCGAAGTACGCGCGATGCGCTCCGAACTCCCACTCACGATGATTCGCCACGCGGTCCGTGCCTCACCCAGATCAAGAATTGCCTAGACCGGATAACATCGAGAACGAGGATTTCCAAGGAGAGTGGCCGGACCCACGGCGTCTGTCCTTGCTGACCCGGGTCGTGAGCGGGCGCGGTAGGCGGAAGGGGTGACGCCGAAGCGGGCACGGAAGCGGCGGACGAACTCCGACAGGTCACCGAAGCCACACGCGAACGCGACGTCCGCGATGCGCTCGGAGTCCGTCCGCAGGCGCGCGGCGGCGAGTGTCAGGCGGCGGCCCAGGATGTAGCTGTAGGGACTCTCTCCCACCACCTTGCGGAAGGTGCGCAGGAAGTGGTGGCGGCCCATGCCCACCTCCTCCGCGAGCATCGCCAGCGAGAGGGTCTCCTCCAGGTGCGCCTCCATCCAGCGCACCGCGTCCCCCATGCGGCGTTCGTCATGGCCGGTGACGGGTCGGGCCTTGCCTTCGTGGACGCCGCTCAGCGCCGCGCCCGCCATCCGCAGCACCAGCTCCTCCGCGCCGCGTGAGTCTGGCTGCTCGGCAAGCGCCTGGACGTCCGCGAGCAGCGGCGCGAGGCGCTGGAGCGGCGGAAGCCGGTGCACGGGAAAGTCCGTCCGCTTCACGCCGGACAGGCCTCCCGCGACCTCCTCGATGAGCTCGGGCTCGAAGTGGAAGGCGACGCAGCGGTCGCCCACGCCGTGCTCATGACCGCAGCAGAAGGACGCGTGCCGCTCCCCCAGCAGCAGGGAGCCGGGCGTCAGCAGCACCCGCCCGTTCCGGGAGCGGTAGGTGAAGCTGCCGGACAGGACGGCGGAGATGGACACCCCCGAGTGCTGTTCCTCGAAGACGGGGTCCTTGGGGCCGGAGCGGCAGACAATCTCGCGCACGCGCCACCCGTCCCCGGAGGCCAGCAGGCGCGCCGTGGTCAGGTCCACTTTCCCCAAGTCGGCCACGGTCCGTCCCTCCATCCTGCCCCGCATCTCCAACGGGGTGACCGAATCATGGCGATGGAAGCAACGACAGTCACGCGCGAGCTCATCTGGCGGCGCGTGATGGACGAGCTGGGTTTCGAGCATGCACGGGTGCGGCGCGGCCAGGAGGGCACGGAGCTTTCCGGCGTCATCCTCGTCGCGGAACAGGGTGCGCCGCTGCGGGTGGAGTACTCGGTCGTCTGTGACGACGCGTGGCGCACGCGACGGGTGGGCGTGACGCAGTCCTGGCGTGGCGAACGCCGGACGCTCGCGCTGGAGCATGACGGTGACGGCCGCTGGCGCAAGGACGGGCAGGTCGCGGAGGAGCTGGAGGGTTGCACGGACGTGGACCTGGGCCTGAGCCCTTCCACCAACGCGCTGCCCATCAACCGGCTGCGGCTCCAGGAAGGCGCCACCGCGGAGATCCGCGCGGCGTGGGTGCGGTTTCCCGCGCTGGAGGTCGTGCCCGCGCGGCAGGGCTATGCGCGCGTGGGCCCCGTGCGCTACCGCTACGAGAGCCTGGAGAGCGGCTTCACCGCGATGCTGGACGTGGACGCGGAGGGGCTGCCCATCGAGTACGCCGGCATCTGGCGCAGGCTCGCGGAAGGGCCCGCCGCGCCGGCGCCGGTGGTGCGGGAGTTCGTGGACGCGCTGGTAAGCCCGGGGCCTTCGGCAGAGCTGGGCGACGCGGCGGCCACCTTCGGGTGGTTGGTGGGAGGCTGGGCGGGGACCATCCAGGACCACGACGCGGACGGAAGCTTCCGCCAGAGCGAGGGCGAGTGGTGGTTCCACTGGGTGCTGGACGGGCGGGCACTGCAGGACGTGTTCATCGTGCCGTCGCGGAACGCCCCAGCGCCGTCAGGTCCTGGGGCCAACAAGCGCTATGGCACCACGGTGCGCTCGTTCGACCGGACCGCTGGGAAGTGGCAGATCACCTGGGTGAGTCCGACCGGAGGCGCCATCAACAGGCTCGCCGGAGGCCGTGAGGGGGACCGGCTCATCCTGCTGGGCGAGCACCACGGGAAGCCCATCCGCTGGAGCTTCTCCGACATCGGGCCGGACCGCTTCACCTGGCGCGGAGAAGTGCAGGACGAAGCCGGCCAGTGGAGTCTCCAGTCGCGCTTCGACATGCGGCGCATCGCCTGAGCTGAGCACCGGCCCCCGGACCTGTCCGACTGTCGGACAGGTTCGTCCGTCTCCACCGGGTGCTCGCTATGTCCTCAGGCGGGTGGCGGCGACGTCCAGGCGCTCGAGCAACTTCGCGTGGCGGGCCCGTGCCTCTGCTCCGCCCGCGCGCAGCGCCATGGCCAGCACCTGGGGCAGGTTGAGCGCGGCACCCGCGCGCAGCCGCTGCTGGTACTGCGCGGCCCAGTCCCGCGGGATGCGCAGCGACCAGTTGCGCGCATCCACGGAGCCCGGCGCGTTGTACGTGTCCGGCATGCCCAGCAGATCCGCGAAGAACACCATCACGCTGCGCGCACGGTTGGTGAACAGGTCCGCGAACTTCGCCTGCGCGAGCAGCCCCGGGTCCTGCGCGAGCTGTCGCGCGAAGTCCTCACGCCCTTCCACTTCGGGATGCAGCCGCCAGGCGAGGTAGTCCGCCTGGGCGCGCAGCGCGTGCTTCCACTGCCATTCGGAGATGAGCCGCCAGAGCGACTTCGTGTCGTGGTTGCCCACCATCACCCAGTCCTCGGGGGCCGCGTTCTCGCTGCGATACACGTCCGCCGGGTTGGTGAGGTCCGCCTTCTGGGTGACACGGAAGCGGCCCAGGCCATCTCGGGCCATCACCCGCGACAGCTCATGCGGCAGCGTGCTCAGCACCTCGCACAGCACGTCCTCGCGGGCCCGGCCGCGCTCCCGGGCCGTGCGCACCACCGAGTCGAACAGGATGGCGTAGCGGCCCACCTGCTCCTCCGTGAGCCACTTCACCCAGCCATCCGCGTGACGCGGCACCGAGCGGTCCAGCTGTTCCGGAGCCACGATGGCGTAGCGCGCCAGCTCCGGGTGGTCCGGCAGGTCCGGCGACGAGAACAGCCGCGCGCCGCCCTGCACCGCGCGCAGCGGATCCGCCGAACCCGCGCGGTACACCCACGGACACACGAGCCCGTGCGGATGGTCGATGCGCAGCCCGTCGTACTCGGACAGCATCTTGCCCAGCCGCGAGTCCAGGTAGCGCAGCACCGGTCCGGGGCCGGAGCCGTCCGGAGCGACGTACTGCTCGGGGTCCAGCACGGGGTAGTTCCACGGCTGGCCCTCCGGGTTGGTGCGGCTGGGCGGAGCCCCCATGAGGTACGCGCGGAGGAACAATCCCTGCCGCGCCCACGTATCCCGGGGTGAGAAGCCAATCTGGAGGTCCCCGTACAGCTTGAGGCCCCACGCCCCCACGCGCTCCCGCAGGAGCCCATGCTGTTCATGCACGAGGAACTGGCGGAAGGCGTACTGCTCCACCGCCTCGGCTTCGACGGTGAGCAACTCCCGGATGCGCGCCTCCGCCTGGGTCTCTTCTCCAGGACGCGGCGCGAACAGGCGCCCCTCCAGCGAATCCGCCCAGCCGCGCCAGTCATCCGGCGTGTGGTGCCGCGTGGCGAGCACGTCGAACAGCGCATCCCGTTCCAGCCACTCCCGCTGCTCCACGCGGAAGGCCTCGAAGCGCTGGACGAGCCCTGGCTCCCGGGTGCGTCGGAAGGTGTCCCACGCCTCCTGGAGCGCCAGGGCCTGCCCCCGGCACGCGGAGTGGTAGCGCGCCTCCGGCCCACCGTCCGTGGGTGCTTCGGAGACGAGCCGGGCCAGCGTGTCGGAGGACAGCAGCGCGCCCCACGGCCCGTGCGGATCCGTGAGCGTCGGGAGCGCCACGTTCAGCGTGTTGCGTGAGAACAACGTGCCGTCATACGGCGACGGGTTGTGCGCGGTGGTCTGTCCCTGCGGCCCCAGCTGGATGCCGGTGAAGCCCAGGTCCCGGGCGAAGGCGAGGAAGCGCGCGGCGCCCTCGGAGTACGGCGAGCCACGCCCCAGATCCTCTCCCGGGAGGCCCGGGAAGCTGGGGTCATGGATGCTCAGGACCCAGCGGGTGACCCCCAGTGCCTCCAGGGCTTCGGTGATGAGCGAGCGGTGCGAATCAGGCAGCGGGGACAGGAGCTCCACACTCCTGACCCTATGGCCCCAGGCCGCATGCGCCAACCGTTCCTTGAGGGTGACGCGAGCATCCTTCCCGCGTCAGTCCTGCCGGGACTGCGGCTGGGGCCTGGGCTCGCCACCGCCGTGCGCCGGACCGTGTGCCCGCCCGTTCGCCTTGAACGCCCGGCGCAGCTTGCCGGTCATCCACGTGCGGGCGTCCGTGAGGATTTCGTACACCGTCGGTATCACCAGCAGCGTGAGCAGCGTGGACGTGAGGACGCCGCCAATCACCGCGCGGCCCAGCGGCGCTCGGAAGTCGCCGCCCTCGCCGTGCCCCAGCGCCACCGGCACCATGCCCGCGATGAGCGCGAGGGTCGTCATGATGATGGGCCGCAAGCGGATGCGTCCCGCTTCAATCAGTGCCTCGCGCAATGGCAGCCCCTTCTCGTGCTGCCACTTGGCGAAGTCGATGAGCAGGATGGCGTTCTTCGCGACAATGCCCATCAGCAGGATGACGCCGATGAGGCTCATGATGTTCAGCGTGTCCCCCGTCACCACCAGCGCCAGCACCACGCCGATGAGTGACAGCGGCAGCGACACCAGGATGGCCAGCGGGTCGATGAACGAGCCGAACTGGATGACGAGGATGAGGTACATCAGCATCACCGCCACGCCCAGCGCCAGGAACACCCGGCCGAACACCTCCTGCTGATCCGCGGACTCGCCGCCCGTGGACACCTCGTAGCCCGGCGGCACCTTCACCGCCTTGAGCCGCGTCTGGACGTCGTTCATCACCTCCGACAGCGACCGCCCCGCCACGTTCGCCTGCACGTTGATGACCTTCGCGCGGTTCAGGTGATCAATCTGCGCCGGGCCCACGGTCTGCTTCACTGTCGCCACCTGGCCCAGCGGCACCACCACCGGAGCCCCCGTGGCGGTGGAACCCACCACCAGCGGCAGCTGCGCCAGGTCGGACGGGTTCTGGCGGTACTGCGGCGCCAGGCGCACCATCACGTCGCGCGTCTCGCCAATGGGGTCCACCCAGTCGCCGGAGTCCAGGCCCGCGAAGGCCGGCCGCAGCGACTGCGCCACCTGCCCCACCGTCACGTTGAGCTGGCCCGCGACACCGCGGTTCAGCTCCACCTCCAGCTCCGGCTTCTCCCCGCGCGTGGACAGCCCCACGTCCACCGCGCCCGGCACCTGCTTCACCTCCTTCATCACCTGCTGCGCGAACTGGTTGAGCCCCTTGGACTCCGGCCCGCGCAGCTCCAGCTGGATGGACTTGATGGCGCCGCCGAAGCCGCTGGTGAACACCGACACGTTCGCGCCGCCCACCGCGAGCAACTCCTGACGCAGCGTCTTGCCCAGCACCTCCTGGCTCGCCTTGCGCTCCGTCTTCGGCTTGAGCCGCACGTACACCAGCGCCTGGTCCACGCCCGGCGAGCGCAATGGCAGCGGCACGCCGATGGTGGTGTACGTGTACGCGACCTCCGGGTGCTGGCGCGTGAGGCGGGACACCTCCTCCACCTTGCGCCGCGTGTAGTCCAGGCTGGAGCCCGCGGGCGTCTCCACCAACATCTCGATTTCGGCGCGGTCGCTCACCGGCACGAAGCCCGCGCCGCCGAAGACGCCCTGCAGCGCCACCGCGCCCACCAGCGAGCCCACCGCGAGCAGCACCATCGCGAGCCGGTGGTCCAGCGCCCACGCGATGACGCCCTTGTAGCGGTCCGCCTGCCGGTCGAACCAGTGGTTGAAGCGCGTCAGCCCGCGCGAGATGAAGTTGCGCCGCTCGCCCTTCTCCACCTGCGGGTCCGGCCAGTACGCGCTGAGCATGGGGTCCAGCGAGAAGCTCACGAACAGCGACACCAGCACCGAGCACGCGATGGTGAGCGCGAACGGCTTGAACCACTGTCCCGCCACGCCGTACATGAACGCCACCGGGACGAACACCGCCACGATGGAGAACGTCGTCGCCGCCACCGCGAGGCCAATCTCGCTCGTGCCCTCGCGCGACGCCGTGTAGTGGTCCTTCCCCATCTCCACGTGCCGCACGATGTTCTCGCGCACCACGATGGCGTCGTCGATGAGGATGCCGATGGCCAGCGTCAGGCCCAGCAGCGACATCGTGTTGAGCGTGAAGCCGAACGCCCACACGCTCACGAACGACGCCAGCACGGACACCGGTAGCGCCAGGCCGGTAATCACCGTGGAGCGCCACGAGTTGAGGAACAGGAACACCACCAGCACCGTGAGCAGCGCGCCTTCAATCAGCGCCTGCTGCACGTTGACGACGGAGTTCTCCACGCGCGTGCCCGCGTCGCGGACGATCTCCAGCTTCGCGTTGGCGGGCAGCCGCTGCTGGAGCATCTTCACGCGCTCGCGCACACCGTCCGCGACCTCCGTGGTGCTGTGGCCCTTGGACTTGATGACCTCGATGCCCACCGCCTGCGCGCCGTTGTAGAGCGACAGGGTGCGAGGCTCCTCGGTGCCGGCGAACACGTCCGCCACCTCGCCCAGCCGCAGCGTGCGCCCGCCTCGCTCTGCGATGGGCACCTGCGCGAAGTCCTGCGGCGTCTCCAGGCGGCCCTTGAGCCGGATGGTGCGCTCCTGAAGCTCGGTGTTGAGCCGGCCCACCGGCGCCGCCAGGTTCTGCGCCTGGAGCGCCGCCACCACCTGCGCCACCGACAGGCCCGCCGCCTGGAGCGCCGCGGGCCGCACCTGCACCGTCATCTCCCGGTCCACGCCGCCCACCACCGTGGCCTGCGCCACGCCGGGCACCGAGCGCAAATCCCCCACCACCAGGGGGTCCGCGATGAGCGTCAGCGCGGGCACGTCCAGCGCGTCCGACGTCAGCACCAGCGACACGATGGGTTGGTCCGCCGGGTCGAACCGCGTGAGGATGGGCTCCTCCATCTCCTGCGGCAGGTCCGCGCGCTTGCTGGAGATGGCGTCGCGGATGTCCTGTGACGCCTCCTGGATGTCCTTTTCGAAGTCGAAGAAGACCGTGAAGTTCGCCAGGCTGTCCGTGGAGCTGGACGTGGTCTTCTTCCCGTCCACGCCGGAGATGGCGAAGATGGCGTCCTCGATGGGCTCGACAATCTCGCGCTCCACCGTGTCCGGTGAGGCGCCTGGGTACGCGATGGTGACGTTGATGACCGGCTGCTGAACGTCCGGGAACTCGTCCGTCTCCAGGTTGAACAGCGCGACGATGCCGAACACGACGAGCGCCACCATCGCCGTGATGGTGATGATGGGGCGCTTGATGGCGAAGTCGGAGATGAACACGGACGACTCCTGCGGTGCTTCTTCAAGAAGTGGAGACGCCCGGCGCTACTTCGCGGGAGCCTGGGCTGGCTGCGTGGGAACCCCGGCCGCCGCCGGCGCCTGGGTGGGGCCGCTGCCGCCGGACGCGTTGCCCGCGCCGCCCACGCCCTGCTGGGCCTCCGGTGGAGAGGCGGGGCGCTGCTTCTTCGGCCCTTCCGGCGCGGCGGTGAGCTTCACCGGCGTGCCGTTCGTCAGGTCGCGCGCGGAGCCCAGCAGCACCACGTCCCCGGCCTTCAACCCCGAGCGAACCTCCACGGTCTGCGCCACGTCGTCCCGCAGGCCCAGCGTCACCGCCACCTGCTCCACCTTGCCGTTGGAGATGCGCTGCACGGTGGGCGGCTCCTGGCGCGTGTCCAGTGCGTCCACCGGCACGGCCAGCGCGTCCTTCGCCTGGGACGCCACGCGCCCTTGCGCGAAGAGGCCGGACAACAGCGTCTGCTCGCTGTTGGGGATGCTCACGTAGATGCGCACCTGTCCCGTGGCGGGGTCCACCGCCGGGTTGATGCGCTCCACCTCGCCCTTGAAGGCCTGATCCGCGTAGCCGTTGACGCGGAAGTCCACCGACGTGCCCACCTTCACCTGGGAGAGCTGCGCCGCGGGCACGGAGGCCTCCAGCCGCAGCGTGGCGGGGTCCACCACGGTGAAGAGCGGCGCGCCCGGCTGGACGATGTCGCCCGTGTGCACCTGCCGCTCGCTCACCACGCCGGTGAAGGGCGCGGTCACCTTCGTGCGCCCCAGCTGATCCTGCGCCAGCTTCAGCCGCGCCTGCGCATCCGCCAGCTGGCCCTCCGCCTGCGTCCGCGCCAGTTGCGTGCGTTCGAAGTCGCGGCGGGTGATGACGCCCTGCTTGACCAGGGTTTGATTGCGCCGCTCATCCGCCTTCGCCACCTGCAAGGCATTGCGCGCCACGCGCAGGGTGGAGCTGGCCGCCTGCACCTGCTCGCGCAGGGTGCCCTCATCCACGCGCGCCAGCAGGTCCCCCTCCTTCACGGCCTGCCCCTGGTCCGCCTTCACGTCCAGGATGCTGCCGCCCACCTCCGCGCGGACGCTGGCCAGCCGCCGTGCCTGGAGCGACCCGGAGATGACGGGGCCGCTCTCCAGCCGCAGGGGCTCCACGCGCACCACGTTCTCCGGACCCAGCGACACCACCGTGGGCGCGACGGGCGCGGCGGCGTCCTCGGAGCGCTGTCCGCAGGCGCCAGCCAGCCAGACGACAGCCCACACGGCCCCCAGCCGCGCACCCCTGCGCCAGGCGCGGCGTCCCGTTGTCGTTTCGGTGCGTCCCACGGCCTGCCTCCACGGCCCCCGATGCCTGCCCCGGTCCAAACCAGGGGCATCCCCGGAGCCGGGTAAACGTGGTGCCGCCCCCCCGCCCGGGGAAGTCGTGCCACCACGGAGCGTGAACCTGGAGAACACCTGGAGCCCGTCCCCCTGACAGGCTTGGAACCGGGCGGACGGCCTCCCGAAAGACAACGGCCTCCGTCCCGAGCAACCGGGACGGAGGCCGCGAAAGACCGCATGCAGCCGTTCTAGTGGACCGCCGCGCTGGAGCTCAGGAACGACAGCGTCAGGCAGCTCTGGTTCGCCACCTGGTCCAGGAACGTCTGGCGGCCCAGCACCTCGTTGAAGGTGCGGGTGGGCGAACCGTCCGCGCGATCCGGCACGGTGAGCGCGCCGCTCAGGAAGGGCGACAGGGCGCCCGTCTGGCTCACGTGGGTGAAGGGCGTGCCAATCTCATCCCCGTGGCAGCCGTCGCAGGTGTTGAGCGAGAAGACATGGCGGGCCTGGCGGTTGGGGATGGTCGCCGGGGGCTGGCTCCAGAACGGAGGGCTGCTGGGGCTGGCGAACGTGGACGTCACGACGGCGCGGCCGCCCCGGAACGCGCCGGTGCTCCACGTGAGCGGGACGGTGTACGTGGGCGGCAGGGCGACGATGGCCGGCGCGTTGCCGTTCACGTAGGACGGGAACAGGGTGTTCTTCGTCGCGCGGTCCGGCGTCTGGGCCACGGTGTGGCTGTTGAGCAGCCCCAGCACCGGGCCCGGCGCGGCGAACGACGCCGCGCTGATGGTGCTGTTCCAGAGGCGGAACTCGCGCAGCTCCCAGGGCGAGCCCAGCCAGATCTCGTTGGTGCGCACCTGGTTGATGGAGCTGCGGTTGGGCTTGCGAGGGGACAGGTCGCGTTTGGCGAACTGCTCGGTGAGGGCCTCCAGCGCCGCGTTGTAGGTCGCGCTGCCCAGCGCCATGGACGACAGGGCCTGCCACTGCTGCGCGTACGTCTTGATGGACACGCAGTCGTTCTTGTCCACCCCGTACTCCAGGATGACCAGGAAGGGCACCGTGTGGCACGAGGTGCCCGTGCCTTCCGTGGCGGCGAAGATGAAGCGCCCCTCACCCGCGCGCCCGGAGCCGTACGCGGGGTTGTTGCCCGCCAGGTCCAGCCGGTTGACGATGGCCACCAGCTTGAAGGGCGACTTCGTCAGGTCCAGCGCGCCGCCCACCTTCGGCCACGGGTTGACCAGCTTCGTCACGATGTTCGTGCGCGGCGGGGTGGTGAAGGTGTTGACCGTCTTCGCGGCCTCCCACTGCCGCAGCCACTCGCGCACGAAGGTGGACGGGGCCACGCCGGTGAACGGCTGGTTGGCCATCTCCGTCATCAGGTAGTTGAACGTCCACTTGCCGTTCGGGTTGCCCACGTTGGTGCACGGGTCCCACGTGCGCGTCGGGTCCCCCACCACGGACGACGCCCGGATGATGAGCGAGCGCGCCGGGTCCACCAGCGTCGCCAGGCCAATGGGGCGGATGGGCACGCGCTGCCCCACCGGGAACTGGGTGGACAGCGCCGTCACCGGCACGGTGTTCACCAGCTCGCGGCCCTCGAACACCGCGGTCGTCAGCTGCGTCTGCGACTGGGACTGCGCCTGCGCGATGCGCTCCTGCTCCGCCTGGAGCGCCACGAAGTCGAAGGTGCCGCTGGCGATGAAGAGCAGGTCGCCCGCCACCGCGTCGCCGCCCTGGCCGTCGTCGCGGAAGAGCAGCTGCTGGGCGCCGTCCAGCATCGTCAGCGTCTTGCCCCGGAACTGCTCGTTCTGCGCGCGCTTCGCATCCAGCGTCAGCTCGAACACCGCGGACGTGGCCTTGCTGGCCGCGCCCTGCGGGATGGCGAACAGGGACTCCACCACGGGGCGCTCGGGCACCGCGTCGTCCTCGTCCGTCGCCGTGTTCAGCGCCGCCTCCAGGTTGCCGGACGGGTCCACGGCCTGGGCGGAGGACTCCGCCGCGGGCGCGGAAGGCGCGGGGGTTTCGGACGTCTCCGGGGCGGGCTGGCCACAGCCCACCACCAGCGACGAGGCCAGGAGCGCGAACGGCAGGCGCCGGCCCAGCTTCCCGGAATGCTTCCACAGCAAAGACAGCTCAGGCTTCATGGGGTGTGCTCCACTCACGACGGGGGTACCGCGATGACAGCCGCGCGATGGGGCACCCTCCCCCTCACCGTTCGCAGGAC
>NZ_RAVW01000197.1 GCF_003611585.1 Corallococcus exercitus | reverse complement strand
GGCGGCGGGGTGGGGTGGGGCGCGGCGCTCACGCGGGCATCAGACGGCGCGGCCGACGGCGAACAGGCTCATGCCCACGGGCAGCTTCACCTGGCGCTCGGCCTGGGCGAACAGGGGCGCGAACGCGTCGTAGATCTTGAGCTGGAGCTTGGGCACCGCGCGGCGGCGCAGGAGGCGGCTGTTGACGAACCAGCCCGGCAGACCGACGAGGTTCATCCACTCCAGCGTGTCCACGCGGAAGCCGTTCTGCTCCAGCACCGCGCGCAGGGACTCCGGGGTGTAGCGGCGGTAGTGGCCCACGGCCTCGTCGATGGCGCCGAACAGCTGCGGCAGCGCCGGCACGAGGATGAGCACGCGGCCATCCGGCTGCAGAATCTGGCGGAAGCGGCGCACCGCGGACGCGTCGTCCGGGATGTGCTCCAGCACGTTGGACAGCACGATGGTGTCCAGGTTCTCCGCCTTGAGCGACTCCCAGTCCGCGAGCGCCACGTCGGACAGGTAGGGGCGCACGTGGGGCTTGCCGCGGAACATGTTCTTCAGGCGGTCCACGTAGAAGCGCTCCACCTCCAGCGCGACCAGGTGCTCCGCGCCGCCCTCCAGCTCGCGGGTGATGGTGCCGATGCCGGCGCCAATCTCCAGCACGCGGCGGCCCATGTGCTCGCGGAAGCGGCGGCCCAGCCACTGGTTGTAGTGGGTGGCGCCGTCCATGCGCTCCAGGGTGGAGTAGCCCTCGTGCTGGTTGTCCGCGTCGTCGCGCACGGTGGCGTAGCGCACCAGCGTGCGCAGGCGGGCCAGGTGCGCGGAGGCCGGGCGGCGCGGCACGGCCTGCAGCGGCGGCAGGGCCACCTCCGTGAGGCGGAAGAGCTGCGCGGCCAGCTTCACCACCAGCTCCGCGTCCACCGCGTCGTCATCGCTGGTGAGCTGGATGGAGCGCAGCGCCTCCGTGCGGAAGGCGCGCAGGCCGGTGAGCGGATCCGTCAGGGCCACGTCGGTGACGAAGCGGGTGATGCCGCCCAGCGCGCGCTCGGCCACCATCTCCGGCGACATGCCGGGGCGCCGGCCGAAGACGCCGTCCGCGGTGTCGTCGCGCAGGGGCTGCACCAGCGCGTCGTAGCTGTCCGGCGAGTAGGCGGCGTCCGGGTCCTGGAGCACCGTGTGCGTGCCGGTGACGTGGGGCAGCGCGGCGCGGATGGCCGCTCCCTTGCCGCCCTGAGCGGCGAGGACGTGGACGTTGGGACCGGGCGTGACGTCCACCGGACCTTCACCCGCGAGGACGACCTGGGCCTGGCCGGAGAGCGCGTTGGCGAACCGGGCGGCGGCGGCAGCGGTCGCGGGGGTGAAGGGCAGGACGACGGAGAGAGCAGGAACCATGGCGCCGCTCACTACCACAGGCGCTTCCAGGGTGCGCGTTCGCGGACCGGATCGGATGGACGAGGGGCATCCAGGCGGCGTCGGTCGGATGGACAACCCGCCCGGCCCGTTGCACGCTCCGGATGTTATTCCCCCAGCGCGATGTGGGTGCAGGTCGGGTCCGGAGGCTTTTCGGGCCGTTAGCGGACCGCCCGCGGCAGCCACTTCCGGAGAGACGCGACGTGGAAGGAACGGTGTTGGACCCGGCCGGTGGGGCTCCCGGCGCGACGTCCGCGAGCGTGATGCACCGGCTGCGGGGTGTGTGGCGCCGGCGGTGGGTGATGCTCGGGGTGGCGTTGGCCGTCACGGCGCTCACGGCGGCCTGGACGCTCCGGCAGCCGCGCATCTACGCGGCCAGCACCTCGCTCATCATCGACGTCACCGCGCCGCGCATCCTCGACGGCGAGGTGAAGGAGGTGATGGGGGAGGAGCGCAGCAACTACTGGTTCAACAAGGAGTACTACGCCACGCAGAGCGAGATCATCACCTCGCGCGCGGTGGCCAGCCGCGTGGTGGACCGGCTGGGGCTGGCGAAGGACGCGGCCTTCCTGGGCCTGCCCGCGAACCAGGACCCGGCGGAGCGCGCGAAGGCGCTGGAGGGCGCGGACGCGGTGGGGCTCTTGCGCTCGCGCATCCAGGTGGTGCCCGGCAAGGACTCGCGGGTGATGAACATTGGCGTGGAGGACGTGGACCCCACGCGCGCGGCGCTGCTCTCCAACGAGGTGGCCGCCGCGTACATGGCGGAGAACCTGGCGCTCAAGCTGCGCACCACGGAGGAGGCGCGCACGTGGCTGGAGGGGCGCCTGGACGAACTGGGCCGCCAGTCCAAGGCCGGCGAGATGGCCGTCTACGACCTGAAGAAGGACGCGGACATGCTGTCCACGTCGCTGGAGTCGCGGCTGTCCATCGTCAGCGAGCGGATCAACTCCTACAACCTGAAGCTCACCGAGGTGCGCACGCGCATCGCGGCGCAGCAGGCGCGCGTGGACGCCATCCACCGGCTGCGCAAGGACGCCGGCAACGACGAGACGTGGGCGGAGGCCGTGCCCGGCGCGAAGGACGGGCCCATCCAGGACCTGAAGTCGCGCTACGGCGAGCAGAAGGCCGCGTGCGCGGAATTGACCGAGCGCTACCTGCCGGAGCACCCGAAGCTGCTGGAGTGCAACCGCAAGCTGGACGTCGTGCGCGCCGACCTGCTCAAGAGCCTGACCAACGTGGTGCGCTCCGCGGAGACGCAGCTGGCGGAGGCGCAGGGCGAGGAGCGCAACCTCAACAAGCTCCTGGATGAGACGAAGGCCGAGGCCTTCCAGGTGAACAAGAAGGCCATCGAGTACGGACGGCTCCAGCGCGAGTCGGACAACAACCAGCGCCTGTACGAGCTGGTGCTCAAGCGGCTGAAGGACATCGAGCTGTCGGGCCTGCTGCGCACGAGCAACGTGCGCGTGCTGGACGCCGCGCAGCCGGTGATGGTGCCGGTGCGGCCGCACACGCGGCGCAACCTGCTGGTGGGCTGGGTGATGGGGCTGCTGCTGGGCCTGGGCGTGGCGCTGTTCCTGGAGATGCTGGAGAACAGCGTCACGTCGCAGGCGGACGTGGAGGACGTGCTGGGCCTGGCGTTCCTGGGCGTGGTGCCCCGCATGGAGGCCACGAAGGCGCCGGGCGACCGCGACCTGTACGTGCACCGGGCGCCGCGCTCGGCGGTGGCGGAGTGCTGCCGCGCGGTGCGCACCAATCTCCTGTTCATGTCGCCGGACCACCCCTGCAAGACGCTGGTGGTGACGTCCAGCGGCCCGCAGGAGGGCAAGTCCACCACGTGCATCAACCTGGGCGTGGCCATGGCCCAGAGCGGCAACCGCGTGCTGCTGCTGGACACGGACATGCGCAGGCCTCGGCTGCACCGCGCGTTCGGCGTGCCCAACGACCTGGGCATCAGCTCGCTGGTGGTGGGCGAGGGCTCGCTGGACAAGGCGGTGAAGAGCACGGAGGTGCCCAACCTCTTCGTGCTGCCGTGTGGCCCGCTGCCGCCGAACCCCGCGGAGCTGCTGCACACGCGCGCCTTCAAGGAGCTGCTGCGCCAGGCCGGGGAGAGGTTCGACCGCATCATCCTGGACAGCCCGCCGCTCAATGCCGTCGTGGACGCCGCGGTGCTGGCCACGCAGGCGGACGGCGTGGTGATGGTGCTCAAGGCGGGCCGGACGGACCGGGGCGCCGCGAAGCGCGCGCTGCGCTCGCTGGCGGACGTGCAGGCGCGGATGTTCGGCGCCATCCTCAACGACGTGGACCTGCGGCAGCCGCGCTACGGCGACACGTACCTGGGCTACCAGGGCTACGGCCCGACGCAGGACGAGCCCAAGGGCGGGGTGGCGCCGTCGTGAAGGGCGCGGGCCTGCGGGTGCTGCACCTGGGGAAGTTCTACCCTCCGGCCTCCGGCGGAATGGAGGCGCACGTGCGCACGCTGGCGCGGGCGCAGGCGTCGCTGGGCGCGCAGGTGGAGGTGCTGTGCGCGAACCACTCGGTGGACGGCACCGGCACGAGCCACGAGTTCCACGGGCGCAGCCCCACGCGTGAGGAGTGGGATGGACCGGTGCGCGTGGTGCGGCTGGGACGGCTTGCGTCCGTGGCGCGCATGGACGTGATGCCGTCCTTGCCGTTCGTGCTCCGGCGCGCGCTGGCGCGGGGCGTGGACGTGGTGCACCTGCACGTGCCCAACCCGAGCATGGTGCTGGCGCTGGATGCCATCCCGCGCCTGCCCGCGGTGGTGGTGACGCACCAGAGCGACATCATCCGGCAGAAGGTCGCGGGGGCGTTGTTCCGTCCTTTCGAGTGGATGCTGTATTCGCGCGCGGCGCGGCTCCTGGCCACGAGCGACGCGTACGTGCGCGGCTCGTCGCTCCTGTCCACGTTCAAGTCGAAGGTGCGGGTGCTGCCGCTGGGCATCGAGCTGGACGCGTACCTGCATCCTTCCGCGGAGGCGCGCGAGGCTCGGGCGCGCTGGACGGCGGAGGCGGCGGGCGGGCCGCTGTGGCTGATGGTGGGGCGGCTCGTCTACTACAAGGGCTTGTTCACGGCGCTGGAGGCGCTGGTGCACGCGCCGGGGCGGCTGGTCATCGTGGGCGAGGGGCCGCTGGCGCAGGAGGGCCGCGCGCGGGCGAAGGCGCTGGGGATTGAAGACCGCGTGACGTGGGCGGGGTACCTGCCACCGGAGGCTCTGGCGGGTGCGTACCGGGCCGCGACGGCGCTGTGGTTCCCGAGCAATGCGCGCAGCGAGGCGTATGGCCTGTCACAGGTGGAGGCCCTGGCGAGCGGACTGCCCGTGCTCAACACCGCCGTGCCGGACTCCGGTGTGGCGTGGGTGAGCCTGCATGAGCGCACCGGGCTCACGGTGCCGGTGGGGGATGCGCGGGCGCTGGCCGCGGCGGCGCGGCGGTTGGTGGAGGAGCCGGGGCTGCGGGAGCGATTGTCGCGCGGGGCGCAGGAGCGTGCCCGGGCGGAGTTCGCCCATGACGTGATGGCGTCGCGCAGCCTGGAGTTGTACGCGGAGGCGCTCGGACGCCGGCCCGTGACGGAGGAGCGGAGCGATGCCTCCGTCCGGCACGTCGCGGGTGGGCGCTGAAGGTCCGCCGATGCGCGTGCTGCATGTCTCCAGCGGCAATCTGTACGGTGGCGTGGAGACGCTGCTTCGCACGCTGGCGCTCGCGCGAGCGGACCGGGAGGGCGGCGCGGTGCATGCGTTCGCGCTCTGCTTCGAGGGACGCATCGCGGAGGAGCTTCGCGCGGCCGGAGCGCCGTTGACGCTGCTGGGGCCGGCGAAGGTGAGTCGCCCCTGGCTCGTCTGGGAGGCGCGTCGCGCGCTGATGGCGCTGCTCCAGCGGGAGGCGTTCGACGCGGTGGTGTGTCACGCGGCGTGGCCTCAAGCCCTCTTCGGGCCGGTGGTGCGCACGGCCGGCGTGCCGTTGATCTTCTTCCAGCACGACGCGCTCTCGGGTGGGCACTGGGCGGAGCGGTGGGCTCGCGTCACCGTGCCGGACCTGGCGCTGTGCAACAGCCGCTACACCGCGAGCACGCTGCGGAGCGTGTACCCGCGCACGCCCTGGCGTGTGCTCCATCCTCCCGTTCAGGACGGCGGCCCTGGCCTCACTGCTTCGGAGCGCACTTCGCTCCGGGGGGAGCTGGGCGCGGATCCGGCGGACGTCGTCATCGTCCATGCCAGCCGCATGCAGGAGTGGAAGGGGCAGCGGCTGCTCCTCGAAGCGCTGGGCCGGCTGCGACAGGTGCCGCGCTGGAAGGCGTGGTTCGCTGGCGGTGCGCAGCGTCCGGAGGAGGTCTCCTACGAAGAGGGCTTGAAGGCCCAGGCACAGGCCCTGGGGCTTGGGGACCGGGTGCGCTTCCTGGGGCAGCGCTCGGATGTGCCTCGCCTGCTGCGCGCGGCGGAGGTGCACTGTCAGCCCAACACCGGGCCGGAGCCTTTCGGGCTGGCGTTCGTGGAGGCGCTCTACGCCGGGCTTCCCGTGGTCACCACCGCGCTGGGGGGACCGCTGGAGATCGTCGATGCGTCGTGCGGTGTGCTCGTGCCGCCGAAGCCGGAGGCGCTGGCCCTGGCGCTGCGTGAGCTCATCGAAGATGAATCCGCGCGGCGGAAGCTGGGCGGCGGTGGACCTGCTCGCGCGAAGGCGCTGAGCGCGCCGACCGTGTTCCTGGACGCGCTGGAGGACTCGGTGCGCTCCATGGCGCGGGAGCCCGCAGCATGAAGGGCGCCAGTCCTCGTCCCCAGCTCCGCGGGCCGGGCGTGCTGCATCAGCGCTACCTGCGGCGCGCTCCAGTGTCCGCCGTGCCTGCTCCGGCGGGGGCTGCTCCCGCTCCCACGGCGTTCCTCGGCTCGGGGCGCGTGGTGGTGGCCTTCATCGCGCTGTTGTTCGGCTGCCAGCTCGCGCTGCTGTTGGAGGCCTTGTCTCCGGTCCGGGTGCTGTTCCGCATCCTGGCGTTTGGCACCAGCCTCGCGCTGCTGGTGCTGGCGAAGGGGCGCCGCTTCCCGCACCCGGCGATGCCCTTCCTGCTGGCCTTCCTGGGCGTGACGGCGCTCAACTTCTTCCAGCCCGGCACGACCAGCGCGGTGGCGGCGGTGGTCCAGCTGGGCATCCAGGCCTCCGTGTTCGCGCCGCTGTTCTGGGCCAGCCGGCTGCGCATCGACGAGAAGATGTTCCAGCGCATCGTCCTGATGCTCTTCCTGTTCAACATGGTGAGCGCGACGCTGGGCGTCCTCCAGGTGTACTTCCCGGGCCGCTTCCAGCCCGCACTGTCCACCGTCATCGAGGGCCAGGGGGACGCCTATATCCGCAGCCTCCAGTTCGAGACGGCCAGCGGCGCACGCGTCTTCCGGCCCATGGGCCTGACGGACTTGCCGGGCGGCGCCGCGACCGGTGCCTTCTATTCGGTCCTGCTCGGAGGGGCGCTGTTCCTGGGCCCCCGGGGGCGGTGGAAGACGGTGCTGGGCCTGGCGGGCATCGGCGTGGGGATGGTGAGCCTGTACCTGTGTCAGGTGCGTGCGGCGGCGGTGACGCTGCTCGTGTGCATGGTGGCCATGGCCCTGGTGCTGATGCTGGGCGGACGGCTGATGCGGCTGGTGGTGCTGACCACGGTGGTGGGTGGGCTCGCGGTGGGCGCCTTCGGGTGGGCCGTCGCGGTCGGCGGCGACGCGGTGCTGGCGCGCTGGAGCACGCTCACCGCGTCGGATCCAGGCCAGGTGTATCAGGGCAACCGCGGTCACTTCCTGGACGACACCTTCGGGGAACGCCTGCCGGAATATCCGCTGGGCGCGGGGCTGGGCCGCTACGGCATGGCCAACGCCTATTTCGGAGACAACAGCGACCGGAACCAGCCTCCGCTCTGGGCGGAGATCCAATGGACGGCGTGGGTCTACGACGGCGGGGTGCTGGCCATCGTCCTCTACCCGCTGGCCCTGCTGCTGACGATGCTGTGGAGCTTCCGGGTGGCCATCCGCCGCGACGACGCCCGGGGTGATTTCTGGCTGTGGGGCAGCCTGCTGTTCGCCTATGACCTGGGCGCCGTGGCGCTCACCTTCAGCTACCCGTTCTTCATGAGCCAGATGGGCATGGAGTTCTGGCTGCTCAATGGGGCGTTCTTCAGCGCGTACCGGAATGCGACCGTACACACTCATCGCCGGTGACTTCGCCTCCACCGGAGGCATGGACCGCGCGAACCTCGCGCTGGCGGACTGGCTCGCGCGCCGGGGCGGCCCCGTGCTGCTGGTGGCGCACCGGGTGGAGGACTCGCTGCTGCGCTACCCGAACGTGCGCTTCGTCCGCGTGCCCAAGCCCGCCAATGCCTACCTGCTGGGCGAACCGGTGCTGGACGTCGTGGGCCGCTACCATGCCCGGCGCACGCTGGCCGAAGGCGGTCAGGTGGTGGCCAACGGCGGCAACTGCGAGGTGCCCGCCGCCAACTGGGTCCACTACGTGCACGGCGCGCATCCGCACCAGCCTTCTGGGGGGACGCTGCGCAGGCTCAAGGGGTTCGTGAGCCACCGCGTGTTCCTGGCGCGGGAGCGGCGCGCGCTGCGCCGGGCCCGCATCATCGTCGCGAACTCGGAGCGCACGCGCAGGGACCTGCTGGCCGTGACGGGCGTGGAGCCTTCGCGGGTCCACGTCGTCTATCTGGGCGGCGACCCCTCGCGCTTTCCCGCGACGTCCCCCTCGCTCCGCCGTGAATCCCGGGAGGCGCTGGGCTGGCCCCAGGAGCGTCGCGTGGCGCTGTTCGTCGGTGCGCTGGGGGACCGGCGCAAGGGCTTCGACACGCTCTTCGATGCGTGGACCCGTCTGTGCGCGCGCCCCGCGTGGGACGTGGACCTGTGTGTCGTGGGGACGGGCGCGCAGCGGGAGGCGTGGGAGCGCGAGGCGCGAGCGCGCGGCCTGGACTCGCGCATCCGGTTCCTGGGCTTCCGCACGGACGTGCCGCGCTTGCTGGCCGCCGCGGATCTGCTGGTCGCACCCACGCGCTATGAGCCCTACGGGCTGGGCGTACACGAGGCGCTGTGCGTGGGACTTCCCGCGCTGGTGAGCCGAACGGCGGGCGTGGCCGAGCGCTATCCGCCCGAGCTCCAGGGCCTGCTGCTGGAGGATCCGGACGACGTGGACGCGCTGGTGCGACGACTGGAGGACTGGCGTCACCGGGGCGAGAGTTGGATGCCTGCGGTGTCCGCGCTGTCCTCCACGCTTCGCGCCTGGACGTGGGATGCGATGGCGGAAGCGTTGGTGGCCCGGCTGGAGGCGTGAGTCAGGCCCGGCCCTGGAGCACTGCCTCGAAGAAGTCGAGGTGCTCCCGGGCCACCACCGGCCAGGCGAAGCGGGACGTCGCGCGCTCACGCCCTCGCGTGGCCAGCTCCCGGCGCCGGGCGGGACTCTCCAGCAGCTCCGCGAGCGTGGCGGTCCACGCGCGGACGTCCGCCTCCGGAAGGACTCGGCCGGCGTCGCCCACGGTGTGCGGAATCTCTCCGGAGTCGCTGGCGCACACGGGCACGCCGCACGCGAAGGCCTCCGCGAGCATCCGGCCGAACTGCTCCTTCCACATGGGCGTCGTCTGGCTGGGCGCGCAGAGCACGTCCATGGCGTTGAGCGCGCGCGGCACCTCCGCGTGCTTCACGCCGGTGATGATCCGCACGCGGTCGCCCTGGCGCTCCGCCCAGGCGCGCAGCTCGACCTCCAGGGGGCCTCCGCCAACGAACAGCGCGCGCCAGGGCGTGCACAGGCCCTCCAGCGCGCCCATCAGCAGGCGCAGGCCCTTCTCCGGCACGAAGCGCCCCAGAAAGCCCACGACGGGCGGACCTTCCTGCGTCCAGCCTTGAGCGCGCCGGAAGTCCGCGCCCGCCGCCGCGTCCGGTTGGAAGTGCTCCACGTCCACGCCCATGGGGATGAAGCGCGAGGGCCGCAGCGGATAGCCGCCGCGCGCCTGGAGCGTGTCCCGCACCGTCTGGCCCCAGGCCACCCAGCCCGAGGCGCGGTGCACGACGAAGCGCTCCACCTGCGCGAAGGGCGGTGGGTAGCGCTTGGGCAGGTTCTGCGCCGTGCAGAACACGAGCGGCACCCGGCGCGGCGTCAGCAGGGCCACCTCCAGGCCGGAGAGCACGTAGGGCTCCTCCCAGGAGTGCACCAGGTCCACGCCGCGCGACAGGTGGGCGCGCAGCTCGGGGCCGTACACGAAGCCGTGCAGGGAACGGCTGAGGAAGGCGCGCACGGTTTCGATGCGCACGGGTTCCGATGGGTCGCGCTGGAGCACCAGCGGCCCCAGGTCTCCGTGGAAGGCGCGCGGCGCGACGGCGGTGATGTCCCAGCGGCCCGCGCCCACCCGGGTCATCTCGTTGGCCAGCCGCCGGTTGAGCGTGACGACGTACGAGTGCGAGAGGGTGACGAGCTTCCGTGGGCGTGTCATCCGCGCGGCTCCGACAGCACCTGTCGATACACGCCCAGGATGTCCCGGGCGTAGCGCTCGCGGGAGAAGCGGCGCACGGCGGTGCTGCGAGCCGCGCGGGCCAGGGTGTCTCGCAAGGCTTCGTCCTCCAGGAGCCGGCGCAGGGCCGCCGCGAGCGTGGTCGCGTCGCCGGGTTCAATGGCGAGGACGTCCTCGCCGTCCCGCAGCGCTTCGGCAGCCCCACTGGCCTTCGAGATGACAGCCGCCCTGCCGCAGGCGAGTGCCTCCGCGATGGTGAGGCCGAAGGGCTCGCGGCGGGTGCTCGCGTGCACGAAGACGTCCAGGGCCCGGTAGACGCGGGCGGGTTCGGGCTGGAAGGGCACGAAGCCCACGCGGCCCGTGAGGCCATGGCGCTCCACCTGTTCGCGCAGCTCCGCGTCGGTGAACTGCGAGCCGGCCGTGCGGTAGAGCGGCGCGCCCACGAGGTAGACGCGCACGGGCAACGAAGGCGCCTGACGCATCAGCAGGGCCGCGGCCTCCAGGAAGACGTCGTGTCCCTTCCAGCGCGCATATGTGGCCACGAGCCCCACGCGCAGCGTGCCCGGAGGCGCGGGAGGCAACCCGGCCAGTGCATCCAGTCGCGCGCCGTCACCTGGGGCCGGAGAGAACCGCTCCACGTCCACGCCATTGGGCACGACGTGCACGGGCACATTGCCGAGCACCGTGCGCGCGTCGTCACCCACCGCCTGCGAGTTCGCGATGGCTGCCGAGGCCAGCGGATGCAGGCCGGAGAGCGCGCGACGCACGAGCGGACGTTCGCCGAGGAAGTCGTGCACATGCCACACGCGCGGAACCGGCAGCCCGGTGGTGGCCGCGCTCAGCAGGTGGGTCTTGATGCCATTGGAGTGCAGCAGGTCCGGCGCCGCGTCGCGCACCGCACGTCGCAAGTCGAGGCCGTAGCGGGCCAGCAGCAGGGGCGTGGGTGCCAGCTCGCGCGTGAAGCGCCAGAGCCCGGCCCGGCCCTGTTCCCGCAGTCCGCTGTCTCCGAGCGCGGAGAGGCGATCCGGCAGGGCGAGCACGCGGGCCTCCACGCCGAGGCCCCGTGCCGTCTCCACGAGTGGCCCGTCCGTGCCCGCGATGAGGTGCAGCGACAGGCCAGGCTCCAGCGTGCGCAGGCACGCGAGCAGATCCACGAGTGCGCGCTCGGCACCGCCCAGGATTCCTACGGGGTTGAGGAACAGGATGCGCACGCGGGAGCGACCGAATCAGACCCGCCCGGGGCGGTCAAGACGATGCAGGTACGCGTCCAGCACCGTGCGCGCGTGGGCGCTCCAGGTGAAGCGCGCGGCCCGAGCACGCCGCGTCTCCGGTGATGGCACGGGCACGCGGCCGGTGAGCAGCGCATCCACGGCTTCCGCCCACGCGGCCACGTCCCCCACCGGGCAGTACGTGCAGGCGTCCGCGCCCACTTCGCGCAGCACCGGAAGGTCGCTGGCCACCACGGGAACGCCACACGCCAGCGCTTCGATGACGGGCAGGCCGAAGCCTTCCGCCTCACTGGGCACCAGCACCGCACAAGCGCGCCGGTACAGGCCCGCGAGCGTGGCCCGCTCCTGCCGGGGCGGTTGCAGCAGCGCGTCCTTCAAGCCGAGCCGCGCAACCTGTGCCTGTTGGGCCGCGTCCAGTTCGCCTCCCTGCTGCACCAGCATGAGGTCCGGATGCCGGGCTCGCAGCGCAGCGAAGACGTCGAAGAGCACGTCCAGGCGCTTGCGGCGGATGGCGCTGCCCACGTGCAGCAGGTACGGCCGGCCCCTCAGCGGTGCGAGCACCGTATCGCTGGCGTCTCCGGGAACGGCTTCGAGCCGGTACTCCGGCGACACCCCGTAGGGCGCCCACACCAATCGCTCGGGAGGCACCACGCAGTGCGCGAGCAGTTCGTCGCGCACCTGCTGCGTGCTGTGGAAGACGAGGGCCGCGCGCTCCAGTCCCTTGAGCGTGGCGCGTGCCATCAGGCGGAACCACCTGGGACGCGGTTCGCGGTGCGGCTCCAGGACGGAGCGGAAGGCATCCAGGTCATGGCAGAAGACGCCGGTGCGCTCCGCAGGCAGCGCGTGGACGAGCTGCGCGTAGGTGTGGTCCACGACGTGGAACGCGTCGTGCCACACGCGTTCCCGCAGCAGTCGCGCGGGGTAGAGTCCGAAGCGGGTGAGCAGCCGGTCCGCGTTGAAGGCGGCCTTGCGGTTGCCCACGCGGGGCAGGGCACGCACGGCGTGGGGAATCGACGGCCGCACGCGGGTGACGGCGACCTCGGTGGGAAACGCCGCCAGCCCCTCCACGAGTGCTTCGCCCACCAGGTCCATGCTGGGCCAGCCCTCCTCGCGCGGATCCATCAGGACCTTCAACCGCAAGGGGCTCACCTCAGAATCCATTCTTGAGGCGCCTCTCATGCATGCTCTCAAGCCATTCCATCGACTCCGAGGCCTGGGAACTCACGGTGCCCACCCATCCCGGAACCGGGGTCCGGTCCTGGATCATTTCCTGGAGTGCCGGCCGCAGAGGCGGATGCCCCGTATTGCCCAGGGCGTGGACCGCGCAATAGCGCACCTCGGGCGAAGGGTCCTTCAACGCTTCGAGCAGGGCATCGACCGCGACCTTGAACTCCGCGGAGTCCGTCCTCACGTTCAGGAAGTTGTACGCTAGGTACTCCGCGGCCTGGCCACGGACCAGGGGCGCCTCCTGAACGTCCTTGAGGATGCCGACCATGAGGTCCCACTGCGCCAGATGTCCGTGCCAGGTCAGCGCGTAGAGGATGGCGTGCCGCGTGTCGACGCGCGTCTCCGCTTCGAGGAAGCGGAGCAGCGTGGGCGTGGCCGCCTTGGCGTAACACAGCAGCTTCGACGCCTTGACCATCGCGATGGGATCGTCGCCCAGGATGTCCTTCAGCGCGACGTCGCGCTCTTCTGGCGTCGGCCGTGTGTCACTCATGAGGGGGCTCCATCCGCCGTGGCAGGTGCGTCACCGTGTGCTCCAGCGTGAAGTGCTCACGGTACACGCGGTCCGCGCGCTCACCCAGGGCCCGGCGTTCCTCGCCGTGCTCCAACAGATGCTCTGCGAGCGCCAGCAGCGCTTCGGGTGACGCATCGTCCGCGAGCGCCACGGGCCGCGGTTCGCGCCAGTCGCGGTGGAACGGCATGGGCGCTCATGGCGTGTCTTCCGTCCTTCGCCCCAGCAGGGCCTCCACCGTGCGCTCCAGGGAGAAGCGCTCGCGGTAGAGGCGCGCGGCGTGGGCTCCCAGCGCGCGGCGGGCGTCGTCCCGGGCGAGCAGGTCCTCGGTGGCTTCGGCCAGGGCCGGTGGCGAGACGCCCTCCACCAGCGCCACCGGAAGCGCGTCGCGCCACAGGGGTTCCGTGAGGTGCCCCGTGTTCGTGACCATGGGGACGCCCAGTGCCAGCCCGGCCATCGCACTGCCCCTCCGGGTACTGATGCCATCCGGATACGGCTGTATCAGGACGTCACTGGCCCGCAGGAAGGCCGCGGCTTCGCCCGGGGCCAGCGCATCACGGGCATGCAGCCGGTTCGCGAGGGACGGGTGCCTGGCGCACAGCCGGTCCCGGAATCCATCACTGCCCCTTCCGAGCAGCAGACCCTGCCTGCGGGCATCCGCCTCCAACACCGGGACGAGCACCGACTCCAGGGGAGCCGCGATGGCCTGTCCATAGGTCCCGAAGTGACCCACCACGGGACCTTCCGGCAGCGAGGCGCGAGCGCGGGCGCGAGCCGCCGGCGACAGCTCCACGGGCAGGTTGCTGGGCACGGGACGCCATTCCGTGCGCTGCCTCACCCGGGCGGACAGATGAGCCGTCCAGGCGGGGATGGAGACGAAGACGCGGTCCGCGGCCTCCGCCACCAGCCCCAGCATGAGCCGGGTCGTGACCGCCAGCACCTGATGGCGCAGGGGCGCGTGGCGGATCCACGGGTAGACGGCTTCGTGCAGGAACACCAGGCGCTCATCCTGACGGCGCGCCGCGAACCACGCGCAGAAGGGGACGTTCATCGCCTTCAGTCCCAGCGCGTGGGGCACGTACTGGAGCAGCAGCCGACGCGGTCCCGGACAGGCATCCAGTTCGCGTGACAGCGTGCGCAGGTCCCCCGGCGCGAACCGCCCGGGCGCGCGGTGGACCGTCACGCCGCCTTCCTTCACGACGCCCCGGGGCCCCGGCGCCCAGACGTGGACCTGCTCTCCCGCGCCCGCCAGTGCATCCGCGAGCAGCCGCGAGTGGTCCGCGACGCCGCCGGTCATGGGCGGGTATTCGCCCGACAGCAGATGCCAGGAGGGCAGGGGAGCAGACACGCGGGGCTTCATCCAGGGACAGCGGGGGCAGCGCGACTCTTAACCGCTTCGCGCCTCGGGCGGGAAGCCATGTCGCCGTCCGGTGCCCGGAGTATCCTCCGGCCCTCCTGCTCCCTCACGGCATGCCCTTCTTCTCCGTCGTCATCCCGACCTTCAACCGCGCCGCGCTCCTGGAGGAGACGCTGGCGTCCGTCTTCGCCCAGACGCTGACGGACTTCGAGGTCATCGTCGTGGACGACGGCTCCACGGATGGCACCGGCGGGCTGCTCGCGCGGTACGGGACGCGGGTGCGCGTGTTCCGCCAGGAAAACGCGGGCCAGGGCGTGGCCCGCAACCTGGGCATCCGCGAGGCCCGGGGAGACTACGTGGCCTTCCTGGACAGCGATGACTTGTGGCCGCCGTGGACGCTGGAGACGTTCCAGCAGGTCCTCCAGTCCCGGGGCCCGCTCACGCTGGTGATGGGGCGGGCCCAGGCCTTCCAGGACGCCCGGGAGCTGTCCGTCCTGGAAGACGGGCCCGTCACCGCGCGGCGCTTCGACGACTACCTGGCCAGCGCGGATGCGACCTTCATCCGCACGGCGTGCGCGGTGGCCGTGCGCACGGAGGCCCTGCGCCGCGTGGGTGGGTTCAGCGACCGGCGCATCAGCGCCGAGGACTACGACCTGCTGTACCGGCTGGGCGTCGAGCCGGGCTTCGCCTACGTGGAGTCCCCGGTCACGCTGGGCTATCGCCAGCACGCGACGTCGTCCTCGCGCGACCTGGACCGGGGCTACGAAGGCACGCTGTTCCTGCTGGAGCAGGAGCGTCGCGGGCACTACCCGGGAGGCGCCGCGCGCCGTCGCGAACGCCTGGCCATGCTGCTCTTCGGGCTGCGCCACGTGACGCACTGGCTGCTGGAGCACGGCCATCGCCGTCAGGCCCTGGCCCTCTACGCGCGCGGCCTGCGCTTCCACCGCGTGCTGCCCCGGTGGCGCTACCTGCTGGGGTTCCCGCCCTGGGTGCTCGCGGCGTCGCTGCGGTCGCGCCGCTGAGCGGGGCTCCGGAGCCGGTGGCGCATGGGCTCCTCGACCCACCGGAAGAGCAGCACGGACACGCCCACGGTCACGGGGACCATGAGGAGCGTGAGCACGTTGTGGGGCAGCGTGAACGTGCGCGTGTTCACCGCCAGCGCGTAGTTCAGCAGCGAGCCGTGGGTCATGTAGAGCGCGTAGCTGGCACCGCCCAGCAGCACCAGTCCGCGCGTCCCCAACCCCAGGCCCCGGCCGACAAGTCCGCCCGCGAGCAGGAGGATGCTCGCGGTGAACAGCGGCACCAGCACGGCGGCCTGCACCAGCGGTGACGGCGGCCCCGGCAGCACCATCAAGCCCACCGCCAGCGCGCCCGCCACGAGCACGAAGCCCCCGGTCCGCGCCCACGCGTGCACCGCCGGATGTTCGTACCGGCAGAACACCAGACCCACGCACAGGCCGATGAGGAACTCCGGCAGTCGCGCGAGCGGAATGGCCTCCGTGGAAATCAGCCCCCAGGCCCGGAGCATGGCTGCCAGCGTTCCGTCCGGCATCCGGGCAGCGGCCTCCGTGGCGAGCATGGGCGTGGTGCCCAGGGCCCATGCACCCAGGGCGATGACGCAGAGCCACCGGGAGCGCTGTCGCGCCAGCCACGGGCCCACGAACGGGAAGAGCAGGTAGAAGAACGCCTCCACCGACAGCGTCCACGCGACGATGTTCCACGTGGGCCGGTGCAGCGTCAGCCACCCCTGCGTGAGCGTGAGCGTCGCGCCGCTGATGCGCAGCACCTCGCCCAGGCTCGCGGCGGGCTCCGCCTGGACGATGGCGCGCACGAACAGGGGCAGGTCCACGAGCAGGGAGACGAGGTACACCGGATACAGCCTCGCGAACCTCGCGCGGAAGAACTCCGTCCGCGTGCCCCGCATGCCCCCTTCGTCCAGGTACGTGTACGCGAGGATGAAGCCGGACAGGATGAAGAACAGGCTGACGGTGGAGAAGCCCGCGCCGACCAGCTGGCCCAGTCCCGTGGGCAGCGCCGGAGTGCAGGGCGCGCAGTAGCCGTGGTAGCCCATCACGCCCAGCGCCGCGAGGAAGCGCAGCCCGGTGAGCGCGGGCAGCGCGGGACGTCCCTCTCGCGTGCTCACGACGAGGTCCGCCGTCCGCGCACGTGCGCCACGACGGCGCGCAGCTCCCCCACCAGCGACAGGCCGTGCCGCGAACGCTCGCGGACGAGCACCAGCACCGCCAACGCCCCGGTCCCCACCAGCGCCTGCACCAGCACCCCGTGCTGCCCCGTGGCGAGCCGCGACAGCCCCACCGCGAGCGCCAGCAGCGCGCCCACCGTGAGGAAGGGCTCCAGCACCTGGAACTCCAGGCCGGCCAGATGCGGGCTGCGCCGGGCCACCAGCCACGCGCTCAGGTACAGCTCCGTGAGCGTGATGGCCGTGGCGGTGACGCCAATGCCCACGATGCCCCAGTGCATCACCGCTAGCGCGCCCAGGCCGAAGCGCAGGGAGCTGGACCCGATGAGCACGTACACCCGTTCACGCGCGTGGCCGCTGGCGTACTGCTGCGAGTTCAGCAGGCCGTGCACCGCCTGCATCGCGCCCTCCAGCATGAACCACTGCACCAGTGGGATGGCGGGCGTCCAGCGCGCACCGAAGAGGACGGGGATGAGGAACGGCAGCGCGATGACGCCGAAGGGGACGACGACGAGGAGCACCGCGCTGATGCGGCGGATGGACGTGCGCAGGTACTCCGCGAGCGCCTCCACGTCCTGCTGCATGCGACTGTAGGCGGGATAGGCCACGCGGTTGAGCACGCTGCTCATCGCCAGCGGCACGGAGGCCAGCGCGAAGGCCCAGTTCACCAGGCCCACCGCGTCCTTGCCCTCCATGCGCCCCACCACCAGCGGCACCCAGCCGTTGAGGATGGCGGGCACGATGCCGGTGAGCTGGTACCAGATGCCGAAGCCGAGCAGCCGCTGGACGATGGCCCACCGCTGTCTCTTATACCCATCTGACGCTGCCGACGATCAGG
>NZ_RAVW01000196.1 GCF_003611585.1 Corallococcus exercitus | reverse complement strand
CCCCGGCCCCCGCGCCCGCCACTCCTTCCTCAACGCCCTGAGCCAACGCCCTGAGCCATCCGGCCGCGTCAGGATGGCCAGGGTGCGAAACGCCTCCCCGGTAAAGACAGACCCCATGTTTCACGCGGCAAGACACCGTGTGAGCCCATAGCTCTTCACAGCCATTCCAAGACTGTCTGTGTATTGACTTGGATGGGTTTGAAGGCGTATTCCCCGCTCCCCCTGCTTTTCAAGGAGTTGGGAACAATGCTTCGTTTCGTCGCGCAGCGCAGTGGCCGTGTCGCGGTGGTCCTTGGCACCCTGATGTCCCTGGCGGGTTGCAGCAGCAGCGCCCCGGCTTCCGAGGAGCAGGCTCCCCAGACTCCGGCGGAGGAGACCGCCACCCAGCAGGCCATCCCGCACCGCGGCTGCGCCACCATCGAGCCGTCCGCCGATGAGAAGCTGGAGATTGAGGCCGCGATCGCGGGCCGCGTGTCGGCCAAGCGCGCGGTGGGCTCCGTGAACGTGCCCGTGTACTTCCACGTCATCCGCCAGGGCACGGGCATCTCCAACGGCGACATCCCGGACTCGCAGATCACCAGCCAGATGAACGTGCTGAACGCGGCGTACGCGAACACGCCGTTCCGCTTCACGCTGGCCGGCACGGACCGCACCACGAACAGCACCTGGTTCAACCTGGCCCAGGGCAGCAGCGCCGAGCGCTCCATGAAGACCACCCTGCGCAAGGGCGGCAAGGAGTCGCTGAACCTCTACACGGCGAACCTGTCCGGCGGTCTGCTCGGCTGGGCGACCTTCCCCTCCAGCTACGCCAGCAGCCCGTCCATGGACGGCGTGGTCATGCTCTTCAGCAGCGTCCCCGGCGGCACGGCGTCCCCGTACAACCTGGGCGACACGGCGACGCACGAGGTCGGTCACTGGGTGGGCCTGTACCACACGTTCCAGGGCGGCTGCGCCAGCCCGGGTGACTCCGTCAGCGACACGCCCCCGGAGGCCTCGCCCGCGTACGGCTGCCCCGCCGGCCGTGACACCTGCTCCGGTGGCGGCGCGGACCCCATCTACAACTTCATGGACTACACCGACGACAGCTGCATGAACACGTTCACCGCCGGCCAGAGCGCCCGCGCGGACAGCCTGACCGCGACGTACCGCTAGAAAAAGCGACAGCGGCCGTGGCCGATGTGACGACGCCGGGGTCCCCGATCAGGGGGCTCCGGCGTTTTCCATTTCCGGGCTGAAACACGGACAGGCCGTATCCCGGCCTGTGACGCTTGGTTTGTCTTCAACGGGTTTTACCAATAATTCAATTTTACCGCGCTCGTTGACTAGAACCGTTTCATACGTGTATTGGTGTCTCCCCTACTTTTCGAGGAGTTGGGAAACAATGCTTCGTTTCGTCGCGCAGCGCAGTGGCCGTGTCGCGGTGGTCCTTGGCACCCTGATGTCCCTGGCGGGTTGCAGCAGCAGCGCCCCGGCTCCCCAGGAGCAGGCTCCGGCGGAGGAGACCGCCACCCAGCAGGCCACGCCGCACCGTGGCTGTGCGACCATCGAGCCGTCCGCCGATGAGAAGCTGGAGATCGAGGCGGCGCTGGCGGCCCGCGGCGTGTCGGCCAAGCGCGCGGTGGGCTCCGTGAACGTGCCCGTGTACTTCCACGTCATCAACCAGGGCACGGGCATCGCCAACGGCGACATCCCGGACTCGCAGATCACCGCGCAGATGAACGTGCTGAACGCGGCGTACTCCAACACCCCGTTCAAGTTCACGCTGGCGGGCACGGACCGCACGACGAACAGCACCTGGTTCAACCTGCGCAGCGGCTCCGCGGCGGAGAAGAAGATGAAGGCCGCGCTGCGCAAGGGCACCGCCGCCGCGCTGAACCTCTACACGGCGAACCTGTCCGGCGGCCTGCTCGGCTGGGCGACGTTCCCCTCCAGCTACGCCAGCCAGCCCTCCATGGACGGCGTGGTCATCCTCTTCAGCAGCGTCCCCGGCGGCACGGCGTCCCCGTACAACCTGGGTGACACGGCGACCCACGAGGTCGGTCACTGGGTGGGCCTGTACCACACGTTCCAGGGCGGTTGTAACAACCCGGGCGACTCCGTCAGCGACACGCCTCCGGAGGCCTCGGCCGCGTTTGGCTGCCCCACCGGCCGCGACACCTGCGCGGGCGACGGCGCGGACCCCATCCTGAACTTCATGGACTACACCGACGACAGCTGCATGAACTCGTTCACCGCCGGCCAGGTGGCCCGCGCGGACAGCCTGACCGCGACCTACCGCTAGTCAGCGCCTGATTTCCTGAAGTGCCTGACGCCGGAGTCCCTACTGCACGGGGGCTCCGGCGTCTTCCTTTTCCAGCGTGGACAAGCCGGGCCCGCGCTGGCCACAGTGGGGGACCGCCCTCCGTTCTCCGGAGGGGGCCTTCAGGAGGAGTGGCGCCGTGCGAGACCTGTTGATGATTCCCGGGCCGGTGGACGTGGACGCGGAGGTGTTGCAGGCGATGTCGGCGCCGGTGCCCGGGCACCTGGACGCGGGCTTCATCGCCACCTTCGGCCGGGCCCTGAAGCGCCTGCGCGAGGTGTCGCTCGCTCCCGGCGCGCAGCCCTTCGTCGTCTCCGGCAGCGGCACGCTGGCCATGGAGCTCGCCGTGGCCAACCTCATCGAGCCCGGCGACCGCGCGCTGGTGGTGAACACCGGCTACTTCAGCGACCGCATGGCCCACATCCTGGAGCGCCACGGCGCGAAGGTGACGCACGTGCGCGCGGCCAGCGTGGGCAGCGCCCCGGAGGTGGCCCAGGTGGAGGCGGAGCTCCAGCGGGGCGGCTTCAAGCTGATGACCGTCACCCACGTGGACACCTCCACCGCGGTGCTCGCGCCCGTGGAGCCGCTGGTGAAGGCCGCGCGGAAGCAGGGCGTCCTGGCCGTGGTGGACGGCGTGTGCGCCACCGCCGGGGAGGCCTTCCACCAGGACGCGTGGGGCGCGGACGTGTACCTCACCGCCAGCCAGAAGGCGGTGGGCGTACCCCCGGGCCTGGCGCTCCTCACGGTGAGCCCCCGCGCGCTGGCCGCGTGGAAGGCGCGCAAGTCCCCCGTCGCCAGCGTCTACTCGGACTGGGCGGAGTGGCTGCCGGTGATGGAGGCCTACGAGTCCGGCAAGCCCGCCTACTTCGCCACCCCGCCCACGTCCCTGGTGTGCGCGCTGGACGTGAGCCTGGGCCAGATTCTCGCGGAGGGCATGGAGGCCCGCTTCGAGCGCCACCGCCGGATGGCCCGCGCCTTCCGCGCCGCCTGGAGCGCGCTGGGGCTCAAGCTGGTGCCCACCTCCGAAGCCGTGGCCGCCAACACCCTGAGCGCCGTCTACTACCCGGAAGGCGTGGACCCCTCCTTCGTGGGCCGCGTGAAGGCGCAGGGGGTGGCCATCGCCGGCGGCCTCCACCCGGAAATCAAGACGCGCTACTTCCGCGTGGGCCACATGAACCGCGTCAGCGCCGGGGACGTGCTCGTCACCGTGGGCGCCATCGAGCGGGCCCTCCATGCCTCCGGCCACCGCGCCGCCGCCGCGGGGACGGGCATCGCCGCCGCCCAGGCCTCGCTCTCGGATTGAGGCTCCGGGTGAGGGGCCTGACCCCCATTTCCTTCTCAGGCCACAAGAAAAGTCGTCCGCGCACCCATTAGATTTGTGTAAGCTCCTGGATAATGTCAGGTACTTCCGGTCTTGCACGGATTCCTTGGCGATTTGGTGTAAAAGTGCGATTGGGCTGCACGGTGTGAGCGGGGCGTGGGCCCCGGCACCTGTGAGGGGGAAGGGCTGCGCTGGCGGACGGGACCCGGGGGAAACGGGGGGGCCGATGCCAGCGCCTGAGATGTGGAGGTCGGTATGGATCGCGGACCGGTGGAAGGTTCGTCGAGGGTGGCGGGCAGGGCGGATGACAGCGCGGCGTGGCACCTGACGGAGCGGTGCCTGGCCGCGACCCCGGAAGACGGGGCGCGAGGGATGTTCTTCCAGGGCGTGATAGGGGTGGTGGGCTTCCTGCAGGGCGAGGCGGCCGCGAAGAAGTGCCTGGCGGCGTCCGGGCTGAAGGAGCTGAACGCCGCGGAGCTGTACCCGGTGACGCGCTTCCTGGCGATGTCCGCCGAGGCGACCCGGCTGCTCAAGCCCCAGCTGGGGGACTGGGCCCAGTCGCTGCGCTACATCGGGACGCAGGCCACGGTGGACTTCCTGGCCTCCATGTTCGGCCGGGACCTGATGCAGGCGGCCGGCCGCAGCCCCCGGAAGATGCTCCACCACATGATCGAGAACTACCGCGTCGCGGTGAGCTACGGCGAGCGGAGCGTGCTCTGGACCGGGGACCACAGCGCCCGCTTCGTGATGCGCCGGGACTTCATGCCCGCGCCGTACCACGAGGGGGTGCTCCAGGCCGCCCTGGAGGCCGTGGGGGCCCAGGACATCCAGGTGCACGGGCGTCAGCTGTCCCTGCTGGACACCGAATACGACGTCTCCTGGTAGTCCGGGCGCACCCCACCCGCTGCGTGGGGCCTCTTCACGGGACGTTCACCAGCCACCGCTCGGTGCTGAACGTCCCCCATTTCTCCCGCTGGCGTGACAGGGAGGGCCACTAGCATGTGGTGAGAGAGGCCCACACCCCATGGGAGGCGTCACGCGAATGGAGACAGGCGGGGCCCGGGCATGACGCCCTTCCGGCTGTTGCTGGTGGAGGACAGCGTCAACGACGCGGCGTTGGTGACGGCGGAGCTGGAGCAGGCGGGCTACCTGCCCACGACCCGGCGCGTGGACTCGCTCGACGCGCTGCGCGACGCGCTGGTCGCCGAGCCGTGGGACCTGGTGCTCTGCGACTACCGGCTGCCGCGCTTCACCGCGCTGGACGTGCTGGCGCTCCTGCACGCGCAGGGCAAGGACGTGCCGCTCATCGTCCTGTCCAGCCAGCTGAGTGAGGAGCAGGCCGTCACGCTGATGAAGGCGGGCGCGCGCGACTGCTTCTCCAAGGACCGGATGGCCCGGCTGGGCCCGGCGGTGGCGCGCGAGCTGGAGGAGACGCGCGTGCGGCGCGAGCGCGCTCGGGCGGAGGTGGACCGCGACATCCTGGCCAAGGCCAGCGAGCTGCTCACTGCGTCCCTGGAGCAGGCCGCGCGGTTGGACCAGCTGGTGCAGCTGATGGTGCCCCGGGTGGCGGACTGGTGCGCCTTCTTCCTCCAGGACCCGGACCAGGGCGGCCTGCGGCTGGTGGCGCTGGCGCACCCGGACGCGGAGCGGCGCGCCCATGCGTGGAAGCTGGACCAGCGCTTCCCGCTGGACCCCCAGGCCGCCGCGGGCCCCGCGCACGTGCTGCGCACCGGCCAGCCGGAGTTCATGCCGGACGTGCGCAAGCGCCCGGAGCCCATCACGAAGGACGCCGCGCACCAGCGCGCCATCCTGGGGCTGGGGCTGCGCTCGGTGGTGAACGTGCCCCTGCCCGGCAACGAGGGCCGGCTGGGCGTGCTGTCCATGGGCACGCTGGGCGAGCGCATGCTGTCGCCGGTGGACCTGGCGCTGGCGCAGGAGCTGGCGCGCCGCACGGGGCTGGTGCTGGAGAACGCCCGCCTCTTCCAGGAGGCGCGCGAGGCGGTGCGCCTGCGTGACGAGTTCCTCACCGTGGCCGCGCACGAACTGCGCACGCCCCTCACCACGCTGCGGCTGCAGCTGGGCACGCTCCTGCAGCGCTCGGAGGTCCACCACCTGGAGCCGGATGTCGTCACGCGCCTGGAGCGCAGCGTGCGCCAGGTGCGCCGGCTGGGCACGCTGGTGGAGGGGCTGCTGGACGTGTCCCAGCTGTCGAGCGGCGAGCTGTCGCTGATGCCCGAGCGCTTCGACCTGGAGGAGCTGGTCGCGGAGGTGCTGGAGCGCTACCAGGCGGAGGCCCGCGCGGCGGGGTGCGAGCTGCGCCAGTCGCCACGCCAGGGACTCTGGGGGACGTGGGATCGGCTTCGGGTGGACCAGGCGGTGGCGGCGTTGATATCCAACGCGCTCAAGTTCGGTCCGGGACGGCCGGTGGAGGTGGACGTGGGGCGGGAAGGGGGCTTCGCGCGCATCCAGGTGCGCGACCGGGGCATCGGCGTGCCCGTGGACCAGGTGGAGCGCATCTTCGAGCGCTTCGGCCGCGCGGTGAGCTCGCATTCGTATGGAGGCCTGGGCCTGGGGCTGTACCTGGCCCGCCGCGCGGCGGAAGCGCACGGCGGACGGGCCTGGGCGGAGCCGGCGGCGGAAGAGGGCGCGCGCTTCACGTTGGAGCTGCCGCTGGAGAAGGAGACGCGCGAGTGAGCCGGCCGTTGTTGGTGGTGGATGACGACACGGACCTGCGGGAGGCGCTGGAGGAGGTCCTGCGCGACGCGGGCTACACCGTGCTGGGGGCGGGCAACGGCCTGCAGGCGCTGGAGGTGCTCCGCCGGGAAGCGGTGCCGCCTTCCCTGGTGCTGCTGGACATGATGATGCCGGTGATGGACGGCGCGACGTTCGGCCGCCAGATGCGCCAGGTGGACGCGTGGCGCGACATCCCCGTGCTCGTCTTCTCCGCCTCCGCCAACGCCCGCCAGGTCGCCGAGGAGATGGGCGCCTGCAGCTACCTGCGCAAGCCGGTGGACGTGGAGACGCTGCTCAAGGCCGTGGCGGCCCACAAGGCGCCGGAACCCGCCTGAGCCTGCCCGGCCCCCTGCCCACACGTGCGTTGACGCTGCGCGCGAGCCCCTGGTAAGTGCGTCCTTAACACTTTTCCAGCGAGGCCTGTCAGATGAACCCCCACATGCTCGCCCAGCTCCTGGTCCAGCTCATCGTCATCATCGCGGTGTCGCGGTTGATTGGCCGCGGCGCACGCTGGCTGGGGCAGCCCCTGGTCATCGCGGAGGTGGTGGCGGGCATCGCGCTGGGCCCGTCGCTCCTGGGCTGGCTGGCGCCGGGCGCGATGCACTGGCTGTTCCCGCCGGAGTCCATGCCGTTCCTGAAGATGCTGGCCGAGGTCGGCCTGGTGCTCTTCATGTTCCTGATTGGCCTGGAGCTGGACCCGAAGCTGCTGAAGGGGCGGGGGCACGCGTCGGTGGCCATCAGCCACTCCAGCATCATCGTCCCGTTCGCCCTGGGCGCGGTGGCGGGCGCGCTGTGGCTGTACAAGTCGCTGTCCAGCCCGGACGTGCCGTTCTCCTCGTTCGTGCTGTTCATGGGCGTGTCCATGAGCATCACGGCCTTCCCGGTGCTGGCGCGCATCCTCACCGAGCGCGGGCTCATGCAGTCGAAGCTGGGCGCCATCGCCATCGCGTGCGCGGCGGTGGACGACGTGACGGCGTGGTGCATCCTGGCGTTCGTGGTGTCGCTGGTGCGCGCGTCGGACCTGGCGCACGCGGGGCTCACCACGCTGTTCGCGCTGCTCTACATCGGCTTCATGCTGCTGCTGGTGAAGCCGTTCCTCGCCCGGCTGGGCGCGCGCGTGGCCAACCGCGAGGGGCTCACCCAGAACGTGGTGGCCATCACGATGGTGCTGCTGCTCGCGTCCGCGTGGACCACCGAGTACATCGGCATCCACTCGCTCTTCGGCGCCTTCATGTTCGGCGCGGTGATTCCCAAGGAGGGCGGGCTGGCGGCGGCGCTGGCGGAGAAGCTGGAGGACGTGGCCGTCGTGCTGCTGCTGCCCGTGTTCTTCGCCTTCAGCGGCCTGCGCACGCAGGTGGGCCTGCTGGACACCCCGGAGGCGTGGCTCACGTGCGGCGTCATCATCGTCCTTGCGTGCCTGGGCAAGTTCGGCGGCAGCGCGGTGGCCGCGCGCCTCACGGGCCTGCGGTGGCGGGAGGCGGGCGCCATCGGCGTCCTGATGAACACGCGCGGCCTGATGGAGCTCATCGTGCTCAACCTGGGCCTGGACCTGGGCGTCATCTCGCCCACGCTCTTCACGATGATGGTCATCATGGCGCTGGTCACGACCTTCATGACCACGCCGCTCCTGCGCGTGCTGTATTCGCCGGAGGAGCTGGCGCGTGAACAGCTGGCGCGGACGCCGGAAGGGCCTCCGCCCCCGTCCGCGTACACGGTGCTCCTGTGCGTGTCGCACGGGCAGGCCGGCCCGGGCATGGCGGTGCTGTCGCGCGCGCTGGCGGGCGAGCGCAACGAGGCGAACCTCTACGCCCTGCACCTCCTGTCCCCGGACCGGGCGCTCAAGGCCCGCGCGGACGAGGCGCTGGACCCCTCGGCCGCGTCCGGTGGCGCGCTGACGCCCCTGGTGGGGCGGGCGGAGAAGCTGGGGCTGTCGGTGCGCACGCTGTCGTTCGTGTCGTCGGAGCCCGCGCGGGACATCTGCCGCACGGCGCAGGCGAAGCGCGCGGACCTGGTGCTGCTGGGCTGGCACAAGCCGCTGTTCAGCCAGACGGTGCTGGGCGGCACGGTGCATGAAGTCATGCAGGAGGCCGGCGGCACGGTGGCGGTGCTGGTGGACCGGGGCCTCACGCAGGTGCGCCGGGTGCTGGTGCCCTTCGTGGGCAGCCGGCATGACCGGGCGGCGCTGGGGCTGGCGCGGCGGCTGGTGAAGCAGGCCGGCGCGGAGGTGACGGTGCTGCACGTGACGTCGCCGGAAGGCGCGGGCGCGGGCCGGGCGCAGGTGGAGGAGCTGTTCCCCGCGGAGGAGGGCGCCGCCGTGAAGCTCAAGGTGGTGCGCCACATGTCGCCGGAAGAGGCCGCACTGGAAGAAGCGAAGGCGGGTTACGACCTCGTGGTGGTGGGCCTGGGGGCCGAGTGGGGCCTGGAAGACCGGTTGTTCGGCGTGCAGCGCGAGCGCATCGTGCGCGACGCGCCCGCCTCGCTGCTGCTCGTGCGTCACCCGGAGGGGGCGACGGTGCTGGCCCAGACGCCGGAGCAGGCCCGGACGCAGGGCGCGTCCTCGGAGACCACGCAGCCCGCCGGCGCCCGGAGCTGAGCGCCATGCACCTGGGAGCGACCCTGAGGCTGTTGCGCGTCGACGCGGGCCTGTCCCTGCGGGACCTGGCGCGGCGCATCGGCGTGTCCAGCGCGTACCTGAGCCGCGTGGAGAACGGTGTGGACGCGCCGCCCACGCAGGAGCGGTTGACGGCCATCGCCCGGGAGCTGGACGTGCCCCCGGGGCTGCTCATGGACGTGGCCAACCGGGTGAGCCCGTACGTGGCGGGCTACCTGGAGGACGTGCCCGCCGCGGGGACGCTGATGCTGGACATCGCGCGGCGCAAGCTCAACGGCTCGCAGCTGGCGCGCGTGCGGGCCTTCCTGGACGCGGAGTTCCCCCTGCGCGAGGTGCGCGGCGACGAACCCGTGCCGCCGCTGGCGCCGCTCCTGAGCGCGGAGCGGGTGGTGGTGCAGCTGTCCTGCGGGGACTACGAGGACGCGCTGGACGTGGCGGCCGGGCGGCTGGCGGCGGCGCTGCCCGGGATGGACGCGGCGGTGCTGGCGCAGGGGCTGCGCCAGCGCGAGGGCGAGACCCCGTCCCAGGTGGGCAACGGCGTCGCGGTGCCGCACGCGTTCGTGGCCGGCGCGGCCCCGGTGGCGGCGCTGGTGACGCTGGCCCGGCCCCTGAAGGTCGACGCGCCGGACGGCCAGCCCCTGCGGCTGGTGGTGGCGCTGGTGGACGGCCACGTGGGCCGCGCGCGGCTGATGCGGCTGGCGCACGTGGCGAGGCTCGCGGGGCGCGGGCTGGCGGACCGGCTCCAGGGCGCCGAGGAGCCCCAGCGGGTGCTGGAGACGCTGGAGGAGCTGGAAGCGCTGCGCTAGCGCGGCTGCGGCGGCACCCAGTGCTCCCACGGGCCGATGTCGCGGAAGCCCAGGTGCCGGTACACGCGCAGGCCCGCCGGGGTGGACTGGAGCACCACCCCGGTGCACCCGCGCTGGCGCGCCCCGGAGATGAGCCCTCGCATCACCGCCGACGCGAGCCCCAGCCCCCGGGCCTCCGGGCGGGTGGCCACCAGGTACACGCCCGCGGTGTCCGCCGCGTCCACCGCCAGCCCGCAGGACAGGGCCCTGCCGTGCTCGCGCGCCACCACCGTGTGCACCGGCACGGGGAGCGGCGGCCGCCGCCAGACGGAGAGCAGGTCCCGCCACTCCGGGCCGTAGGTCTGGATGTTGATCTCCACCAGGTCGCCCATGTCCTCCACGGTCTCCACCGGCACCCCGGGCGCCGCGTCCGGCAGCTCGTGCAGCCAGGCCCCCATGGCCACGACGGTGAAGTCCGGCCGGTAGCCGCCCGCGCCCAGCACCCGCGTCGCGTCCCGCTGCCCCGGTGTCAGGGTGACGCGCCAGCGCGAGAGCCCCAGCCCCCGGTAGAAGTCCGTGATGGCCGGCAGCGCGGCGGCCAGCGCGTCCACGTCCGTGAAGAGGACCTGCTGGAAGTGCGAGTCCTGGTGCGACGGCAGGGCGAACGCATCCACGCCGGGGAGCTGGAGGTGGCGCAGCGAGCCGCGTTCGGACTGGAGGCGTTTGAAGGCGATGAGGGTGGTGTGAAGTCGAGAAGTGAGTTCGGCATCCGTCATGCGGGCCGGCAGCCTATGCGCGGGGACGACGGCCAAAGAACAGCCCCGGAGGAAAGGACGCGCGCACGGTGCGCCAGGGGGTTAGGTTTCCATCCCTTCCGCCCCCGCCTTCCAAGCCATGACCCCGCGCTTCTTCTCGTTCGATCCGCGTCCCACCCGAATCGCCCTCATCCTGGGCGCGTGCCTCCTGGCGGTCCTCACCGCCTGGGCCCTGGCGGACTACCGGAGCGGCGGGGGGCTGGTCGCCATGGCGCGGGCCGGCATCAGCGCGGGCCTGATGCTGACCTTCCTCGTCTCCGTCCACCGCCTGCGCCCCCGCTCCCAGTGGGGCATCACCCTGGATTCCGCGGGCGTGCGGGTGGCCCGGCCCTTCAGCGGCCAGCCGCTCGAATTGCACTGGGGCCAGATTGATTCCGTGCGCCGGGTCGGCAGGAAGGGGAGCGTGCTCGGGCTCTTTCTCAAGGAAGAGGGAAGGGTGCTCGTCACCCGACATCTTTTCGCCCGCAAGGCTGTTTATGAAGAGTTGATCGCGGCGCTGGAGGACCGCCTCCCGCCTTCGCGTTTCGACGCCTGATTCATGAATCTTTCCGCAGCCTTGCGCGGGCTCCCGAACCTTGTCCGGGATGCCCGGTGGTGGTAGGCACAGCAGGCACAGCCCTGTCGCAACGGCAGCCTTTCCCAAGGACACGCTTCACATGGAAAAGACCCCCGCTACCGGCGCCGCGCTGGCCGCGCCGCCCGCCGAGTATGGGACGGACAGCATCACCAAGCTCGAAGGGCTGGAGGCCGTCCGCAAGCGCCCTGGCATGTACATCGGCGACACGATGACCTACGGGCTCCACAAGCTCGTGTACGAGGTCGTCGACAACTCGGTGGACGAGGCCCTCGCGGGCCACTGCACGGACATCGAGGTCATCATCCACGTGGACGGCTCGCTCAGCGTCCAGGACAACGGCCGCGGCATCCCCGTGGGCCCGCACCCCGACCCCAAGTTCAAGGGCAAGGACACGCTGGAGGTCGTGCTCACGGAGTTGCACGCCGGCAGCAAGTTCGGCAACGGCGCGTACAAGGTGTCCGGCGGCCTGCACGGCGTGGGCGTCACCTGCGTGAACTTCCTGTCGGAGTGGTTCAAGGTCCGCGTCCAGCGCGCTGGCAAGGTCTACGAACAGTCCTACGCGCGCGGCGTGTCCAGCGGTTCGCCCCAGGAAGTGGGCACCACGGACAAGGTCGGCACGATGATCCACTTCAAGCCGGACTCGCAGGTCATGGAGACGGTGGACTTCAACTTCGAGACGCTCAGCCAGCGCCTGCGCGAGCTGGCGTTCCTCAACGCGGGCCTGCACATCACCATCCGCGACGAGCGCACCCAGAAGGAGCACGACTTCAAGTTCGACGGCGGCATCTCCTCCTTCGTGGAGTACCTCAACAAGGCGAAGGAGGCGCTGCACGACAAGCCCGTCTACATCAAGTCGGAGCGTGAGGGCGTGTCGCTGGAAATCGCCATGCAGTGGAACGATGGCTACGACGAGCGCATCTTCACCTTCGCCAACAACATCAACACCCACGAGGGTGGCAGCCACCTGTCCGGCTTCAAGGCCGCGCTCACGCGCACGCTCAACAGCTACGCGGAGAAGGGCAGCCTCTGGAAGGACCTGAAGGAGACGCCCACGGGTGAAGACGCGCGTGAAGGCCTCTCCGCGGTCATCTCCGTGAAGCTCTCCAACCCCCAGTTCGAGGGCCAGACGAAGACGAAGCTGGGCAACAGCGAGGTGAAGGGCCTGGTCGAGCAGATGGTGAATGATCAGCTCGCCTCCTTCCTGGAGGAGAACCCGCCGCTCGCGAAGAAGGTCGTGGCGAAGATTGGCGACGCGTGCCGCGCGCGCCTCGCCGCGCGCAAGGCCCGTGAGACGGTGCGCCGCAAGGGCGTGCTGGACGGCGGCGGCCTGCCCGGCAAGCTCGCGGACTGCCAGAGCCGCGACCCGCACGAGAGCGAGCTGTACATCGTGGAGGGTGACTCCGCAGGTGGCTCCGCGAAGCAGGGCCGGGACCGGCGCAACCAGGCCATCCTCCCCCTGCGCGGCAAGATCCTGAACGTGGAGAAGGCGCGCTTCGAGAAGATGCTGACCAGCGCCGAAATCGTCACGCTCATCACCGCGCTGGGCACGGGCATCGGGGCGGAGGACTACGACCCGGAGAAGGCGCGCTACCACCGCATCATCCTGATGACGGACGCGGACGTGGACGGCAGCCACATCCGCACGCTGCTGCTCACGTTCTTCTACCGGCAGATGCGCGAGCTCATCGACCGGGGCTACGTCTACATCGCGCAGCCGCCGCTCTACAAAGTCACGCGCAACAAGAAGGACAGCTACGTCAAGGACGAGCGCGCGCTCAACGAGTACCTGCTGCGCATCGCCGCGGAGCACTGCCGGGTGAAGACGCCCGCCGGTGAGCTGGGCGGCGCGGACTTCAAGGCGCTGCTGGAGAAGGTCATCACCTACGAGGAGCGGCTGGAGAAGCAGGCCAAGCGCCGCGACGCGCGCATCGTGGACGCGCTGGTGCAGGCGACGAACCTGCGCGCGGACCTGCTCGCGGACGAGGCCGCGGTGGAGGCGGAGCTCGCCACCATGCGCGACTACTGCCAGCGGCGCATGCCGGAGGTGATGGGCCGGCTGTCCACGCGGCTGGAGCAGGACACGGAGCACGCGTCCAAGAAGCTGGTGGTGTCCACGGACGTGAACGGCTCCATGCGCGAGTCCGTGTTCGACCACGCCTACCTGTCCTCGCCGGAGTACCTGGAGCTCGTCGCCCTGCGCGAGGTGTTCCACTCGCTGGGCAAGGCGCCCTACCGCGTCCAGGTGGACGCGGGCGAGGTCACGGCGTTCTCCGTGCAGGAGGTGCTGGCCGCGGTCCGCAAGGACGCGCAGAAGGGCCTGGGCCTGCAGCGCTACAAGGGTCTGGGTGAGATGAACCCGGAGCAGCTCTGGGAGACCACCATGAACCCCACCACGCGCACGCTGCTCCAGGTGCGGGTGGAGGACGCGGTGGAGAGCGACGACATCTTCTCGCTGCTGATGGGCGAGGCGGTGGAGCCCCGCCGCGAGTTCATCGAGCGCAACGCGCTGGACGTGCAGAACCTGGACATCTGAGGTCCACCGCACTTCCTGCCTGAAGTCTCACGCCGGGCCCCGGGTACAAAGACCCGTGGGCCCGGTGCCGTTTCTCGGCTCCGCGCCCACGCGCCCTTCCCATCCTTTTCGAGCCGGGCCGCGGATGCAGCACGGCGGCCCCCGTGAGCCCTTACGGAAGGAACCTGGCAACCAGTGACCAGCGCGAGGACGTCCCCGCGCGCATGTTGAGGATGGCGGTGATGCCGATGACGCCCGCCATGGCGGCGATGTTCGCGATGCCGCCCGCGTCCAGCGCCCGCATCGTCTTCGCGGCCTTCTCCGGCGTGCCCGCGGTGGGCGTCAGGCCCGTCTCCGAGGGGACGGCGCCTTCAGGGGCCTGCTTCGCGAGGTAGGCCCCGCCGAAGATGTTGGCCGCGCCCAGCGCCACGGTGGCGCCCAGCAGCACGTCCTTCGCGATGACCAGCCCGCGCGTGGTGCGGTCAATCTCCCGGCCCGTCAGCCGCGAGCGGCCCACCAGCCAGGTGATGGCCGCCAGGCCCACCGACGCCGCGTTGACGATGTTGAAGCCGTTCCACGCGGCGTTCACCACCTGACCGCGCTCCGCCTTGGAACCAATCACCTTCACCGCGGGGTTGAGGGCCACCTTGCCGAAGAGCGAACCGCCGAAGCCGGCGGCGAGCCCCAGGTTGTGCAGCACCAGGCCGGTGGAGGACAGGACAGGCATCATGAACGGACTCCATTGGAGAAGAAGTGGATGTCCGTCAGGGTAGGCACTGGCGCCGATCGCGGGAGCAGCGCGTCGGGGTGAGGGCGATGTTGGATTCGACGCCCGCCTTCGGGGCGTCCTCCCAGGCGGGAGCCCGGCTGCCCGGCTGCTACCGCTCGGAGCTCTTGGCCCCGCGCAGCGCTTCCGCGCGCTCCTTGCGGGACATGTTCGTCACGTCGACGATGTCGAAGTCGAGCGCGCCCTGGTTGTCCCCCAGCTGGAGGTCGGGGAAGACGCAGCGCAGGTCCTGCACGCCGGACACCTGGTAGCGCTTGCCCGTCTCGAAGAGGCGGTGCGAGCTGCGCACGGACTCCGCCTTGGGGCCCTTCTCCACGCACAGCACCGTGTGCACGCGGCCCTGGGCGCCGGAGCGCACCTCCGCGAAGTCGTCGCGCACGGTGAAGGCGTAGGTGGACTTGGGGTTGAGCCCCTTCAGCAGCATCTGGTGCAGGGGCTTCACCTGCAGGGCGTTCTTGTCGGCCTCGAACAGCACCGAGCGGGGCGGGATGTACGCGGACTGCCGCAGGTGCACGCGCACGGAGCCGCGGTTGTCCTCCGGGCCGGTGTCGTCCAGGGCGAAGAAGTGGAGCTTCTTCGCGCCCTTGATGGTGCGCGGCGCGGTGCTGACGAAGCCCACGGCGTTGTCCGCCGGCAGGTCGCCCTCCGCGTAGTAGACGAGCGTGCCGGACGCGGTGCCGTCGCCTTCCGACAGCGCGGCGCTGCCCTCGGTCCACACGGAGTACGCGGCCCCGGGCGACACGTCGATGGTGGCCGTCGGGTACTCCGGCAGGGGCAGCGCGTTGTACATGGGGCGCAGCACCAGCAGGCGCGTGGGGTATTCCACGTGCCGCATGTCGCGGTCGGGGAGCTCCGCTTCGGCCATGGCCCCCGCGTCGGTGGAGGCCATGCCTCCGTCGGTCTCCGTCGCGGTGCCCCCGTCCTCGCCGGGCACACCCACGGCGGCGGCGACAGCGGCGGTGCCCGCGTCCGGGGATTCGGCGGTGCTCGCGTCGAGCGTGGCGGAGGTGGGGATCTCCGACACCATCTGGGTGGTGCCGGGCGCCACCTCCAGCTCCGCCTTGAGGTGGACCTCCGGCTGGTTGGGGGTGAAGCGCCGGGTCCAGGCGCGGTAGCCCGGCCGGGTGACGACGATGGTGTGGGGCGTCCGTTGATCCGCGCCGATGATGCGGCTGGGCGTGTTCCCCACCGGGCGGCCATTGACGACGACGGAGGCGCCTTCCGGCTGGGAGGTGATCCACAGGACGACGGGCGCGTCCGAACCCTCGCCCTCTTCCGCCGGGGACAGGAAGTGGATCAGCAGGCCGATGACGACCAGCACGGCGGTGACGCCGAACGCGACCATGCTCAGCAGGCGCACCTGCTTCGCGCGCTTGACCTCGCGCTCGGCGGCCTCGGCGGCCAGCTTGTCGCGCGCGTCGTCCGCGGTGGTGCGGGCCCGGGGGGCCTGCTGCTCCTCGGGCTCCGGCGCCTCGGGCGCGATGGCCGTCTCCACCGGCGTGTCACGCGGCGCGGCCAGGGTGGGCAGCGCCCGGGGTACCGCCGTGGGCTCGATGCCGCCGTCGGTGTCCGGCTCGGGCGGAAGCTCGGGCGGCAGGGGACGGCGGCCGGTGCCGGTGTTCTCGCGGGTGCCGCCCGGCGTCACGCGGCGCGCGCCGGTGGTGCTCTTGCGCACGGCGGTGGCCTGGGTGGCCGAGCGGCGTGGGGCGCTGCCATCCGTCGCGGGGCGCAGGCCGGACGCGCTGCTGGGGGAGCGCACGCCGGGGCTGGAGGGCCGCGCCACGCCCGGGCTGGACGGGCGGGCCACGCCGGAGCTGCCCGGGTTGCCCGGGTTGGACGACCGGCCGTTGCTGGAGGGCAGCCGCGCGCGGCCCTGCGAGGGCTCCGACCCCGGCGACTGCCACGCGGCCAGCTGCTCCTTGAAGCCGGGCGGCAGCTCCACCTTGCGTCCCTCGGCGGCCAGCTCCTCCGCGAAGAGGTACGTCATGAGCTGGCTCAGCATCGTGGGCGTGAAGCGCGGCGTGTCCCGGTAGAGCAGCTCCACCGCGGACTCGCTCAGGTCCTTCGCCGTCTGGAAGCGCGCCTCGCGGTCCACCGCCATCGCGTGCGCGACGATGGTCTCCAGGTCCTCGCCGATGGTCGGGTTGATGGCGGACGGGGGCAGGCAGTCGCCGGTGATGATGCGCGGCAGCACGGTGACGAACTCGCCCTCGAAGGGGCGCCGGCCGCAGAGCATCTCGTAGAGGACGATGCCCGCCGCGTACACGTCCGTGCGCGCGTCCAGGTCCTGCCTGCCTTGCGCCTGCTCCGGGGAGAAGTACGGGTACTTGCCCTTGAGCGTGCCCGGCGACGTCTTGGCCTCCACCGCGCTCGTCGCCTTGGCGATGCCGAAGTCGATGACCTTGACCTCGCCCTCGTAGGAGATGAGGACGTTGTCCGGGGACACGTCGCGGTGGACCAGGCCCAGCATCTGGCCGTCCTCGCCCACGTGGCGGTGCGCGTAGTCCAGGCCCTCGCACAGCTTGCTGGCGATGTGCAGCGCCAGGGGCTGCGGCATGAAGCCGATGCCCGCGCGCGACGCCCGGCGCAGCACCTTCGACAGGGGCTGGCCGTGCACCAGCTCCATGGCGATGAAGTACTGCCCGTCCACCTCACCGAAGTCGAAGACCTGCGCGATGTTCCCGTGCGTCAGGCCCGCCACGAGGCGCGCCTCGCTGATGAACATCTCCACGAAGTCGTGGTCGTCCACGAAGTGCGGGAGGATCTGCTTGATGACGCAGGGCTTGGTGACGCCCATCGCGCCCGTCATGCGCGCGCGGTAGGTGACCGCCATGCCTCCCGCGGCAAGCTTGGAGACCAGGACGTACTTGCCGAATTGCTGGGGACTGGGTTCCTGGCTCTTATACACATCT
>NZ_RAVW01000195.1 GCF_003611585.1 Corallococcus exercitus | reverse complement strand
AGGGGTCACACCCGTTCCCATCCCGAACACGGAAGTTAAGCCCTCCAGAGCCGATGGTACTCCGCGGGAAACCGCGTGGGAGAGTAGGTCGCTGCCGGATTCTTTTTGAAAGCCCCTGTCGCCGCAAGGCGCCAGGGGCTTTGTCTTTGCGGGCTTGTGACACGAGTCATTGCCGTGCGTGTCCTCGCGGATTGATCCGACGGGGTGCGAACGTACGGGGGCCTGGCTTTGAGGCTGGCCTGACCCTGCCTGCTTTTGCTTGAGTGGCGCTCCTTCCCCCTCTCTGGACAGGAGCCTCTCGCATGCATCTGTTTCGAATCTACGCCGCTGGTCTGTTCGCGCTGGGGCTCCTGCTGGTGCCCGCTGAGTCCAAAGCGCAGCAGTCTGGCGTTCGCCTGGGCGTGGGCGCGGACTACTGGGTGGACACGAGCGCGGCCTTCAACTTCACGCTGGGCGTTGAAGGGCATGTCGCGGGTCCACTCTTCGTGGGAGCCCGGTTCGGCGCGGTGCTCGTCACCGACGGCAACATCATTGGCGTTCCGCTGGACATCTCGCTTCGCGCGACGGTGGGTCGCACCGTCTACATCGAGGGTCTCGCGGGCCCGTGGATCTTCTTCAAGGGTGACACCTTCAAGGCCCACGCGGCGTTTGGCTTTGGCCTCCAGGGCAAGGCCGCGAGCATCGGTGTCGAGGTGGGTTACCTCGATCCGAACCCCATCATCGGCCTGCGGCTGGGTTACAAGTTCTAGAGGCCGTGGCTCAGTAGTGCGGGGGACGCTCCTGCTGACGGGCGTCCACCAGCCCCGGCTCGGCGTCCAGCTTGCGCTTGAGCCGCTCCAGCTCCGCCTGAAGCGCGTCGATGACGCGCCCCTGCTGATAGAGCACGTCGCTCAGCTCCTGCAGCAGCTCCTGCTGCTGCGTGTAGCGGATTTCCAGCTCGACCAGGCGCTTGTCTTCCATTGCCGTCTTCTCCGCTCGGGGACCGTGCCCCATGAATACCCTCGAATACCTGCAGCGCGCCCGCGAGCTGCTTGGACGCGGACAGCCCGAGCTGGCGGAGTCCGCGCTGAGTGACGCCATTGATGCGGCCGTGGCGGCGGAGGACCTGGTCCTCCTCACCCATGCCCGGTTCGCGCTGGGGGAGCTGCTCTTCCAGCAGGGCCGGGATGAAGAGGCAATCCCCTTCCTCCAGGCCGTGGTGCGCACCGAACGGGCCGATGGCTCCGTGGACGCGCCGGTCATCGCCTCCGCCCGGATGCTCCGGCAGATCCGGGGGCAGGAGCCTCGCTGAGCCTTCCCTGGGGTTCAGGGCAGCCGGCACTGCTCCCGGATGGCGTCCATCCGCTGGGGGAAGCGCCGCTCCAGGTCCGTGCGCGTCTGGCGGGCTCCCTCGAGCCTTCCCGCCTTCACCTGGAGGGTGCAGAGGGTGGCCAGTGCCCGCGTGTCGGAGATGTCCAGGCGGTCCGCCTGTCGCAGCGCCTCTTCCGCGGCGTCCTCGTTGCCCAGCTGGAACCAGGCGATGCCCAGCTGGAAGTGGCCTTCCGCGAGCTTCGGGTCCTTCTGCACCGCCTGCTGCAACAGCCTCACGGCTTCGCGGCTCCGGCCTTCCTTGGTGAGCACCAACCCCTGCTCCACCAGGAGCCTGGCCGCAGGCAGCTTGCCCTCCAGGGAGGTGAAGACCTTCAGGGCCTCCTCGGGCCTTCCCATCCGGCTGAGCAGTCGGCCGTAGCGCACTCCGACGAGCGGATCTCCGGGGGCGCGGCTGTAGGCCCGGGACAGGGCCGCCGTGGCGCCCTCGACGTCGCCCTTCTCCTCGCTCAGGTCCGCCCGGAGCAGTTCCGCCCGTGGGTCCGCTGGCGCGAGCTTCTGGGCCTTGCCCAGTGACTGCTCCACGCAGCGGGACATCCGCTCCCGGTCGCAGATGCGCGCGAGCAGGAGCTGGGTCTCCAGTGCGTTCGGGTCCCTCCGCTCGGCCTCCAGGGCCAGGTCGTGGGCTTCCGCCGGGGCTCCTTCGCGCAGGAGCTCGGCCGCCGTGCGCAGGTCCGCCGCGGTGGCCTTGTCGTTGTGCTTCAGGGGCACCAGGAACCGCAGGCGGCCTTCCACGTTTTCCGTGGCGCGGGCGATGGCCAGCTCCTGCTCGGGCATGTTGCGGGGCAGGAACAGGGGGATGATGTGGATGGCGAGCGCCGCCCCGCAGACCCAGAGGACGCCCCGGAGGCCCTGGTTCCAGCGCCGGCCGGTCCGCTGCCCCGGTTCGTTCGTTGGCTCGCTCATGTTGGTTTTCTACACGGCGCGCAGGTGGGGGCGCAGCCCCGAGGGGAGCTCCAGCTCACAGCTCCAGCACAGCTCGAAGTTCGCCGGGTTCTCCTCGCCGCAGCGGGGGCACGTCACCGAACGGCTGGCGGCTTCCTGGTTCGCCTGGAGCTCCGCGAGGACCTGGCGCCCGGCCTCCAGTTCCTCGGGCCACAGCCACAGCTCCACCCAGGCCTCGGTGCTGGGAATCTCTCCGCTCAGCGGGACCAGGGACTCACCGCGGATGTCCACCGAGAGCCCGGCCGATTCCAGGGCTCCCGCCAGCATCCGTGCCTCTCCGACCGTGCGGTGCACGGAGAACTGCACGCGCTTCATGCTGCTTGTCTGTCAGAAGCGGGCCGTCAGGGCAACCTGCCCCGGTTGCTCCCCTGCTGTGCCCTGGCCGACGTGGCCCTCACGGACCGTGCGACCTTGCGTCATTCGTCGTGACGGAGCTGATGCGGCAGGACGGCGTGGGCGTGGCGGGGAGCCCGGGCGTGGAGCTCCGCCGTCAGCAGGGCGTCCAGCTCCGCGAGCAGGCGATCATACCCGGCACCGGCGCCCTTCGCTGGCAGCCGCTCCGTGGCGAGCCTCAGCCGGGGCGTCTCCTCGTCCTCGAAGGCCAGGGTCACCGCCAGCCCGTCCGGGCCTCCGGCCTGGGGCACGAGGGTGGCGGGTTCGGGCTCCCGCTGGAGGGTTTCCAGCATGGGCCCCAGCCGACGGACCTCCTCCTGCGTCAGGTCCCGCTCCACCACCGGTTCGCCCTGCTCCAGGACGCGCAGGTGCTTCAGGCCTTCCACTCGCAGCGCTTGCGCTCCGGTGTTCGTCCGGCCACTGCGCTCGTAGGTCACCGTCTTCACGCGCCGTACCTCCCTGGGTTCAGGAGTAGGCATCCGCCTCCTCCTTCGCATCCGGAGGAAAGCGCGCCCAAGGCTCCCGGTCCCGGAACGACAGCCCGAGCGACCGATGCCGGACACTGTGCAGCGCCCCCTGGGCCCCTGCGCTTCCCGGGTGCCTCTCCCTACCGTGCCTTCGTCCGGGCGCCCATGTCCGGACACAGGGAGGCCCGCCGAACGATGAGCAAGCACAAGAACCCGAACCCGAATGATCAGCGCTCCAACACCAAGAACCCCGAGCGCCCGGAGCACAAGTCCGCCCAGGACAACCGCTCTAACCAGATGAACCCGAACCGTCAGCCGACCCCGCCGTCCCACATGCCCTCGCACGGCGGTGGCATGACGGGCGGGGACGACTCCTCGAAGCGCTGAACGAAACCAGGGAGGCCGGCCGCGCGTTCGGGCCGGCCCCTCTGGCGGTGCGGGTCAACGGACGCGCGGCGAGCACTCGCCTTCGCCACGGTAGTGGCCCACGGTGCGCACGAGCGCCGTCACGAAGTCGCGCAGCGTCCGCACGCTGCCCGCGCCTCCGGTGCCGTACTGGTTCGACGGCAGCGACGTCAGGTCCACCAGGCCCAGCTCATCCAGCGTGATTTCACCGTCCGGACCGACGATGCCCGCGCTGTCCGCCGCGGCGATGGCGTCAAAGCGCATCTTCGCGTCGGACGACTGGAGGTCGTCGAAGAAGAGGTGGTCGCCGTGGATGGTGAGCTGCACCGTCTCCGTGCCGCCCTTGGGCACCGTCACTCCGTTGCCGATGTCCTCGTTCTCGCAGTGCTCGTAGAGGGTGTTCGTGGCGAAGCCCCAGTGGAAGCGCTTCGTCGCGGTGCCCCTGGTGGCCGTGCCCTCCACGTAGACGGACCAGCCTTCGGTGTTCATCCGCGTCACGTCCTCCGCGTCCGCGTTGCCGGCGGTGGCACCCGCGACGGGGGCGATGGCGTAGCTCACCTCGTCCCATTCCTCGGAGGCCAGGTCGTTGAACGTCGCGACGTCCACCGGTCCCGGACGGTGCACGTCGTAGACCTTCGCGGCGGTCTGCTCGGCGGCGGTCTCTCCCTCGTGGTTGGCGACCTTCACCTCGCCCAGCTTCACGAGGAACTTGTCGTACTTCACGCTCCAGCCGTCCTCGAAGGCGCTGGCGGGGATCTGCTTCTCGATGAAGTCCTCTCCGTACGTGGTGAACGTCACGTTGCCCTGTCCCGACGAGCAGGCGACGCCGGCGAGGCAGCACACTCCCATCAGCCAATGCTTCTTCATTCCGCGGCTCCTTCCACCCACGTCACGACGTAGGCGCTGGTGTCTTCCACGCCGCGCACCAACCCGTTCTGGGCCTGGCTGTCGGCGGAGAAGGTGGAAACGCCGGCCGCGTCCGGAAGCGACGCGGTGGCGAAGTCGATGCGGTCCATCCATTTCCCCAGGTCCACCGCGATGCGCACGAAGCCGGCCTCCTTCTGGAGCTCCCGCTCGAAGCGCACGCCTTCAATGGCCTTGGGCAGGTCCACCGTCGCGTCGAAGCGCACGGTGGCTCCGGACGTGTGCGTCGCCGTGCCGCGCACGTGCGCCTGGTGGCCGGCGAGTACGTTCTGTGCGTCCGTGGCCGCCGTGGGCGTCACGAGCGTCAACTCCAGCGAGCCGTACGAGCCCGTGACGGCGTTGGCGTCACCCAGGTTGCCGCCCGCGAGCAGGTCCACCGTCTGGACGTTCAGCACCTCTCCCAGCGCGTCGCCGGGGACGTAGTGGCCGGGGTGCGCGTTCGCGGTGCCTCCGATGAGCGAGTACCAGTCGAAGCGCGGGGCGCGGCTCGACAAGAGCACGCGGCCTTCGAAGAAGCGCACCGAGCCCACCGAGAGCTGCGCGGCTTCGGGGGTCACCGTCCAGCCATACGCGTTGGGGGCCGTGGGCGCCGTCGCCGTCATCGTCACCGCGAAGGTGCGGCGCTCCGCTTCCGTCTTGCCTCCGCAGCCCAGGCTCAAGAGGGTCGCGGTCAGTGCCAGCGCTCGGAGCGGGGCGGGGAATGGGTTCATCACAGATGGACCTCCAGGGTGAGCGAGGCCACGCGTGGCGCCCCCGCGGTGAAATGTCTGGCTGGAACGAGGCTGGGCTGCGAGGTGGGGTCGAAGCGCGAGCTGTAGACGAACTCGCCGTCGCGCCAGCGCGTGTTGAGCAGGTTCTTCACGTCGAGCCGCAACGCGAGCGCCCCCCTGCGCAGCGCGGCCTGCGCGTCCGCGAGGAACACGGTGTGGCTGTATTCGTCGTAGGGCAGGGGCCTGGGACCAATGAGCGTGAGGCCCGTGCCGAGGGAGAGGACGGCGTCGATGCCGGGCAGCGGCTTGTCCCAGCCCACGTCCGCTCGCGCGACCAGGGGCGCGAAGTAGGGGAGCTTCGCGTCCGTCTTCGTCACCGTCGCGTTCGCCACCGTGGCGCTCAGCGCTGCGGTGACGCCTTCGAGCGGACGCGCCTGCAGGGCCGCGGAGATGCCCGTGCGCAGTGTCTCTCCCGTGAAGACGGTGGTGCCCACCGTGTGGTCGAAGAAGAAGTCGTCCGCCACCTGCGAGCCGAAGACGCTCGCCTGGAAGGACAGACGTTCTCCGTCCTTCCGGGTGCCCAGCTCCGCGCCGTGCACGTTGACGAAGGGGGCCTGTTCGCCTTCCGCGAGGCTCCGCGCCTGCGGGGAGCGGAAGCCGTCCCCGTAGCTGGCGAAGAGGGCCCAGGTGTCCGTGAGCGCGTATTCAACGCCGGCCTTCGCGCCCCAGTGCACCCCGAAGGCGCTGCGCGAGTAGCCCTGCCCGTCGTAGTAGCGCGGGTCGCGGAAGGCGAGCGCATCGAAGACCTCCACGCCCAGCGCGTCGGCCCGGCCTCCCAGCCGGAAGGCCCAGCGGCCCAGGGGGAGCCTCGCTTCGGCGTAACCCCAGACATCCGTTTGGGTGATGTCCGCGTCCACTTCGTCCGCGAAGAAGGTGCCGTCCGTCTCCCAGTAACGGCGTTGCGTCTGGTGGATGCCGTCGCGCCGTCCTCCCAGGCCCAGCTCCAGCGCGACGGGCCGGTCGAAGAGGGTGACCTGACGGCGGTGCTCCACTCGCAGGCCCAGCGTGGAGCCGCCGTTCGTCTGCTCCAGGCCGTCGCCCCGGTCGTCCACTCGGTAGCCCGTGAAGTTGTTGCGCAGACGCAGGTCCGAGAGGATTCCGAAGGCTTCCAGCCTCGTGCGCGCGGTGCCTTCACGTGGCAGGTCCACTCCGAGGAGGAACTGGTGCCTGGAGACCGTGCCGCCCTGACGCGGGAAGGAGCCGGAGTAGAACGTGCGACGTCCGGCTTCGAGGTCGTCCTCGCGCACCACGCCTGGGGAGTCGAAGCGCGTGACGTAGCTGCCTCCCAGGATGCGCGCGCTCAGGCCGTGGCCCAGGTCCAGGTTCGCCTGCGCGAGCAGCGTGGCCCGGCCGTAGCCTCGCTGGGGACCGAAGCCGTCACTCTCTCCGAGCTCCGCCGCCGCGAAGGTTCCGGGGTCCTCGCCGGGGCGCACCGTCACGACGAGCCGGCGCTGGTTGAACTGGCCCAGGGTGCCCGCGAACTCCACGCCCTTCTCCCGGGCGCCCAGGTCCATTCGCACCGTTCCCGCGACCGCGAAGTCACCTTGGAACGCTCGGTAGGAGCCCTCCGTCACCTCCAGGGATTGGACGAGCTCCGGGATGATGAAGTTCGTGTCCGCGTAGCCGAGCGCGTGGATGTGGCTTACCTCGTTCACCGGCAGGCCTCCGACGTTCAGCTCCACGTCCTGGCCGTGGAGCGCGTCGAAGCCGCGGAGGAAGAGCTGCTGCGCCTTGCCCTCGCCGCTGTGCTGCGAGGCCACGAGGCCCGGGACGACGCGGAGCACGTCCGTCGCGTTCGTGCGGGGGGCCGTGTCCAGGATGTCCCGGCCGAGCGTGACCTCGGAGGCGCTCCGCGCGGGACGCGTGCCTCGCACCACCGTGGAGCGCTGCTTGCTGGCGGACTCCGGCAATGGCGTGGTGGCGGGGACTTCCGTGGGCTGCTGCTCGGCGGGAGATGCGACTGCGTCGCTGGGGACGGGTGCTTTCGCTGGCTGCTGCTCTGCGGGAGATGCGACCGCGTCGCTGGGGACGGGTGCTTCCGCTGGCGGCTGCTCGGTGGGAACTGCGACTGCTTCGCTGGGGACGGGTGCTTTCGCTGGCTGCTGCTCTGCGGGAGATGCGATCGCGTCGCTGGGGACGGGTGCTCCCGCTGGCTGCTGCTCGAGGGGAGATGCGACCGCGTTGCTGGGGGGAGGCTCCTCCGGCGTCCGCCGCTCGGACGATGTCGTGCGTGCCTTCCCGGAGGCCGGTGCTTCCGTGGGCTGCCCGGCCTGCGCCAGGGATGCGGCGGCCTGTGCCAGGGACGCGGTGGGCTGCCCGGCCTGCACCATGGACGCGGTGGGCTGTGCCAGGGATGCGGTGGCCTGCGCCAGGGACGCGGTGGGCTGCCCGGCCTGCGCCAGGGATGCAGTGGGCTTCCGCATCACGGGTTGCTGATGTTCCTTCGTGGCTTCTGTTACCGCGTGGCCGGTGGGCTCCAGGCGCGGCCCTTCCTGTGCGGCAGGCGGGGCTGCGTGAAGACACGTCGAGAGCGTGGCGAACGCGATGAGCAACATGGTCACGGGAGGGGAAGCACGAGGAAACGGCGACACGTCCCCGGCTCGCGTCGCGACGCGCTCCAGGACATGCGGGATGGGACCGCTGGGGACATACGCTCACGCAGGCCCGTGTCTGGCCCAGGCCAGACGGTCCGCATGCTCGCAAGTCATCCTTACGGAAGTCCGAAGTGCCCGGATGTCACTAGGGGCCCTGCGGCATCGCCGCGGACCGCAACCGCTGCCCCGGCGACCACTCCGGGCCCCTCGCCAGCTCCACCCACCAGGACACCTGGCGCGGCTTCGGCGGCAGGAACACCGTCCAGCTCGCCGCCACCGCGAGCAGGTGCTCCACCGAGCCCGTCAGGTGCTGGTGGCCATGGCCCCGCTTCGCTCCGTCCAGCGTGCCCTGCCCGGACTCCGACGGACACGCGGCCCTCGCCGCATCGCATGCACCCTGGGCGCGTTGGACGTGACTGGAGGCCCCGTGCTCGTGGCGCCCCAGGCCTCCACCGTGCCCCACCACCGCGTGCAGCACCGGCGCCACCGCGAGCCCGTACACCAGGACCCACAGTCCCAGGAACGCCAGGTCACGTCGGTCTCGGGAGTCCCACACAGCGATTCGGGTGCGGCGTCAGAGCGTCCAGGATGGGGGAGGTGAGGCGCCCGCCTGCCTATCCGTCCTCCCCAGGACACGCAAGGCCACCACCGCCGCCCGCTGCCAGACAGTGCCCCGCCATCCAGTGCCATGACCCCGTGGACCTCTTGACGCATTGCATCGGAATCCGCTGCGGCGGAAGACTTCCCGTCATAGACTCCTGACGTGCGTTCCGAATCCGCCGTGCTCCGTTCGCTGCCCGCCTCCACGGAGGTTCCCGCCCCGCCCTCGCGGGCCGACCGCCTGCGCTCGCTGGGGAGCGAGTCCTTCGACCTGCTCGTGATTGGCGGCGGGGTGACGGGCGCGGGGGCCGCGCGGGACGCGGCGCTGCGGGGCCTGAAGGTGGCCATGGTGGAACGCGAGGACTTCGCCAGCGGGACGTCCAGCCGCTCGTCGCGCCTCATCCACGGGGGCCTGCGCTACCTGGAGCACGGCCACCTGGGGCTCGTCTTCGAGTCGAGCATCGAGCGGCGCCGCCTGCTCAACCTGGCGCCGCACCTGGTGCGTCCGCTGGCCTTCATCTGGCCCGTCTACGCGGGGGCCCGCGTGCCGCGCTGGAAGCTCAACGCGGGCCTCATGCTGTACGACGCCCTGTCGCTGTTCCGGAACGTGAAGGCCTATCAGCGCCTGTCGCTCAAGCAGGTGGTGGAGGCCGAGCCCGGCATCCGCGCCGAGGGGCTCAAGGGCGGCGCCCGCTACTACGACGCGGCCACCGACGACGCCCGCCTCACGCTGGCCAACGCGCTGGGCGCGAGCGAGGCCGGCGCGGTGGTGCTCAACCACGCGTCCGTGAAGCGGCTGGTGCTGGAGGACGGCAAGGCGAAGGGCGCGGTGGTGGTGGATCACCTCACCGGCCTGGAGCACACCGTGCGCGCTCGCGCCGTCGTCAACGCGACCGGACCGTGGAGCGATGAGATCCGCCAGCTGGATTCGGACAAGGCGCGCACGGGCCCCTCGGTGCGCGGCAGCAAGGGCGTGCACATCGCGGTGCCCCGCTCGCGGCTGAACATCGGGGACGCGCTCACGCTCCTGTCCCCCGTGGACGGCCGCGTGATGTTCATCCTGCCCTCGGACGCGTTCACCCTCATCGGCACGACGGAGACGGCCACCCGCGCCCACCCGGCCGAGGTGCGCGCGAGCGAGGCGGACGTGGCCTACCTGCTCTCCTCCGCCAACGCCTTCTTCCCCGAGGCCCACCTCACCCGCGAGGACATGGTCAGCGCCTGGGCCGGCATCCGCCCGCTGGCCGCGAGCGGCTACCACGGCAACAGCAACCCGGGCAGCGCCAGCCGCGAGCACACCATCGACGTGAGCCCGTCCGGCGTGCTGGCCATCAGCGGCGGCAAGCTCACCACCTTCCGGGTCATGGCCCGCGACGTGGTCAACGCCGTGGAGCGCCACCTGGCCCTCCCGCACAAGAAGCCCGTCACCCACGAGCAGCCCCTGCCAGGCGGCGACATCCTCAAGCTGGACGCGGAGCTCGAGGCGGCGCGGCAGGAAGTGGGGGACGCGGCCACCGGCGAGCACCTGGTGCGCGCGTACGGCAGCCGCTGGCGCGCGGTGTGGGCGCTCACGCGCGAGACGCCGGCGCTGGCCGAGCCGCTGGTGGAGGGCCTGCCGTACCGCCGCGCCGAGGCCGCGTGGGGCGTGACCCATGAGATGGTCCAGACGCTGGCCGACCTGCTCATCCGCCGCCTCAAGGTCGCGTTCGAGACGCGCGACCAGGGCCGCGCCGCCGCCGTCCGCGCCGCGGAGGTGATGGCGCCGCTGCTGGGCTGGGACCCGGCGGAGCGGGAACGCCAGCTGGCGGCCTATGCCGTGGACGCCCAGCGCATCTTCGGCGTGGATCCCTCCGACGCCTGACGTCGCGTGCCGGGCGCCGGGCCCGGTGCGTCATTCCAAACTCGAGGCCAGGTTGGCGGCCAGGCTCAAGGCCGGGGGCGGCGCGACCCGGATGCCGGGCCGGCAACGGGGAGGGCCCCGTGAGCGTTGAGGGCCGCACGTTGGCCTGGCACCGGATGGCCGTCGGGCGCACGACAGCCGCCCGAGCAGTCGTCCTTCGTCCATGCTTAAATCGTCGTGGGAACGGGAAGCGGGTTTGGCCCGTTCTCCCCGGCCCCCTCTTTTTGGGGGCAGCGGGTCACGGCGCGGCACCCCACGTTGGCCGGGCACGAAGGAGATGCACCCATGAAGCGTTGGCTTTGGCTTGGGCTCGGGCTGTCCGGAATGGTGGCGAGCGGCTGCGGTTCCGACCCCAAACCCGAACCCGTCGTCCTGCCCCAGGCGTGTCCTGGCACCGCGGAAGCGTCACTGCCGTCCACGGCGGTCTCCGCGCTGAGCACGAGTCCGAACACGGCGCCGGACGGGGTGATCATCACCTACAAGCCGAAGGTGACCGCCAGCGCGCTGGCCGCCTCGGCGGACATCGTGAAGGCCGTGGAGCGCGTGGGCGGCACGGTGCGCCGCCGCATCCCGAACCTGAACATGGTGTCCGCCCGGCTGTCGCCGGAGGCCATCACGGCGCTGAAGGCGAACCCCGACGTGCTCTCCGTGACGCCCAACCGCCGCGTGCGGGCGATGGCGCTGCCCACGCCGCCGCCGCTGGCGTCGTGGCAGGGCGCGTTCAGCACGCAGGGGTCGGTGGGCGAGTACACCGAGGGGCTGAAGCTGGTCCAGGCCCCGCAGGTGTGGGACGCGAACAACGACGGCATCATCGACCCGGGCGCGGCCACGGGTGAGGGCGTGAAGGTGTGCGTCATCGACAGCGGCTGGGACAGCAAGCACCCGGAGCTGAAGGCGGCGTTCCTCAAGGGCAAGGACTTCGTCGACGACGACGACGACCCGACCGACCAGAGCGTGTCCCCCAAGGGCGAGGTGACGGTGGGCGGTGGCCACGGCACGCACGTGTCCGCGACCATCCTGGCGCAGTTCGGCGCGGGCTCCGGCGGGCGCGTGGCGCCCGGCGAGGATCCGAACGGCGTGGTGGGCGTGGCGCCGGGCGCGTCGCTGCTCGTGGCGCGCGTGCTGGACACGGATGGCGGCGGCAGGACGGATGACGTCATCGCGGCGGTGGACTGGTGCAACTCGGAGGGGGCGCGGGTGGCCTCGCTGTCGCTGGGCGCGCCGGACCCGTCCGAGGACGAGCAGACCGCGTTCGAGAAGGTCTGGAACAACGGCAACGGCATGCTGTCCGTCGCGGCCAGCGGCAACGACGGCAAGCACGGCATCGCCTATCCGGCCGCGTACCTGCCGTCGGTGATGGCGGTGGGCGCGGTGGACCTGCAGGGCAAGATCGCGGACTTCTCCCAGTACGGCCAGGAGCTGTCCGTGGTGGGGCCGGGCGTGGAGGTGCTGAGCGCCACGGTGCTGGGGGCGGCGTCGCTGTCCCAGGTGACCGCGGCGTCGGTGCCCGTCACCTCGCGGCCGCTCACGTACACCGCGCAGGGCACGTACACGGGCCGGCTGGTCAACTGCGGCCTGGGCGCGGACCGCGCGGCGTGCGGTGAGGCGGCCACCTGCGAAGGCTTCGTCGCGTACGTGGACCGCGGCGACCTGTTCTTCGAGGAGAAGGCTCGCAACGTCATCCAGGCCGGCGCGCGCGCGATCATCATCGGCGACAACGTGGAGGACGAGGGCCCCGGCTTCACGCTGGGCTCCGCGAACCCGCACTGGGTGCCCACGGTGTCGGTGTCGATGGCGTCCGGCGCGGCCCTCAAGGGGCTCGTGGGACAGGAGGTGACGGTGTCCACCTCCGGCCTGGACTACCAGCGCGAGTCCGGCACCTCCATGGCCACCCCGCACGTGTCGGGCGTCGCGGCGCTGGTGTTCAGCGCCCGGCCGGACCTGAGCGCCGCGCACGTGCGCGCGGTGCTGGAGAAGACGGCGCTGGACGACAAGACGACGCCGGGCGTGGATGAGCATTACGGACATGGCCTGGTGCAGGCGGCCAAGGCCGTGGCGCTGGCGCGCACGCTGCCCCAGGGCGGCGGTCCGCTCCCGCTGCCGTAGCGGCGGGCCCTCCGAGCCTCGCGCCCCCGCGTCCCTTGAATGGGGCCGGGGGCGTTTCATTTTTCCGGACAGGCGCCATGTCGGGGGTGGGCGTCGCGGGCGGACGGGCGAGCGCCCGGCTTCCGGGACGGTGGTTCCAGCGGTGGGCGCACGCACCTTCCCAAGATGGAGGCGCGCCGCGCATGAGGCGAGACACCTGGCTGGGATTGGGAATCGCGGGCGTGGCCTGCCTGCTGATGTGCGCCGGGGCTCAGTCCGGCGGCACGGGGGATGATGCGGCGTCCGAGGAGAGCACGTCTCCCGCCGCCTCCCAGCCGTCCACGACGCAGGCGCCCACCGCTCCGGCGGCGACCTCCCGGCAGCAGCCAGGGACTGGTGGCTCCGGGACGGGCACTCAGGCCCCCGCCGCTCCGGCAGCGACCACCTCGCAGCAGCAACCAGGGACTGGTGGAGCCAGCGCCGCTCCGGCAGCGAGCACCTCGCAGCAGCAGCCAGGGACTGGTGGATCCGGGACGGGCACCCAGGCCCCCGCTGGGACGGCCCCGGCCGCCGCGCCCCAGCAGGGCACCGGCACCGCGGCGCCGACGGGAGGCTCGGGGAACGCTCAGGCTTCGGAGCCGAACAGCCCCAGCGCGGAGCCGAACCCGGGGGCGGAAGGACGCACGACGCCTCCCAACCCGGGCACGGATCCGAACGCGGGCACGGGTGGCACGGGCAACACGGGCACGGGGGCTCCCGCCGCCGCGAAGCCCCCGGCCTCCTCCGCCTCGCAGGGCGTCGCGGTGGTGGACGCCATCTACCGGGGCACGGTGCGCTCGGTGTCGTCGAAGGAGGTCGTCATCGACAACGAGGGCACGCGCCTGCCGCTGGAGATCAGCACCCAGACGCGCATCGTCCGCGACGGCGAGAACATCGGCGTCACGCAGCTCAAGGAGGGCGAGCGGGTGCGCGCCACCGTGAACATCGTGGGCCGCAGCCACACCCGGGAGATCGCCGTGCTGACCGGCGCCGAGGCCCGCCGCGACGCCGAAACCCGGCGCCGGTGACCGGGCCCTCCCGTCAGCCGCGTGGCTCCGTCCGCGTCTCCCGGACGGAGGTTTCCACCATGACGGTCTACGACCGATACCGCACCCTGTTGCACAAGTTGGCCCTCGTCCGCGCCCGCGCGCCGGGGGGAGATTCGCCGGAAGCGGATGCGCTGCTCGACACGATGGACGAGGTCTGGGACGCCCTGTCCGAAGGCGAGCGCGCCGCCATGGAGCGCGAACGCGCCCGGCTGGCCTTGGCTCCAAGCACACGCGCCGTGCCTGCGTGAGGCGTCACTCCCGCACGGACCCCATGGGCGCACCCGTGGGCCCATGGGGAATGCGCGAGGACGGCCGGGACGGCGGCAGTTCCCGGCGCTGACGCTGGCGCCACACGGCCCGCGTGTAGTCCACCACCGACGCCAGCGACAGCAGCGCGACGAGCGCCACGAGCGGACGGACCAGCGGCGGGTAGAGCAGCACGCACAGCAACACCGCGAGCTGCAGCGTCGTGACCAGCTTGCCCAGCATCCGCGCCTTGAGCTCGATGGCCCGCATGTCCGGCCGCAGCCTCGCGACGGTGAAGCCGATGGCCGTGCCGATGTCGCGCACGAGCAGCAGCGTCAGCTCCACCGGACCGATGAGCCCGTCCAGCAGACACACGATGAAGGCCGTCACCATGAAGGCGCGGTCCGCCACCGGGTCGATGAGCGCCCCCAGGCGCGTGGCCAGTCCCCGGTGCCGGGCAATCCAACCGTCCAGGAAGTCCGTCGCCGCCGCCACCACCACCAGCAAGGCCCTCAGGCGCAGGTCCGACACCGCGATGAACACCGCGGCGAGCGGCAGTCGCGACAAGGACAGCGTATTGAGCAGCACGAGGCTTGCCCGACGGTGCATGGCCTTCAAAAGGTAGTGCTCGGCACCCGGGACGCACCTGTCCGGCATGGCGAGCGTCCAGCGAAGAACTCCCCCACTGCCCCAGCGGATCCACGCCTGGTGGGGACCCGCGGCCCCGCGTGCGGTGTCCCAGGGGAATGCCCGGGACTTCCCCCGGTCCGTCCCCTTGGAGTCCGCCCCGTGAACGCGATGGGACCCTTCCGTCCCCTGATGATCCTGACCACCCTGTTCACCGTCGCGCTGTCCCTGGCGAGCTGTGAAGCGGCCGGTCGGGCGAAGGTCGCGCCTCACGCCCCCACGGCGGAGGAGCGGACGCGCTACCCGTGGCTGACGGCCACCGCGAAGGTGCGCGCGCTGGAGGAGACCTTCGCGCCCCCGGAGGGCTACACGCGCGTGCCCCTGGAGGCGGGCTCCTTTGGCGCGTGGCTGCGCGGCCTGCCCCTGCGGCCCGAGGGCACCCCCGTGCGCGACTTCCAGGGAGGCACGGTGCTGGCGGCCTCGGATGCCCGGCTCGCGGCGGTGGGGGAGCTGGACGTGGGCAGCGCCAATCTCCAGCAGTGCGCGGACTCCATCCTGCGCCTCCACGCCGAATGGCGCTGGGCGTCCGGCCATCCGGAGCGCATCGCCTACCGCTTCACCAGCGGCCACCTGGCGTCCTGGCCCCGGTACGCGGCCGGGGAGCGGGCGCGCGTCTCCGGCGCGAAGGTGACGTGGGTGCCGGGCAGCACGCCGGACAGCTCACGCGCGGCGTTCCGGAACTACCTGGACCTGCTCTTCACCTACGCGGGCACCCTGTCCCTCCAGGCGGAGGGCGCGCGTCCCTCGCGCGAGCAGCTGCGCCCCGGGGACTTCTTCGTCCTGGGGGGCAGCCCCGGCCACACCGTGCTCGTGCTGGACGTGGCCACCAACGCGAAGGGGGAGCGCGTGGCGCTGGTGGGCCAGGGCTTCACCCCCGCGCAGGACTTCCACGTGCTGGCGGGCAAGGACGGGCCCTGGTTCTCCCTGGAGGGGGACAGCGTGGCCACGCCCTTCTGGGTGCCCTTCCCGATGACGTCGCTGCGCCGCCTGCCGTCGCCGTGACGGGACTGAAACATGAAACACGGGAGAGCCATGCCCCAGCGGGCGCTTTCCTGGTGCGTTCCCAGGCAGACGGGGAGGCGGCGAATGTAGGGGGTCCACAGGGTTCTTCTGGAATCGACGGGAGGGAGGAGGCAGGTTGCGACGCGAAGTGTTGTCCTGCCGTCAACGGGGACGCTCCGAAGCCGGGCCTGTCCTCCCCCCGCGTGCCTGCAAGCAGCCTAAAGGGAAGGGGAGCCCGCTCCCCGAGCCTCCACCATCATGCCCTCCGCCGCCGTGTCCCTGCCCATGTCCCACCAACGGGCCAGCATCCTCATCGTCGACGACACGCCCGGGCACCTGCTGGCGCTGGAGGGCATCCTCGCGTCCCTGGGGCAGCGGCTGGTGCGGGCCACCTCCGGACGCGAGGCCCTGCGGCGCTTGCTGGACGAGGACTTCGCCGCCGTCCTGCTGGACATGAACCTGGGGGACATGACCGGCGTGGAGGTGCTGGGCCTCTTGCGTGAGCGCGAACGCAGCCGGCGCACGCCCGTGCTGCTCATGACCGCGGGCGACGGCGACGAGAAGGAGTGGCTGGCCGCGTACTCGCACGGCGCGGTGGACTACCTGCGCAAGCCGCTGCGGCCTGAGATCCTGCTGGCGAAGGTGTCGATGTTCGTGGAGCTGTACCTGGCGCGCGAGGCCGTGCAGCTGCGCGAGGAGTCGCTGCGCGAGCGCGAGCGCCACGCCCTGGAGGCCGTCCACCGCGAGCGGCTGCACGCGTTCTTCATGCAGGCCCCGGTGGGCATCTCCATCACGCGCGGGCCGGACTTCGTCTTCGAGCTGGCGAACCCGTACTACGAGCTGCTGGTGGGCCGGCGGGTGACGCCGGGCCAGGCGCTGCTGGACGTGTTCCCGGAGATGGCCGCGCAGCAGGAGGTCCTGGAGGTGCTGCGCGGCGTGGTGCGCACGAAGCAGCCCTTCGTGCGGCCGGAGTTCGAGGTGAAGCTGGAGCGCGACGGCCAGCCGGACTCCGTCTTCTTCAACGTCATCTACCACCCGATGGTGGAGCTGGACGGCACCGCGTCCGGCGTCATCACCCTGGCCACCGACGTGACGGAGTTCGTGCGCGCGCGCCGCCACACGGAGGCGCTCACGCAGGACCTGCGCCGGCAGCAGGCCGCGCTGGCGGACAGCGAGCAGCGCCTGCGCCTGGCGCTGAACGCCACCGCGCTGGGCACCTTCGACATGGACATCGTGACGGGCGAGCTCAAGTGGGACGCCCGCTGCAAGGCGCTCTTCGGCCTGCCGCTCGAGGCGGAGTCGTCCTACGAGCTGTTCCTCGCGGGCCTGCACCCGGAGGACCGGGACGCCGTGCAGCGCGCGGTGGCGCTCAGCTGGGACCCCACCGGCCGGGGCGACTACGACGTGGCCTACCGCACCGTGGGGCTGAAGGACCGCGTCGAGCGCTGGGTGCGCGCCACGGGCCGCACGTACTTCCAGGACGACAAGCCGGTCCGCTTCGTGGGCACCGTGCAGGACATCACCGCGCGCAAGCGCGCCGACGCGGAGCGGGCCCGGCTGATGGCGGGCGAGCTGCGCCGCACCGAGCAGCTGCGCGGCCTGTCGCGCGCGAGCCTGGCGCTCAACGCGGCCGGCAGCGTGCCGGCCATCCTGGAGCTCGTCACGCTCAAGGCGCGCAAGCTGATTGGCGCGAACCAGTCCTCCGTGCAGGTGGTGGATGGCCGCGACGCGCAGCCGCTCGCCGCGCTGTCCGTCGCGGAGCATGAGCTGCTGGTGCAGGGCGCCGCCTTGGTGGCGGTGGACGAGCGCGGCCTCTTCGCCCGGGTGTACCAGGAGAACCGGCCGCTGCGCCTGACGCGCGAGGAGCTGCGCAAGCACCCGGCCTACACCGAGGCGCCTCCCGCCCCCCC
>NZ_RAVW01000194.1 GCF_003611585.1 Corallococcus exercitus | reverse complement strand
GGGGAGCCATGGGGTGCGGCATCGCACTCGAGCTCGCCATCGCCGGCAGGCGGGTGGTGCTCTACAACACGCGTCCGGACAGCAGTGAGCGCGCGAGGGCGAAGCTGGAGCGCGACGCGGCCCTTCTGGTGGAGACAGGCTTGCTGACCGCGGCGCAACGGGACGCGGCGCTCGGGCGCATCCGTCGCACCACGGTGCTCGCGGAGGCCGCCAGGGATCAGGACCTCATCCTCGAATCCGTGCCCGAGGATCTCGCGCTCAAGCAGGAGGTCTTCCGTCAACTGGACGGGCTCGCGGCGCCGGACACCGTGCTTGCGTCCAACACCACCGCGCTGAGCGTGACGGCGCTGGCCCGGGACTGCACCCGGCCCGAGCGCGTCCTCAGCGCGCACTACTACCTGCCGGCGCACCTGGTTCCCCTGGTGGACGTCATCCCCGGAGAGCGGACCTCCCCCGATGTCGTGGAGGCCGTGCGCCAGCTGCTCGAGGAGGTGGGCAAGACGCCGGTGGTGTTCGCGAAGGACGTGCCGGGCTCCGTGGGTCCCCGGCTGCTCCAGGCGCTCATCGGTGAGGGAATCCGGCTGGTGCAGGAAGGCGTCGCCACGCCGGAGATGGTGGACCGCGTGCTCACCCAGGGCATCGGAAGGCGCCTGGGCGTGTCCGGCGTCTTCGACCGGCTGGACCTCGCGGGGGTGGACCTGGTCACCAACGTCATGCGCAACGCCGGGCGCCCGGTGCCCCCGGTGCTCGCGCGGAAGGTGGAGCAGGGGGAGCTGGGACTGAAGACGGGGCAGGGCTTCTACACCTGGACGCCGGAGACCACCGCCGCCTTCGAGGAGCGCGTCGCCCGGGGCCTCATCACCCAGCTTCGCGAGGACCGCGCCGAGGGCCGCCTCCGCGCCCCCACGCCGGAGCGCCAGGAATGAGTCCGCGGCTCGTGCTGCTGGACCCGGGCGTGCTGGCGGACTTCCTCGCGGACGCCCAGCGCGAATACGCGGCCTGCACCCCGGAGCTGCCGCCCCGGAGCTGGGCCGTGCTGCTGGGGCGCTTCGTCGACGACGGGATGCGGGTGGAGCGCGTCCGCTTCGCCACCAACATCCGTGAGACGGACGAGGCCGTGCTCCAGGAGTTCGACGCCGCCATCATCCCGCGCTTCGGGGCCTGCTACGCCAATGGACGGCGCGGCTACTGGTGCGAACCCCGGGAGCTGTTGCGCATCACCGCGGAGGCGGAGGCCGAGGGGCTGGAGGTGCTCGGCTCCATCCACCTGCACCCGGACTGGCACCGCATCGGCCCGCCCCACGAGCGGAGTCTGCGGGTGAGCCAGGAGCCCACGCCCATGGACCGGCACCTGTTCCAGGGCGCCGGCTGGCCGCTCAACATGATCCTCTACCTGGAGCGGCGCGAGGGGCGGCTCTACCACGCGCTCGGGGCCTGGGCGCCTCCGGACGCTGCCACGCCCGACGCCGGCTGCCGCGCCCTGAGCCTCCACTTCGGCATGCCGGAGTTTGAGCGCGTGGCTGGACGCTGAAGGGCAGGGCGTCTGGCGCTACGCTGTCCGGCATGGACTTCCCGCCCGAAGCCGGCCTCTCCACCGACGAGCTGTTCGCCCGGACGCTCCAGGGCGATGAGGAGGACCCGGGCGCGTGGCGCGCCATCTGGCAGCTGCACCGCCGGGGCGGCGAGGACGTCTTCCAGCGGGCCGCCGCCTGGCTCCAGTCCCCGTCGCCCAAGGAGCGGGGACGCGGCGCGAACGTCCTCGCACAGTTGGATTTCCAGCACCGGGGCCCGGAGCTCGTCGCCCGCTTCACGGACGTCCTCCTGCCCGCGCTGGCGAAGGAGCAGGACGCCGCCGTGCTGGAGGCGATGGCCGCCGCCCTGGGCCACCTGGGAGATCCGCGCGCGGTGCCCGCGCTCGTTCCCCTGAAGGACCACCCGGACGCCCACGTCCGCTTCGGCGTCGTCATGGGGTTGTCGCAGCACCGGGATGCCCAGGCGCTCCAGGTGTTGATCCAGCTCTCCCGTGACTTCGACGAGGTCGTGCGCGAGTGGGCCACGTTCACGCTCGGCTCCCAGGCGCGGGAGGTGGACACGCCGGAGCTGCGCGAGGCGCTGGTGGAGCGGATCTCCGAAGACCACCCGAAGATTCGCGGGGAGGCGCTCCTGGGCCTGGCCTTGCGCAAGGACGCGCGCGCCCTGGAGCCCCTGCGGCGCGTGCTGGAGGATGGCGTGGTGACCACCCTGGACGTGGAGGCGGCCCAGGCGCTGGAGGACGTCTCGTTGCTGCCTGTGCTCGTGGAGCTCCGGGAGGCCTGCGACGACGAGGACGAGGACCCTGAGTTCCGCGCGGTCCTCTTCGAGGCCATCCACTCCCTGGAGTCCCTCGTCCCGTAGCGGCTCCGCCGTGCCCGGATGGTGCCCGCTGCCCGTGTTCATGTCGCCGGGGCGTCCCGTGCCCATGCTAGGGGCACGGTCATGATGCCCCCTCCCTTGCCCCCGGACCTCGAGTCGCGCCGCTCCCAGATGTTCCCCGTCCTGGACGCCCGGGACCTCGAGCGCATGCAGCGCTTCGGTGAGGTCCGGCACTTCCGGGATGGGGAGTGCCTCGTCGCGGCCGGGCAACCGGGCCCTGGGATGTTCGTGGTCGCCCGGGGCCGCGTGGCCATCTCCCGGCGCGATGGCCTGGGGCACTCGATTCCCATCGTGGAGGAGGGCCCGGGACAGTTCCTGGGGGAGGTGGCCCAGCTCTCCGGCCGCCCCTCGCTCGTCGACGCGCAGGCGGTGGGGGACGTGGAGGTGCTGATCATCCCTCCGCACCGGCTGCGCGCGCTGATGGTGGCGGAGGCGGACCTCGGCGAGCGCATCATGCGCGCCCTCATCCTGCGCCGCGTGGGCCTGCTCGAGACAGGGGCCGGTGGCCCCGTCCTGGTGGGTCCTCCCGAGGGCGCGGGCAGGGTTCGCCTGGAGGGCTTCCTCACCCGCAATGGCCACCCGTACCTCGCGCTGGACCCGGAGCAGGGCGGCGAGGCGGCCTCGCTCATCGAGCGCTATGCGCCACGCGCGGAGGAGTTCCCGCTCGTGGTGTGCCCCGATGGCTCGGTCTTGAAGAACCCCTTGGAGAGCACCCTGGCCCGAGCGCTCGGCCTGCTCCCGGAGGGGGCCTTCGAGACGCGCTACGACGTCGCCGTGGTGGGGGCGGGGCCCGCGGGGCTCGCCACCGCCGTGTACGCGGCCTCGGAGGGGCTGCGGGTGCTCGTCCTGGATCAACGGGCCTTCGGGGGACAGGCGGGCGCGAGCGCGCGCATCGAGAACTACCTGGGGTTTCCCACGGGCATCACCGGTCAGGCGCTCACCGCGCGCGCCTACGTGCAGGCGCAGAAGTTCGGCGTGGAGATGGCCATCCCGGCGGAGGTCGCCTCCCTGCGCTGCGCGGACCCGGACGCGCCGCTCGCGCTCGAGCTGACCGACGGGCGCAAGGTGCTCACGCGGACCGTGGTGGTGGCCAGCGGCGCACGCTACCGCCGCCCCGCGCTCGCGAACCTCGCCCAGTTCGAGGGCCGTGGGGTCTTCTACTGGGCCAGCCCCATCGAGGCGCGCATGTGCGACGGCGAGGAGGTCGTGCTCGTCGGCGGTGGCAACTCCGCGGGCCAGGCGGCCGTGTTCCTCGCGAACCACGCGCGTCGGGTCCGCGTGCTCGTGCGCGGCCCGGAGCTCGCCGCGAGCATGTCCAGCTACCTCGTCGAGCGCCTGACCGCGTCCCCTCGCATCGAGCTGATGCTGGAGACGGAGGTGGTGGCGCTGGCGGGCTCGGACGAGCGCGGCCTGCGGTGCGTGCGCTGGCGGCACCTGCCCAGCGGGCGGGAGGAGGAGCACGAGGTGCGCCACCTCTTCCTCTTCATCGGGGCGGATCCGGCCACGGAGTGGCTCGCGGGCTGCGGCATCGCGCTGGACGCGAAGGGCTTCGTGCGCACGGGTGTGGCGCCCGGCGAGGAGCCGCTCCATGCGCAAGCCTGGGCGGCCGCCGGGCGGGCACCCTTCGCGTTGGAGACGACCCTGCCCGGCGTGTTCGCCATCGGCGATGCGCGCGCGGACTCCGTCAAGCGGGTGGGCGCGGCGATCGGCGAGGGCTCGGCCGTGGTGGGGCAGCTGCATGCCTGCCTGGCCACCGCCACCGCGTCCCGACGCGACAACACGCAGGGGCCTCCGCGCGCGTTGCGATAGGCCCCCTCACGTCCCCATGTTCGACACCAGGGCGCCCTCGGACGGATGCCCCAACACGGAGCGCCAGCCATGAAGAAGCCATGTTCCCACCTGGAAGTGACCGAGCATCACCGGAAGGCTCCCGTCCACCCCAGCGGCCACGGATGCATGGAGTGTCTGAAGGACGGAGGGGACTGGGTCCACCTCAGGATGTGTCTGACCTGCGGGCACGTGGGCTGCTGTGACGACTCGCCGTCACGCCACGCGACCCGGCACTTCCACGCCAGCTCCCACCCGGTCATCAAGTCGTTCGAGCCTGGGGAGGACTGGGCCTGGTGCTTCGTGGACGAGCAGCTCGTGGAGCGGATCCCCACCTTCCCAGGCGAGTCGCCGCCGGTGCACTACTCCGCCCCCTGAGCCCGGAGTACTGGGGCGAGCCGAGGCGAAGCCCCCGCTTCACCGAGCGGGGCCTTCTCCAGGCGCGTGGCGGCGCTAGAAATTGAGCCAGCGGTAGCCCGTGCTCGCCGAGCCCGAGCACAGCAGGGTGTTCGGCTGGTGGCTCGTGGCGTTGCAGCAGTCCTTCGTCGCGTTCGGGGTCGTGCACCGCTGGTTCACGTACAGGCTGCACGACGGCAGTCCGCCGCACGCTGACGGACACGCCGTCAACACCCCGTCGCACGTCACGCCCTGGTTGTCGGTCGACGAGCAGGTGGCGCCCGTACAGGAGACCGTGGTTCCCCCGGCGCAGGTCGCCGTACAGGTACCAAGCTGAGACACCGTCCGCGCTTCGGCCTCGGGGGACATCGTGTCTTCAACGGCCGGGCCTCCGCACCCCAGGAGGGAAAGTCCGACCCACATCATCATCGCCGCGAGAGAAACCTTCATGGGAAACCCCTGGGGCAAACTCAATAGCAGGCGCACTCGTTCCTGCTGGGACAGAAACCATTCGAGAAACCCATCTCGATGCAGGACTGGATGCAGGCATCACAGGTATACGCCTGAGGCCCCTGGGGAGCCGGCGTGGAGAAGGCCTGCGTGGCGGTGAATGACACGGCAGTGGCCGCGACGACGGCGAGCAACGTCTGTCCCACATTTTTCGCGAAGCGAATCATGACAACCTCCTGGATGGGCTGATGCCCGTTCGGAATACCGCCGCACGGGCCGCAGCCTGAAAACGGTAGCCTTGCAAGGCGAAGCCGTCAAAGCGGCACCGCCGCGGGTCAGGCCGTGAGGGTGCTGATCTCGAAGCCCGCGCTGGGAGGCGGCGGAGCCCGGTGCCAACCGTGGCCGTTCTGGTACTGCAATTCCGCATGTGGGGCGGCGTCCAGGAACTGGTAGCGGATGGAATCCACGCCGTGGCTGTCGCGGTCGAACACCTTCGACGGCTGGAAGTTGAAGGCAATCACCTTCTTGTACAGCGGCTCGTTGAAGTGCCGCGTCTTCTCGAAGTCGCGGAGCGCGCCGGTGGGATCGTCCGCCCAGTCGAACAGGATGATTCCCACGCTGCCATTCCCCCGCGCCCCCTTGTGGCTGAGCGTCGGCAAAGTGGGCTGGGGCGCCAGCATCTGCTCCAGCAACTCCCCCATGAGCGGGTGGATGGAGGTCGCGTTGGTGACGGGATAGTACCGCTCGACTTCCACGTCCTGACGGTCCCCTGACGACTGATAGATCGCCGCGATGTTCAGCTCGTTGAGGCAGTAGGAGTCCTCCGTCCGCTTCGAGACCCCTTCGGTGTGGCCACACCAGGCGTCGTAAAGCCGGTGCACCACCGCGTTCATCTTGTCGGCATAGGTGAGCGTCTGCTGGGGACCCTTGAACTTCCAGGTGTACAGCGACTGCCCACGCAGTGACACCCACTGCGCCCTTCCTCCGGGCGCGGGCGAATGGACGTCGAAATACGGATTGTTGTCGTAGCGTGCTTCATTCTTCAGCGCATACAGGTCCAGGCCGAATGCCTTGCGCGTTCCCTGGAGGACCTCCGGGTCCTTGAAGACGCGCCACAACAGCAGCCGGCCCTTCGCCTGATGCAGGGTCATCTCCAGGAACTCCGCCGTGGAGTGCTGGGTGTTGAAGTCCAGGCTCTTCTTCCCCGGGCTCCCGGCCTCCACACGCTTCCAGATGTCGTGGACACGGGTATGCGTGTCGTAGCCCGCGCGCTCGGCGTTGAGGTCCTGGGTGTCGCAATCCACCACCTTGATGATGACGCACTCATCGCGGTGCTCGGGCTGATTCATCCAGCCATGGATGCGCGTCAGGACGGTCTCGAACGACAGCCTCCCTGTCTGGGAGCCATAATAATCCCCCACGTCCTCCATCCCGTGCACGACCTTCAACCCCTTCGTGCCTCCTGCGTCGTCGACCTTGATGCGAACGTCGAGGAAGCGGATTCCCGCGTCCAGCTGCTGCTCGAGCGTGGCGTACTGCGTGGTGGAGATGGGCTTGCAGAAGCCCAGGCGACTGCACGAGTCGTGCGTCCCGGGGATGGACAGCTCCTTCAGCCGGATGACGGGGTTCTGTCTCGCGAGGGTCGACATCCAGCGGGAAGGGTCGACCAGGTCGCCAGGCGACAGCGGGTTCATCAGCGTTCTCCGGGGCAGTGAAGGCAGTGGTGCCCCGACACCTTCCAATGTCCATGCCAGCGCCATCAGCGCCCCTGCATTCCCCCGGCGCACCGGGCCGGTCGCGCCAGCCACGAGGGCCGCCGCGTCCTGCCGGCACGCACGGTGTCCCGTCAGCACGCGGCAGCCTCACGGACCTTCGTCGCTGGAGCGGACGCGGCGGACGACACCCCGTTGAACTGAGCCCGGGGCTTGGGACCCCGAGACGCCGTCGCTCAATGGCTGGCGACGGCGCCCGTCCCTGAGAAAGCGCGAGGGCCTATCCGTAGGGCGTCTGCTTGTGGCGCTGGAACGGGTACGCCAGCTGCCCAAGGTAGGTCTCCGGCGGCTGGAACTTCGTGGTCCCATACTTCGAGGGCCAGTGGGCCGGCATGTAGGCGGTGCCGAAGATGACGTCGATGAACGACAGGAAGACGGCGAAGTTCTTGTCGATGCCTTCGTCGTCCGACGTGTGGTGCCAGTGGTGGAACTCCGGCGTCGCGAAGATCCAGCGCAGGTACGGCCAGCGGTGGTTGACGTTGGCGTGGATGTACACCGCGTGGAAGGACACGAAGACGAGGTAGCCGTAGATGGCGGACGGGTGGAAGCCCAGCAGGAACACCGGCACGAAGCCCGCGAAGCGGTTGACCAGGGTGTCCACCAGGTGGCTGCGCGAGCTGGCCAGCCAGTCCATCTGCAGCGGCGAGTGGTGGATGGCGTGGAAGTTCCACATCCACCCGAAGGTGTGGAAGGCCCGGTGCACCCAGTAGCTCACCAAGTCGATGACCAGCAGGATTTCAAAGAACTGCAGCCAGATGGGCTGCGCGGCCACGTGCGCCTGGAAGTCCAGCTTCACGGCCCAGGACAGGAACACCTGCACGGGGATGAGCACCGCGAAGGAGATGAGCTGCACGCCCACGTGGCTGACGAAGAAGTGCTTGAGGTCGGTCTGCCAGCCGGCGCGGAAGATCTTCTGCTCGTTCAGCCCCCACAGCCGCTCCATGGGGATGAACACCATCCCGAGCACCAGCAGGTCCAACGCGAAGAAGTCCAGGCCCGCGCTCATCGCGCGCTGCGTGTGGGTCAGGGGCTCCGCCTCGCTGCCGCCCAGGAGCAGCGCCACCATCGCTAGCGCCATGGCGATGCCGCCGTGCGCCTTGGAGCGCAGGGTCAGCACGCTGAAGGTGCCCAGCAGGAAGGTGACGACGATGGACACCTGGAGGATGCCGCGAAAGACCTCCAGGTGCTCCACGTAGAAGGCCCGGCCGTCGTTGGACACGAGCACGTGGGGGAACAGGAAGCAGAACTCCGCGATGACGCAGAGCACGCCCAACAGCCCGCCCGTGACACCGGCGCGCTTGCCCAGGTCGATGCGCTGGGCGGGAGCAAGAAGGATTTCCAAGGAGGACCGTCCAGGAGGAGTGCGGCGGGGCCTGAGCCTACACCACCCGGGGCACGGCGCAGGAGCGCCCCCCGGGGCCTCAGGGGACGCGGATGCCGTGGCGCGAAAGCGGTGCCCGCACCTGTGTCTCCGCCGTCTCCTGGCTCACCGTGACGTAGTCCCGGGACTCCATCCAGCCCAGCTCCGTCACGTGCTCCAGCAGGAAGCCCTCGCTCGTGACGCCATCCTTCGTGCTGCTGCGAAGCTTCTCCCAGAGCGGGGCCTGTGCATCCAGGGCCTCGCGAGCCACGCGCCCCAGCCGGTCCTTCTCCGCGGCGTCCAGGTCCGGGGCCAGCCAGTCCAGGTACAGGTAGCCCAGCCGTCCGTGCAGGGCCTCCTCCTGGACCAGCGTCGTGAGCACCGCGCGCGTCAGCGGGTGGGACGTCGCCCGGAGGCAGCCGGACAGGAGCGCGAAGGAGAGCGTCTCCCCCACGCAGCACACCCGCACGATGAGCTCGCTGGCGCGCTGGAGGTAGGTGAGCGACGGGTCGAACGCCACGGCGAAGGCCCCCGGCGAATAGGACAGCCGGGTGCCGCCCCCCAGCCGCATCGCCATCCGCGCGCAGAGCTCCACGTGGTGGATCTCCTCCGCGGGGAAGCGCGCGGCCAGGCTCCACAGGTCCAGGGGCACGCGCGCCTCGCCCATCACCTGGACCAGCTGCCCCATCACCGTCGCGCTGCCAAACTCGTTGAGCGCCCGCAGCGTCCACGAGTACCGCGCCCGCTCCAGGAGTGCCGCCGGGTAGCGCGACGGCTCCAGCGAGTCCCACGGATAGCGTTCCGCCAGGTGGCCCGAAGCGCGCTCATGCAGCGTCAGCGCGGGGCCGTCCGTCAGGTCCAGTTCGAAGAGCGCCTCGGTGGTCATGCCGGACGCCTCCTTCAAGGGTTCTGGAGAACGCCTGCATCCGTCCCGGCGTCGGTGCCCGCGTCCCTCCGGGAATCGTTGGTGCCATTGGACGGGTCGCAATCATCGTCAGCCAGGCCACCGTCATAGACGCACGGCGCGGGATTGGTCGTCATGCCCAAGCCGCACGCGACCATCGTGAAGGCCGCGCTCGCGGCGGTGGCGGCCAGCAGCACGCGGCCCCGGCGGCGCTCCGGAGGGGCGGACTCCAATGGCAGGGAAGGGGACGACACATCGGGCTTCGGGGGGAAATCGCTCATGGCTTCCTCGCGGTTCGCCGGCCCGACAGCTCGCTCCGGAACCCTATCCCGGGGGGCTGGACCTGTCACGCACCGTGGCCTCTCCGCGTCTCGCGCGGACGCAAGGGCTTGCGGCGGGAACGCACTCCTCCGCGTGACGTGGTGCCCACCGTCGACCTGGGGCTCGTCGCCATGCACCTCATCCAGAAGAACCCGGTCACCCAGAACGCGCTGAAGCCCGAGTGGTTCTGGACCACCTTCGAGCATGTCGACAACGTGCCAATGGCTTCCCAGCCGCGCGACCCGACGTCCCCAAGCCCCCCTTCAACACGGGCTCGTGCGTGTCCTGTCACGCGGCCGCGACGCTGGCGGAGGGGAACAACGTTCCCTCCAACCTGAGCTTCCTGCCTGGGCTCGCCCAGCCCGTGGTGCTGCGCCGGCCGCCCGTGGGCGTGGCGGGGCACGAGGACGAGATCCGGCGCGAGTAGGGCAGGGCGTTGGAGTGCGTCAATTACCGTCAATGTTCAAGTGTTGACTCAGGGTGAAGTGCGGGCCTCTACTCGGTGAACCATGCGAAACGCCACGAAAGGCAACAGGGTCCGTTTCCTGTTGGATGAAGAGTTCTTCGAGGAGCTGCACCGTCAGCTCTGTCGGATGGAACTCCTCGATCCCGACCCGCTGACGTACGTGCTCGTGGCGATGTGGCTTTGCAAGCCAGACACGCAGCTGCCAGCCGTGACCGTCCAGCAGGGCGGCAGGTCGACGCGGGTCGCGGGCCGCACCTTCATCAATGCCATCACCTCGCTCACGCAGCGGGGGCATCCGGTCAAGTTCGTTCTCTGGAACGGCGCCAATCCGGTGGAGTGGCCTCGCAAGCTCATCAGTGTTCCCTACAACTGGTTGCGCTGGGCAGGGAGCCTGACGGGACTGATCCGCTACGAGCCGCTCGACTCCGGGCTCCTGCGCTTTGGCGGAGGCGCCCGCGTCTTCTCGGAGGCGCTGTCGTTCCGGGCGCGCTCGACGCCCAACATGCAGGTCTACGCCGAGTCCTACAGTCCGAACTGGCTCGCGCAGCACGGCCTCACCGCGTCGAATCACCAGAAGTTCGTCGTCTGCTCCCATGCCGGAAGGCTCGAGGCGTTGCTCGGGGGCTTCAACATCAACGAGTCCTATTCGGCCAAGACCGACCACGGCCTGGTCGGCGAGCGCTGGCACGACACGGCGGTCCTCATCGAGGGCCCCGCCGCTCATGCCGTCCAGACCGAGTGGCTGCGGCGCTGGAACAAGCAGTACTGGTACGGCGGCGACACGCTCCCTGCCAGGCTCGAGGACCAGGGCTTCACCCGTCACGGCTCCAAGAAGCAGACCGCGCAGCGGCTGAGTGACGGTTGGAATACGGGGGTCACCATCGCCACGACGAATGGTGAGCCGTACACACGGGAGAACGACATCCGCGACCTCGTCATCGAAAGGATCAAGGTCGCGACGAAGTACATCTACCTGGAGAACTACGCGTTGACGGACCCCGCGCTCGTGGCGGCGCTCTCCAAGCGGATGGCGGAGAAGAAGGACCTCAAGGTCATCGTGCTCGTGACCCACCCGAAGAACCCGTACTACAGCACGCCCATCTCCTGGTCGCCGATGGAGTACTACACGTTCGTCCAACTCTCGCTTCCGCGCTTCACCCGCGTGCGCATCGTCACCACCCGTGAGATCGCGCTCGGCACCACGGAGGATGACGAGCAGGTGTTGGACCCGACCACCGCGAAGTTCGTGAGTGCCGAGAACGGGACCTTCACGTGGAGCGAGGGGGGGCAGACGAAGTCATGCAGCTTCGACGACATCGCGGAACTCGAAGCACCGACCGTCATGTACGGTCCGATCAGCACGGACGCAACGGGCAGTGAGGTATTGCCGAGGAACGCCGCGAACGCGAAGAAGCCGCAGTGGCCCTACGTCCACAGCAAGCTGGCGCTCTTCGATGATCAGGTCGCCTTCGTCGGTTCGTCGAACTGGACCTACCGCAGCATGGAGTATGACGGCGAGATCAGCGCGATGGTCACCGGAGAGGAGACGGTGCGCGGCATCCGCGAGCGTCTCTTCGAGCATTGGCAGAAGGGCCTCACCGTCGACAACTACGCCACGAAGGCCGCCAAGAACGAGCAAGACCGCGTGGCGCGCAGGCTCCGGCCCGTGCACTCCTACATGCTGCCCCTGAGCTTCGGGGACTTCCTGCACTCCGCGGACGTGACCCTCGTGGGCAGTCCCAAGGCCTGGCTCTACTCCAAGGCGACGTGGCGGTTCTGGTGAGGGTGGCCGCGGTATCGTCGGTCCAATGCCAGAATCCTTCGCGAACCTCTCTGGGTTGACGGACTGCTCCGACACCTCGGGTTGAGCCGGTCTTCGCGTCCGGCCCCGCCATCTGTCGCGACAACCTCGCGCCGGGCCGGCGGTGCCGCTCGAAGGGCCCGACACCGCACCCTGACGCGACACCCGGCGGGCGCGCTCCGCCGGGCACTGCCCTGTCTCAGGGAATGCTCCCTCAAGCAGGGGCGGAGCCGGGGCTGGAGGTCGTGGACGCGGGCTGACGGCTTGCGTCCGCGATGGCCTTGCGCAGCCACGCATGCGCGGGGTCGTGCTGCATGCGCTCGTGCCAGAGCTGGCTCACGGTGAAGTTCGCGAGCTCCAGGGGAGGACGCAGCAGCTTCAAGCGGAACGCGGGCGCCATCAGGAGCGACATGCGTTCCGGAGCGATGAGCAGCAGGTCCGTCTCCGCCACCATGAAGAGGGCCAGGAAGAAGTGCGGCACCGCCACCCGCACCTCGCGGGACCGGCCCAGGCGGGCGAGCGCGTCGTCCACCATGCTGCCCGGCCTCCCCAGGGGCGACACGCTGATGTGACCGTGCTCCAGGTAGCGCCCGAGCGTCATCCGCCCCCGCGTGATGGGATGGCCCTCCCGGGCGAGGCAGATGAACCGCTCCTGGAAGAGGGCCTGGACGCGGAAGGCCGCGGGCATGTCCCCGAAGACGCCAAGCGCCACGTCCAGGGTGCCCCGCTCCAGCGCCTCCTCCATCCCTTCGCCGGGGCCGCGCACGCGCACGGACACGCCCGACGCCACGTGGGTGAGCTCCCGCATCAGCGGGGGAAGCACCACCATGCCGGCCAGGTCCGCCGACGACAGCCAGAAGGTGCGCTGCGCCGTTGCCGGGTCGAACCTGCGCGCACCGTGCAGCGCGCCCCGGAGCTGCTCCAGGGCCGAGCGGAGCACGGGCGCCAGGGACTCCGCGAGGGGCGTGGGCACCATGCGCCCGTTCGTGGGGATGACCAGGGGGTCTCCCAGCCGGTGGCGCAGCCGGGCCAGCGCGTGGCTCACCGCGGACTGGCTCACGCCCAGCCGGGTCGCGGCGGCGCGGTTGCTGCCCTCGGAGAGGACGGCATCCAGGAAGACGAAGAGGTTGAGGTCGCGGACGTCGATGTGAAGGTTGTTCATCGCGGGGGTGACGACGTTTCAGGCTGTTCAATCACATCCTGAGGCTACCTTTCGCGTGTCCCCAAGCCCAGGAGTCACCATGAAGGGTCTTTCTTTCGCCGCCATCGCCACGCTGTGCCTCGCCACCCAGGCCTTCGCCGCCGAGCCCCCCAGCATCGTGGGCCACTGGAAGTCCACGCAGTGCGAGGTCCGGCCGGGTGGGGGCGACCAGAAGTACTACGTGAAGCGAGACTTCACGTATTCCAAGTCGGACTCGAAGGCGGTCATCACCTTCTACATGGACGCCACGTGCAACGAGGCCCAGAAGATGTCCCGCGTGGTCATCACCGGCCCGTATGTCGTGCGCTCGCAGCCGGTCACCACGGCGGGCGCGACCCAGGGCGCGTCGCCCGCGCACTTCATCTTCTCGACGCTGAAGATCACGCCCCTGGCGGACGGCTTCGCGCAGTACCTCAACACCGCGGCCCCCGGGACGTGCGGCACCCAGAAGTGGGCGGTGGGCAAGGAGCAGGACGTCACCAGCACCAACGGCTGTTCGGCGGTCTTCTCCTTCAACACCTGCCCCTGGGAGCAGGACGTCGTGAAGGTCGTGGGGGATGAGCTGTTCTTCGGAGCCCGGCCGGCCAGCGGCGGTTGCAACCCCGACGCCACCCACCTGCCGACCGAGCTCCAGGTGGCGCTCAAGCGCGCCCCCTCCCACTGACAGGGCGGGGCCAGCGCAGTGCCCTCATCCTTCCCATTGGCGCCAGATCGTCCTTTCAAGTATTGACCTGGTTCCAGGTCCCGTTCGGTGGCTTGAGCTGTCCCTGGCGTGGTCGTCCCTGAACAGGTCCGCCGATGAAGAACGAAGAGAGCACGCAGGGCCGCCGCCAGCCGCGGCAGGAGCGCTCACGGCAGACGGTGGAGGCCGTCCTCGATGCCGTCCCCAGGGTGCTCAAGAGGCACGGAGCCGGAGCGGTCACCACCAACCGCATCGCGGAGGTGGCGGGGGTCAGCATCGGCTCTCTGTATCAATACTTCCCGGACAAGCAGGCCATCTTCAATGCCCTGCATGAGCGCCATGTGGAGGATGTGAAGCACCGGATGGAACGTGCCGTGGCGCAATGCGCCTCGAGCACCATCGACGAGTTCGCGGCCTGCCTGGTGGAAGGACTGGCGGATGCCCACCTCGTAGAGCCTGAGCTCCACGAGATGATCTCCGCCGCGGTCCCGGCTTCCTCGCTCGGGTTCAAGGAAGCCCTTCAGATGGTCTTCGAGCGGGTGATTCCATCGCCCGAGGTCGGGACGTCCCGTCCGCATGCGGGCGACCGGATGTTGTTCGTCCTGCCTCACCTGGTCGAGGCGCTGATCCACGCCGTGCCTCAGGCGCGCCCTCCCTTCACGGTGGAGCGCGCCAAGGGCGAAGTCATCCGGACGGTCCTCCATTACCTGGACCGGCCATGACCCCTCACTGAAAGGCTTCGGCGTTCTGATTGAGCCAGCGGTCGAAGGGGAGGGGCTTGCGGTCGAGGATCCGCTCAACGCCGTCCGCCGGTGGGAATCTTCCGGAAGCAGACGGTCTGCTGCTCTGCCAGTAGGGCGGTCCCGTCCGAATGAGAAGGCCCCGAAGCACCTGGGGGTGCTCGGGGCCTTGATGGAGGCGGACGGAGACGAGATGTACGTGACGACGTCCACCGGAAATCCCCCACGCGCAGCATGCCGTCCGCGTACGTCCAGTCGTCCTCGGACGTGACGATGCGCTGGCGCACGCCGTGCGCCTCCAGGTATCAGGGACCCTGGGGGCCGGGGCTGGAGTTGCCGCCGTCGGTGACGTAGCGCCACGGGCCATCCGCCTGGCGGCGCCACACGGTGAGGTACTTCACGAAGTCCTTCCGCGGCTGGCCCTGCGCGTCCTTGCCCGTCGCGATGGCGCGGCCCATCGTGTACGCCAGGTCCCCGGACGCCGCCGCGTCGCCCAGCACCGGCTCCCAGCTCAGGCCGTTCTGCTCCAGCGTGAACGGCGCGAAGACCCTGGCGATGGAGTCCTGGCCGTACAGGCCCGCGTCGCCCGTCAGCAGCACCGCGTCCTGCGCCGCCCAGGCCGTGAACGCCTTGCCCATGCCCTCCCGCACGGACTGCGCGGAGAAGGCACGGTCCGCCGCCATCGCCTCCTCCAGCACCGCGTCCTTCGACAGCGTGCGCGCCGCGGCCCCGGGCTCCGTGTTCGCCGGAGAGAAGCCCTCGGGCGGCGTCATGGGCGTCGTGGCGGCGTTGCGCACCGTGGCTGCCACGCGCCACTGGCCATCCGCCTGCAGCCTCCACGCGGAGATGTAGCGCCCCACTGCCTGCTGCGTCGCCCCTTCCGCGTCCACCGTCGCGGTGCCCACCGAATAGCCCAGCGTCCCGTCCGCGCTTACGTCCCAGCGCACCGGCTCCCACCGCAGCGTGCCGCCCTGCTCCAGCGGGTGCGCGGTCAGCCACGTCTGGATGGCCTGCCTTCCCTTCAGCGCGTACTCCCCCTCCACCAGCAGCACCGCGTCCTCCGCCAGGAAGTCCGCGAAGCCCTTCGCGGAGCCGGCCTTCGCGCTCGCATCCGACATCGCCTGATCCGCCTGCCGCAGCCGCGCGCGCGCGTCCGCCGACGACAGCGCCGCCGGCTGGCCCACCGCGCCGTCCCCAACGCCCGGCGCACCCGCGAACATCCGGTTCATGGCTTCATCCCTTTCCAGTCATGAAGACCGGGTCAATCACGCTCTGTATGACTACCTTGCTTCGCTCTGAGATACACGCAATCGTGACTCATTCATGAATCTCTACGACGCGCAGACTGTCGACTCGTGCACCTGGCCGGACACGCCCGAGGGCCGGATGGCCCGGGACTTCATCGTGCCGCTGGTGAAACACGGCAGCACGGCGTACGTCACCGACCGGACCACCTTCCAGGTGCTGGCGCTGGAGGATCTGCGCCTGCCGCTGGCCGTCAATGACACGGAGTACGACAACTCCGCGCTGCACTCCACCTTCGCGCGCTACATCACGTTGCAGATGACGGGAGTGACGGCGGAGGCGTTCGGCGCGGCGCGCGCGGCGGTGATGCGCGGCGCCATGCACACGGTGGGGGCGCTGCTCAAGGCGGCGGGCATCAACAAGGTGGTGCTGGTGGACCACTGGCTGGTGCTGCGCAACGTCCACTCGCAGCCCACCAGTGAGCAGGTGGACCGCATCACCGCGTTCCTGTCGGAGCGGTTCCCGCACCACGCCATCGTCTTCTGCGCGCTCAACCCGGCCGGTTACGCGCCGCTGCTCAACACGCTCGTGGAGCGGGGCTACGCGCTGCTCTACGCGGCGCACACGCGCATGACGCTGCCCCTGCAGGAGGTCAGCAAGCAGGTGCGGGAGAACCGGCGGCGCGACGCGCGGCTGCTGGAGGCGTCCGGCTACCGCGTGGTGGACGGGCGCGAGGTGCCGGACTGCGAGCCCCGGCTGGAGGAGCTCTACCGCGCGCTCAACGGCGGCAAGTACCACACCAACCTCCAGTTCACCCAGGAGTGGTACCGCTGGACGCTGCGCCAGGGCCTGCTCACCTACAAGCTGGCGGTGAAGGACGGGCGGGTGGACGGCTTCTATGCCCACCACGTCAGCCAGGGCGTCCTCTTCTCCCCGCTGTTCGGCTACGACCTGGCGCTTCCGCAGGAGCTGGGGCTGTACCGGGGGCTGGTGTTCCAGCTGATGAACGACGCGCTGGACGTGGGCCTCACCATCGAGCTGGGGCCGGGCGCGGATCCGTTCAAGAGCATGCGCGGCTCCGTGCCGGTGCCCCGCTGGAGCGCCGTCTACACGGAGCACCTGGCCGCGCCGCGCCGCCTCGCCTGGCGCGCGCTCCAGCGCTACGCCAACGACGCCGTGCGGCCGCCCACGGTGGCCATGCTGCGCAAGGTGGACGGCGACGCGGTGGTGGGCTTCGGCCCGCCCCAGACGCCCCTGGCATCCCCCCTGGGGCAGACGCCGCTGGAGGCGGCGCTCAAGGTGCGCGAGCAGCTGGACGCGCTGGAGGCGGCGCTGGACGCGGCGGCCAGGCTCCCCGGCGATGCGCGGCTCCAGGCCCTGGCCCCGCTGTCGCAGACGCTGCACAACTGGCCCCAGCCCATGTCGCGCGTGGTCGCGCTGCGCGAGCGGCTGACGAAGCTGGAGCACGAGGCGCGCCGCAAGCCCGCCAGGCCCGCCGAGCCCCAGGGCCCCACCCCGGCGGAGCACGCGCGGCAGCTGCTGGAGTCCGCCACGCGCTGGGGCGACACCGCGCTGGTCGCCGCGCACCTGGGCGACGCGCCCGCGCCGCACCTCAAGGCGCTGGTGGAGGCCCTGCGGGGCGCGGCCGGCAGCGTGGGCGTGGTGCTCACCGCCACGCGCGGCGACAAGGTGGTGCTGGTGACGGCGGCGAGCGCGGCGCTGCGCGGCCTGGGCCTGGACGCGGGGCAGCTCATGGCGGCGGCGGCGCCGTGCGTGGACGGCAAGGGGGGCGGGGCGCCGGACGTGGCCTGGGGCTGTCTCTTAT
>NZ_RAVW01000193.1 GCF_003611585.1 Corallococcus exercitus | reverse complement strand
CCCACCACGCCCGCCCTGAGCAGCCAGGCCGTCTCGGCGGCGAAGAGCAACAACCCCAGCAGGGCGCCCAGGGCCAGACGCCCCGAAGCGGCACGGAGGAAGGAGGCGAGGGACCGCACGGACATGCCCCCAGCCTCTACCCCGGCCGGGCATGGGAGCGCCAACCCTGTGTTCCGCAGGGCATCCGGGGAGTCTTCGACGTGCGCCGGATGCACGCTCCATGCAAGATGGCGCCCGGACCGTTCCCGACCGATGCTTTCCTCGGCCCGGGGGGAGCCAGCTCCATGTCATCCAGCGTCACGACCAGCGACACCCTGCAGGAGTCCGTGCGCCGCGCGCTCGACGTGGAGCGCCAGTCCAACGGACGGCACCTGGCATGGGTCCGCCTGGGCGCGGTGGGCGTGCTGTTCACCATGGCCGTGTACCTGGGCCGGGTGCGCGGGCTGCACGACTGGGACGTCTACCTGGCGCCCTTCGCGCTGTACTTCGTGTGCACCATCGTCGTGGCCGTGGCGGTGACGGCGTCCACGCGCATCGCCCGGTGGGCGTCGCTGTCCGTCGCGTTCGTGGACGTGCCCGCCGTCTACTGGCTCCAGCACCTGGCGCTGCCGGTGTCCCCCTCCCCGGGCGGCGTGGCCGGCTTCACGCTGGGCATCTTCGCGGCGCTGGTCCTCCTGTCCGCGCTGAGCCTGCGCCGGCCGGTCACCCAGCTCGTCACGCTCTTTGCCATCCTCGCGGAGGTGGCGCTCCAGCGGGAGGCCGCTATCGGAGGAGGCGCCCAGGTGGCCGGCGCGGTGATGCTGGCGATGACCGCCGCGGGCGCGTCCCGGCTCCTCCAGCGCATCCGCCTGCTGTCCGCCGCCGTCACCCAGGAGGAGCTCCAGCGCGCCCGCCTGGGCCGCTACTTCTCCCCCGCCGTCGCCGAGCGCCTCCAGGGCATGGACTCCCCCACCGCGGAGCTGCGCGAGGTGTCCGTGCTCTTCGCGGACGTGCGCGACTTCACCTCGCTGAGCGAACGGCTGCCCCCCGAGGAGGTGGTCACCATCCTCAACGAGTACTACGGCCGCATGGTCGAGGTGGTGTTCCGCCACGGGGGGACGCTCGACAAGTTCATCGGGGACGCACTGATGGTGTACTTTGGCGCCCCGCTGCCGGACGCCCACCACGCCCGGAGCGCCACCCGGTGCGCGCTGGACATGGTGCGGGAGCTGGAGGCCGTCAACGCCGAGCGCGCCGCCCGGGGCCAGGCCGGCCTGCGCATGGGCGTGGGCGTCCACTCCGGGCCGGTGGTGCTGGGCAACATCGGCTCGCCGTCCCGGCGCCTGGAGTACACGGCCATCGGCGACACGGTGAACCTGGCCAACCGCATCGAGCGGCTGACCAAGGGCTTCGAGGTGCCGGTGCTCGTCTCCCAGGCGACCCGCGAGCAGGCGGGTGACGCCTTCCGCTGGGTCCCCGCCCCCACCGCGCTCGTCGCGGGCAAGAGCCAGCCGGTGGTGACCTTCATCCCCCTGCCCGACGAGGGCGCCCCGGTGCTGGGGCCGGACGTGGCGGCCTGAGCTTTCCGGCCCCCGTGCCCAGGCAGGCAGGGGGTGGATCGCGATGCCGGGCTACTGGACCGCCTAAGTGGCCTACATGGTTGAGGGTTTACGTTGACGCCTCACGCGAACGGTCCTTATAAAGCCGCGGTTTCCTCTGTCGTAGATCGAGGCCCCCCTTGAGCATTTTCGCGTTGGACCGGGTCGCCGCCCAGTTTCCCGAGGCGGTCGCGGAGCGCTATGTCGACCGCGCTGGCGGAGCCTGGGCCGTCATCCATGCGGAGTGGCTGCCGAAGGTCGCCACCTTCCTGAAGATGGACCCTGAGCTGGACTTCAAGCTGTTCGGCTCCGCGGACGCCGTGGACCGCCTGCACCTGGCGGAGAGTGATCCGCGCTTCGAGGTCGTCTACTTCCTCTATTCGCTCAAGCGGAAGGAGCACGTGCGCCTGAAGGTGCGCGTGACGGAGACCCGCCCGGAAGTCCCCTCCCTCACGCCGCTGTACCGCGGCGCGAACTGGTGGGAGCGGCTGGTGTTCGACTTCTACGGCATCCGCTTCACGGACCACCCGGACCTGCGCCGCATCCTCCTGTACGACGAGTTCCAGGGCCACCCCCTGCGCAAGGACTACGCGCTGCGCGACCGCCAGCCGCTGATCCCCGAGCGCCCCATCAAGGACATCTTCCGCGGCCCCGGCACCAGCGGCGTCGCCTGATCGAGACCTCCCCATGTCCGACAGCCACAACACCGACGCGCAGAAGCCCCACAACCCCGACACCGACGGGTTCGCCCACGAGGAATCGGAGCTGGAGTCGCACCTCGAAGCGAAGCACATGGTCATCAACATGGGCCCCTCCCACCCGGCCACGCACGGCACCGTGCGGCTGAAGGTGGCGCTCGAGGGTGAGACCATCGTCAAGATCGACCCGGAGATCGGCTTCCTCCACCGCGGCTTCCAGAAGAGCTGCGAGAACGTCACCTGGACGCAGTGCCTGCCGTACACGGACCGGCTCAACTACCTGTCCGCGATGATGAACAACTTCGGGTTCCTCAACGCCGTGGAGAAGCTCATCGGCCTGGAGATCCCGGAGCGCGCCCAGTACATCCGCGTCATCGGCAGCGAGCTGCACCGGCTCACGGACCACCTGACGTGCGTGGGCGCCACCGGCCTGGAGATGGGCGGCTTCGCGCCGTTCCTCTACGGCATGGAGGCCCGCGAGCTCATCCAGGACCGCGTCACGGAACTCACCGGCGCGCGCCTCACCACCAGCTTCGGCCGCGTGGGTGGCATCAACCGCGACCTGCCGGAGGGCTGGTCGGAGAAGGTCAAGAAGACGCTGGACCGCACCGAAGAGCTGCTCGTGGAGATGGACGGGCTGCTCACGCGCAACCGCATCTTCGTGGACCGCACCAAGGGCACCGGCATCATCACCGCCGAGGACGCCATCGACTACGGGTGGACGGGCCCCGCGCTGCGCGCGTGCGGCGTGGACCACGACCTGCGCAAGGTGCAGCCGTACTGGGTCTACGACCGCTTCGACTTCGACGTGGTGGTGGGCGAGCACGGCGACAACTACGACCGCTACCTCGTGCGCCTGGAGGAGATGCGCCAGTCCATCCGCATCCTCCGGCAGGCGCTGGACACCATCCCCGCGGGCCCCATCATCGTGGACGACTGGCGCATCGCGCTGCCGCCCAAGCCTGAGGTGTACGGCACCATCGAAGGCGTGATGGCCCACTTCAAGCTGGTGATGGAGGGCATCCAGGTTCCCCCCGGCGAGGTCTACGACGCGACGGAAGCGTCCAACGGCGAGCTGGGCTGGTACCTGGTGAGCGACGGCCGCGGCCGTCCGTACAAGGTCCACGTGCGCGCCCCGGGCTTCCCGGTGCTGTCGGCGCTGCCGCACATCATCCAGGGCAAGATGCTCGCGGACCTCGTTCCCACCTTTGACACCATCAACATGATCGGCGGCGAGGTCGAGCAGTGAGCGACAACGACACGAAGAAGCCCACCGGTGACGCGCAGACGCCCCCCAAGGGCGCGCCCACCGACACGCCCGCGGCCAGGATTGGCCCGGAGCCGTCCAACCCGCCCGCCGGCGCGAAGATGGATTCCCCGCCCGCGGCGCACAGCGGCCCCACCGGCACGCCTCCGCCCAAGCCGGCGGCGCCCGCCGGCGGCCCTCCGCCCAAGCCGCAGCCCAAGAACCCGGGCTTCGTGACGGCGGTCATCGACGGCAAGGAAGTCGTGGTGAAGCCGGGGACCAACATGATCGAGGCGGCCAAGACGGTCGGCTCGGAGATCCCCTACTACTGCTACCACCCGCGCCTCTCCATCGCGGCCAACTGCCGCATCTGCCTCATTGAAGCGTCCAACGCGCCCAAGCTCGTCCCCGCCTGCCAGACGCCCATGGCCGAGGGTCAGGTCATCAAGACCACGACCCCCAAGGTCAAGGAGCAGCAGCGCGCGGTGATGGAGTTCCTGCTGCTGAACCACCCGGTCGACTGCTCCATCTGCGACCAGGCCGGTGAGTGCAAGCTGCAGGACTACTACATGAAGTACAACTACAAGCCCTCGCGCCTGGAGGGCAGCAAGGCCCTCAAGCACAAGCGCAAGGTGCTGGGGCCCCGCGTGGTGCTGGACCAGGAGCGCTGCATCATCTGCACGCGCTGCGTCCGCTTCATGAACGAAGTGCCCAAGGAGCCGCAGCTGGGCGTCTTCGGCCGCGGCAGCCACGAGCGCATCGACGTGTTCCCGGGCAACGAGCTGGACAGCAACTACTCGCTCAACACCGTGGATGTGTGCCCGGTGGGCGCGCTGCTCTCCCGCGACTTCCGCTTCAAGGCGCGCGCCTGGTTCCTGTCCGCCACGCCGTCCGTCTGCACGGGCTGCTCGCGCGGCTGCAACATCTCCGCGGACTGGATGTCCCAGGACACCTACCGCTACCGCCCGCGTGAGAACGAGGCCATCAACAAGAGCTGGATGTGCGACCAGGGCCGCCTGTCGTACAAGGACCTGAACGTGGGCCGCGTGCTCACCGCCCGCGTGGGCCGTGGCCTCCAGGCCCCCGGCACGGTGCAGCCGGCCGTCGGGCGCAAGGACGCCACCGCCGGCGCGGCGAAGGCGCTCAAGCCGCTCGTGGGCTCCAAGCAGCTGGCGGTGCTGGCCTCGCCGCTCGCGTCCAACGAGGACCTGCTCGCGGGCCTGACGTTCGCGAAGAAGGTGCTGGGCGTGACGTCCGTGTTCGTGGGCGGCCGGCCGCAGGGCAAGGCCGACCACTACCTGATGACGGCGGACAAGAACCCCAACCGCCAGGGCCTGGCGCTCATCGCCAAGGGCCTGGGGCTGTCGCTCAAGGGCTTCGAGGAGCTCACCCCCGCCATCAACGCGGGCCAGGTGAAGGCGCTCTACGCGGTGGGCACGGAAGTCCCCACGGACGCGGCCGCCTTCGCGGAGGTCGTCGCGAAGCTGGAGGTGTTCGTCGCCCAGGCGCAGAACGACTCTCCGGTGACGGCGCAGGCCACGGTGCTGCTGCCGGCCGCCGCGCACATCGAGGACGAGGGCACGTTCACCCAGCAGGACGGCATCACCCAGCGCTTCCGCAAGGCGTATCCCCCCAAGGGTGACGCGGCGCCGCACTGGAAGTGGGCCGCGGAGCTGACGCGCGAGCTGGGCGGCGAGGCCGCTCACGCCTCCGCGCGCGACGTGTGGCGGGCGCTCTCGGGCCAGGTGTCCGAGTTCGCCGAGTTCAACTGGGACAAGGCCTCTCCGCCGGACCGGGAGAAGCCGGGCATCAATCCGCTGCCGTCGGGGGCCGACGGCCGTCCGCCGGGCTACCGCGAGTTCGGCGCGCCGCGCGTGAGGGGCATCTGACCATGAGCCGCATCCTGACCATGTTGTTCGCCATGGCCACCATCGTCTTCGCCGTCGCTGGCGGAGTGGCCTCGGCGTATCTGGTGGGCTACCTGGCGGAGGAGTACCTCTTCGAGGGTGCCAGCCGCCTGACGAACATCATCTTCCTGATGCTCGTCTTCGTGATGATCACCGCGACGCTGCTCACGCTCGCCGAGCGCAAGTGGTCCGCGTTCATGCAGGACCGCGTGGGCCCCAACCGCGCGCGCCTGGCCATCCCCGGCCTGTCCAACCGCTCCCTGGGCGGCATCCCGCACATCATCACCGACGTGCTGAAGATGCTGACCAAGGAGGACTTCGTCCCCGGCACGGCGAACAAGTTCCTGTTCAACCTTGGCCCCATCCTCGCCTTCGCGCCGGTGTTCGCGCTGTTCGCGGTGGTGCCGGCCGGGCCCTCGGTGAACGTGTTCGGCAAGACGGTGGACATGGTCGTCGCCACGCCGGACTTCGGCGTGCTGTACCTGCTGGCCATCGCGTCGCTCGCCGTCTACGGCACGTCGCTGGCCGGCTGGTCCTCCAACAACAAGTTCGCGCTGCTGGGCGGCGTGCGCGCCTCCGCGCAGATGATCTCCTACGAGGTGGCGCTGGGCCTGTCGCTGGTGGGCCTGTTCCTGGCGTTCTCCTCCGTGCAGATGCCCGCGCTGGTGGGTGACGTGGGCAACGCGCTCGTGTCCGGCACCGGGCAGGCGAAGTACCTGTGGCGCACCGACGGCGGCTTCGACCTGGGCCTGCCGGCGTGGGGCATCTTCATCCAGCCCCTGGGCTTCATCGGCTTCTTCGTGGCGTCCTTCGCGGAGACCAAGCGCGCCCCGTTCGACGCGCCGGAAGGCGAGTCCGAGATCATCGGCTACTTCGTGGAGTACTCCGGCATGAAGTTCGGCATGTTCATGATCTCCGAGTTCGTGGAGGTCGTGGTGCTGGCCGGCGTGACGGCGTCGCTGTTCTTCGGCGGTCACCACCTGCCCTTCGGCGGCGAGTGGCTGGCGGCGCAGCCCTTCATGCAGGAGCACGGCTGGGTGTACGGCACGATCCTGGGCACGTTCTTCTGGCTCAAGGTCATCGCGCTCATCTGGGTGCAGCTCGTGATTCGCTGGACCTTCCCGCGCTTCCGCTACGACCAGATCCAGAACCTGGGCTGGAAGATCCTCCTGCCCGTGGGCCTGGCCAACGTGTTCATCACCGGCGCGCTGGTGCTGTGGGATCCGTCCCTGCGCGCGCTGGGCGTGGTGGGCCTGCTGGAGATTGGCTTCTTCATCGCCCTGACGATGACGACGGGCGCGAAGTCGGCGGACGCGCACGACGCGGCGCACGGCCATGGGCACGACGCGCACGGCCACGGACACGATGCGCACGGCCTGCCGGCGCACGCGGACCCCCACTCCCATTCCCCGGCGGGCGCGCACTAGCGCGGTCCGGAAGCGAGACAAGACACCATGGCGTTCAATGCTTCCCAGGATCCGCGCACGGACCTCCGCGAGCGGATGTACATCCCGGAGCTGCTGCGCGGTCTGGCCATCACGACCCGGCACTTCTTCCGCAACATGTTCGGCACGCGCGACCCCAACCCCCAGGTGGTGGACCGCACGGGCATGAACCTGATGACCACGGTGGAGTACCCGGAAGAGAAGCCCATCTATCCGGAGGGCTACCGGGGCCTTCACCGGCTGGTGCCGCGCGATGACGGCAAGCCGCGCTGCGTGGCCTGCTACATGTGCGCGACCATCTGCCCCGCGCAGTGCATCTACATCGAGGCGGGTGAGTACGAGACGGCGGACACCGACTCCGAGTCGGCGGTCATCGAGAAGTACCCCACCCAGTTCGTCATCGACGAGCTGCGCTGCATCGTGTGTGGCCTGTGCGTGGAGGCGTGCCCGAAGGACGCCATCCGCATGGACACGTACATGCACACGCCGTCCGAGTACAACCGGCAGAACTTCGTCTACGACATCCCGAAGCTGCTCAAGGGCCCGGCCGTGTCGCACCCGTCCGACCCCTGGAACAAGCGCGACAGCTCCGCGGAGCCGCACCACGTCCACAAGGAAGCGCACACGCGCATCGGCGAGGGCCACGGGGACCACGGCAAGCACGCGCAACTGGGCGCGGGCCACGGTGCCCACGGCAAGCCGGGCGCCGGGCAGACGGTGGTGACGCAGCAGGGTCCCATCCAGGTGACGAAGTTCCTCAAGTAGTCCCGTCCTTCCGCGCCGCGGGGGCGGCCTTTTCCGCCCCTCCGCACGCAAGCCCGGCCCGCCCTCTTCCCGCTGTCAGGGGAAGGGCGGGCCGAAGCCTTTTCTGGGGGCATGTGGTGATGCTGCAGCTCTTCAATGCGCATGGTGCCGGCCTGGCACGGGGAGCCCCACCGTGAAGCGCTACCGGATGTCGGTGTGCAAGGGCTCCAGCTGCCGCGAGGGCGGCTCGGACGCGGTGCACGTGGCGGCGCGCGAGGCGCTGGCGGAGAAGGGGCTCCAGTCCCGCTGCGAGCTGTACCGGGGCGGCTGCTACGGCTTCTGCCACATGGGGCCCAACGTGGTGGTGCGCGAGGACACGGGCCGCAAGCGCGACCCGCTGTCCCCGGAGGACTACCAGCTCATGGGGTGGCCCGGAGAGGTGTACTACTCCGGGATGACGGCGGAGAAGATGCGCCGCGTGGTGGCCGAGCACATCCAGGACGACGCGCCGGTGCGCGAGCTGTTCGGCCAGCCGGACTCCGGCGACGACGGCTGAAGCCCCGGAGGTGGTCCGTGCCTCGCGCATCCCCTTCTCCCCTCCTCCTGCCGGGTCTCGTGGGCTTGCTGGTGCTCGGCGCGTGTTCGCGGCCCGTGGCGCCGGCGTCCTCGGGGGTGCTGGGCGCGCATGCGGACGCGGACAGTCCTCGCGTCGTGGGCGCGGCGCTCGTCCGGGACGGCGATTCCCGCGAGGCGTTGCTGCGGCGCCATCCCCGCGTCGAACCCGACGCGGCGCTGAAGGCCACCCTGGCGGCCATCCTCGCGGACTCCGGGCAGCGCCTGCGCTGGAGCGCCGCGCCCGTGGAGGACCTGGCGTGTGACAACGGCGACGTCCGCTTCCGGATCCAGGTGCGGGTGCCGCCCGCGTGCCAGGAGCGAGGGTGTCCCGTGCTCGCCTTCTACACCACGGGCTGTCCCCGGCCGGCGTACCACTGGCGCCCGGAGTTCTTCCTCCGGGCGGGCTTCATCTACGCGGAGCCCGCGGTGAGGGGAACCCGCTGCTCCGAGGACTGGGCCCGCGCGGACAACGGGCCCCTGCGCGTGGAGGCCGCCACGGACCTGGAGGCCGCCAGCCGCTGCCTGCGCCAGCGCTTCACCCGTGATGGCGGGGTCCCCAAGCTGGGCATCTTCGGGTGGAGCTACGGGGGCAACCAGACGCTGGTGGGCATGACGCGCTTCGCGGGCAGCTACGACGCGGGCTTCGCCCTGGCCGCCAAGACGGACCTGGCCTCCTTCCTCGCGCAGCTTCCGCCGGAGCTGCGCGGCTCGCGGGCAGAGGAGTACGGCGATCCGGAGAAGGACGCGGAGCGGCTCCGCGTCATCTCGCCCATGACGTGGGTGGACCGGGTGGAGGCGCCCATCGCCCTGATGCTGGGGGCCCGGGACCCCAAGGTGTCGCTGTCGGACGCGGACGTCTTCGTGCGCGCGCTCCGGGCCCGAGGCCAGGACGCGTCACTGATGATCATCCCCGAGCACGCGCACCTCACGGAGCGCCCGGAGGAGATCGCGTTCGAGCACGCCCACCTCCTCCAGTTCTTCACCGCCCGGTTCGGCGTGCCCCTGCGGGTGGATACGCGGCCCTGAAGGGCGGCCCCGGCTAGCGGCTGTCCGTGCTGCGCCGGCCCCAGCGGATGACGCCGTCCCAGTCCGCGGGCGGCGGCGTCTGGATGAGGCGCTGGCAGCGCTGGACGTAGACGCGGGCCACGGTGTCGCCGTGCTCCACGGTGCAGCGGCGGAACAGCTCCTGGGCCACCAGGAAGTCGCGCCCGTAATAGGCGATGAGGGCCTTCTCGTAGAGGGCCATGCCCGCCTGCTTCTCCTGGGAGAACTCGCCCCGGCGGCCCAAAAGCTCGTGCACGCGCACGGGCTGGGGACGGTCGCGCAGGAGCACGCGGTCCACCTCGCGGAAGACGTAGGCGTCGCTGGCCAACTGGGCAGTGGTCTGTCCCACCAGCACCTGGGTGCCGTACTCCTTGTTGGCCGCCTCCAGCCGGCCGGCCATGCCCACCGCGTCGCCCATGACGGTGTAGTGGGACTTGAGCTCGCTGCCCATGTCGCCCACCAGCAGGTCGCCCGTGTCGATGCCGGCGCGCACCGCCAGCCGGTGGCCGAACTGCTTCTCCCAGAGGGGCTGCTTCTGCGCGAGCGCCGCCTGGAGCTTCAGCGCGGCCTCACAGGCCAGGTGCGCGTGGCGGTCCGTGCGCACGGGCGCACCCCAGAAGGCCATCACCGAATCGCCGATGTACTTGTCCACCTGCCCCGCCGTGGCGCGCACCACGGCGGTCATCTCCGTGAGGAAGGTGTTGAGCAGCGGCACCAGCTGCTCCGGCGGCAGGGCCTGCGACAGGCGGGTGAAGCCGTCGATGTCACAGAGGTACACCGTCATCTGCCGGCGCTCCGGCTTCATCAGGCTCACGTCGCGCGCCACCAGCCGCGCCACCTCCGGGCTCACGTAGCGGCCCAGCGCGCTGTGCACGAAGTCGCGCACGTCCTGCTCCGTGCGGAAGGCGTAGAGCGTCGTCACGAGGAACGCGAGCCCGCCGGACCACAGCGGGCCGGCCACGGCGATCCACAGCTTGTCGTGGACGAAGACGTACCCCGCCGCGCCCACGTAGCCCGCCCCCGCGGCCACGGCCACGCAGACGAAGAGGAATGCGCCGCCCACGGACCGCAGCAGCCAGCTGCAGGACAGCGCCAGGAACGCGCCGATGAACGCCAGCCCCATGGTGGCGAGCATGTCCACCTTCGGCGGCGCGCGGGTGATGCCGTCCGACGCGAGGATGTTGGCGAGCGCCTGGCCCAGCACGGCGCCGTTGGCGATGCCCGGACCGATGGGCGTCACCCGCCGCTCGGGCGCGTAGCTGCTGGTGTTGGTGAGGATGACGGCGCGGCCGTCCAGGTCGTGGTCGAAGCGGGCGGGGCGCGCCTCCTGCGTGTCGAAGAGGTTGAGCAGCACGTTCCACGCGCGGATGGAGCGGGCGAGCGGGCCGCGCGCGCCCCGGGTGGCGGACGGGGCCTCCCAGCGCAGGAGGCTGTAACCGGACGCGTCCATGGGGATGGAGTACTTGTCGCCGATGTAGAGGCGCCCCTCCGCGTACCGCAGCTTCTGCGTGCCCGCGATCCGCATGGCGGCGGCCAGGGGCAGCGAGGGCAGGACGTAGCGCTCACCGCCGCGTGGGCTGTACGCGACGAGGTGGGGCACGCCGCGCACCACGCCGTCGGGGTCCGCGGGCAGTGTGGTGGCGCCATAGCCGCTGGCCGGGCTGAGCAGCGGCGTCACCGGGTGCTGGAGCTGGCGCACCTCCAGGAGCTTCTCCGGATCCAACCCCTGCACCTGCACGGAGGCCAGGGCGAGGAACAGGTCCGACGGTGCGACACGGAAGGCATCATCCGCGGCGCGGCGCTCCTGGATGGACGCGGCGGCGGTGCCCAATTGCTCGCCCAGGCTGCGGCCCTCGCCCTCGTCCGCGACGCCGGCCCAGACCTCCAGGCCCTTGCCCGCGGGGATGAGGAACGCGGGGCGCTGGAGGGCGAGCACGGACTGCGCGCGGGCGCGGGCCTCGGTGACGCCGGGGTAGCTGCCCAGGCGGACGCGATAGGGCCACAGGCGGCCCGTGGGGGGCAGCGTGCGGGTGCCCTCTGCGCCCCAGCGGAAGGCGAGCACCGAGTGGCCCGGGTCCTGGTCCAGGAGGGCCCGGAGGGCGTCGTCGTCCTGGGAGAGGGCGCCCCGGCCCGAGCGCATGGGGGTGACGCAGGCGCGGGGGCTGAGCTCCGGGTAGGCGAAGTCCAGCATCACCACGGAGGCGCCCTCCTCCATCAGCCGGTGGACCATGCCGCCCATGACCTGGCGCGGCCACGGGTACGCGGCGATGTCCGCGCGGGGCCCCTGCTGGGCCTCGGCGAGCGTGTCGTCGTCGATGGAGACGAGCACCACGCGGTCGGAGCGCTCGGAGACCTCGCCGAGCTGGCGGATGCGCCAGTCGTAGAAGACGCGCTCGCCGCCGTCGAGCCAGTGGGAGATGCCGTCGATGAAGCCGGAGGGCGACAGCAGGGGTGTGGGCGTGTCGTCCGGCCGAGAGGGGCCCGTGGCGCGCTGGGAGACGAGCAGGCCCAGCAGGCAGCCGAACAGGGCCGCCATGACGAGCGAGAAGCCGAGCCGGTGGAGGAAGCGGCGGCCGGAGGAGTGGATGCGGAGGCGTTGCACGAGCGGCGTGCAGGATACCCCGCCGGGGCCCCGCGCCTATGGGTCAACACGCGCGGTATGGTTGGCTGCTGTCACCTGTTCATCCGTGCCCCGTTCAAGAGAGTGCCCATGAAACGCCTGTTGCTGTCCGCCCTTGCCACCGTGTCCGTGCTGTCGCCGCTTGCCTGCGACCTGGAGAAGACGACCAACCAGCTCACGGCGGACCACGTGATGGTGGGCACCCTGCTCGCGACGCCGCAGGTGGACGTGTCCGCGTCCGCGATGGCGGGCTACGACGCGGGGACCTACGGCGGGCCGGATGGCGGGGACGTGGTGAGCTTCCCCGGGCAGACGGCGGCCTTCGTGTTCTTCGGGACGAAGAAGGGGGAGAACGCGCAGCCGGAGGGGCTGAGCGGCGCCACGGTGACGCTGCGCGCGGGGAGCGCGGCGGCGGTCCCCCTCAACGGCCAGGGCGGCGGCAGCTACGGCGTGACGAGCGACTCCACGGACGACCTGACGTACACGTCCGGGGCCACCTATTCGTTCTTCGCGGAGCAGGCCGGGACGAAGTACGAGGCGCGCGTGGAGGACTCGCCCACGAAGGAGGCCATCCTGGCGTTCCACCCGGCGGAGGGCTTCGTGCGGATCAACGCCAACACCGCGTTCGAGTTCGACCGGCCGGCGCCTCCGCCGAACCAGGACCGCACGCTGGGCTTCGTGACGGTGGTGCCGCTGGGTGCGAACGGGGAGAAGGGCCAGGCGACGTACTCGAACGTGCCGACGACGCCGGTGGAGTTCCTCCAGCTGGCGGCGACGCCCGCGACGTTCCGCGCGGCGCGCGTGACGATTCCGGCCACGGCGTTCCCGAACCCGAAGCAGACCTACCTGGTCATCTTCCAGGCCGTGCGCATGGGCGGCCCGGAGTCCGACAACCTCTTCCTGGGCAGCGTCGTCCTGGCGGGCACCGCGGAAGTGGGCATCGTGCGGACGAACTGAGCCGCGTCTACCCGGCCTCGATGTCCAGGCCGATGCGCTCCTCGAGTTTGAGGCGCAGGAGGTGGCCCGCGAAGCGTTCCGACTCTTCGCGGGAGAGGATGCTGCGGAAGCCCGAGCCGTCCGCGATCTCCACCTCCATCACGGCGCCGCGCTGGAGGAGGCGGAAGAAGTCCTCCCCTCCCCCGGGCCTGGGCACGCGCAGGGGGATGAAGCCCTTGAGCGGGACGACATCCGTGCTGGCGTCGATGACGCGCAAGAGGCCCGGTGCGTCCGGGCGGATGGCGTCGGAGGCGACGGACTCCTCCGCGTAGAGCGGAGCGGGCGGGAGGGACAGGTCCTCGGTGGAGTCGTCGAAGAGGAAGCCGTAGCGGGAGGGCACCCGCTGCGTGAGGAGGTAGCAGAGCAGGACGGCTTCATCCGGCTGCACGCGCGCGACGTGGAGGATGGAGCGCTCGGCGCCTACGCGGCGAAGGAGCAGCGTGAGGTGCGGCCGGCTGCGCTGGAGGTAGCGCTGGACGCGATCCAGGAGCGTGGCGCGGACCTCCGTGAACGCGGCCTGGTAGCGGCCTTCGCTCTCCGCTTCCCGCTGGGAGACGGCGTCACGGGCCTTGGCCAGCTTGGCTTCGGCGTCGCGAAGGAAGTCACTGGCGGCGCCCTGCTGCTGGAGGCCTGGGGTTGCCGAATTCGGGTCCATGCCCGCGGCACGGACAGCGCCCAACAGGAACGAGCCCTGCTGCGTGAGCCGGGCCTGTTCCTCGCGGAACTGGATGACAGAGGCCGCGTGTTCGCGCTTCAGCTCCTCCCAGGCGTCGTAAGCCGACTCCAGTGTTTCGAGCGCGCGCAATTGCCCCAGCGCGCCCTCGGTTCCGGATGCCCACGGCGTGTCTGTGTTTCGCACGGGAAGCGCCGTGGACGCATCCATGGCGGGAACATCCACGGGGGTGTCGTGACGCATCGACCGGGCATCATGCTTCGGCGCGTCCGGTGGCCTGGGAGCCCCGCCCACCGGCACATCCACGGGCGTGTCATGTCGCGGCGGCGGTGTCGCCTCGGGCGGTTTCGTGCCGGTTGTCCGTCGCTTCTTCGCCGCGCTCACGGGGTCTGCTCCTGATGCGAAGGACCGTGCATCGCCTCGCATCCTAGGCCATCCATCCCGCCCCCGGCGCAAACACGAAGGCCCCTCCCCACGTTCAGCGGGAAGAGGCCTTCTGTGCGCTTCACACACTCCCTGGAATCAGGTCGTGGTGCGCGAACCCGGCGGCACCGTGGAACCCGCGCCCTGCTGCGTGTCGCCACTGCGCGCGTTGTTGATGGCCGTCGCCAGCTTGTCCTGGCCGCCCTGGATGCGCTGGCGCAGGTCGCCGCGCAGCTCCGTGCCCGGCTTGTCCGCGAGCAGCATGCCCACGCCCACGCCCACCAGCACGCCGGCCGCGAAGATGCCCAGCGCCGGCAGCGCAGACTCCGCCGTCGTGCGGCGCGTCTCCAGGCCGAGGAGGTCCAGCACGTCGTCCCTGTCCAGCTTCTTCAAATCCTTCAGGCTCAGCATGTCTGACTCCGGTGAAATGACTTCGGGGGAAAGACGCGGGTTGCCGCTCGAATCCTAGACGCTGCCCGAGGGCGGCGTGCCACGACCCGTCTGGTAGCCCTGGAAGGCGGACTCCGCCATGCCCAGGAGCTCATCCTTCACGAAGGGCAGCGCGGCCAGCCGCACCCCCAGCTTGAGGATGCGCCCGGTCAGCGGCGTGAAGAGGCCACCGCCCAGCACGTAGCCCACGCCCATGGCGATGGCGAGCGTGCCATAGGGGTTGCGCTCCACGCGCCCCTTCAGGTCCAGCGACTGCCCCAGGTCCGCCACCGCGCTGCGCGCGTTGTCGATGAACTGCTGCGCGTCGGAGCCCAGCTGATCCACGCGCTGGCCGAAGCCCGCGTCCTCGCCGTGTTCCGCCGTGCCGTTGCCCGTCGTGCCCGAATAGTTCGTCATGTCCGTGCTCCCTTTTCCAGGCAACCGGTTAGCGAGACGCGATGCGGCCCACGATGAAGCCCACGGCGATGGCGCCCAGGAGACACGTGCCCGGGTTGGCCTTGATGAACCCGACGACCTGACGGTTCAGGTCCACCAGGTTCTGCCGCGCCTCGTCCATGTTCGGCAGCTGCTCCTGAAGGTGCCGCGCCCGGTCTGCCATCTGCTGCGGATTGATTTCCATGGAAGCCCTCTGCTGTGCGTTCGTTTCCGAATTGCGTCCTAGAAGCTTTTCATTCCGGCCCGCCGCGCCCGTTCAGCGCCGCGAGCCCACCAGGTAACCGACGAGGAAGGCGCCACCCACGCAGGCGTAGGGATGCTTGCGCACCCACTGACGCCAGTCGGTGACCTCCGCCACCTCCACCCGGAGCGCGCTCACCGACGTGGCCAGGTCGGCCCGGGTGCGCTCGATTTCCTCGCGAAGCGCCGCGCTCGTGCGCGGCAGGTGTCCATTGCTAGCGGCCATCCCGCGGCTCCTTGAAAGCCATTCCCGTCGTGTCCTTCAGCGTGTTCACCCCGGGCGCCGCCGCCACCTGCGGGCGGGCCGTGGTGAGCGCCGCCATGCTGCGCGACAGCTCGCTCACGCTGTCATCCATCATCTGGCGCGACTTCATCCGCTTCACCGCGCGAAGGATGCCCAGGCCGCCTCCCACCAGGTTCAGCGCGCCCACGATGGCCAGCGCACCCGCCCACCCCGTCCACGGAGCGAGCACGGCCGCCAGCGCCCCGCAGACGAAGGCGTAACCCACGAGGAGGAAGGGCACGAACACGGCGATGCTCGCCACGTCCAGGCCCATGGCCTTCGCGTCCTCCGCCAGCTCCACGCGCGCCAGCTGGAGGTGCTGCGTCACCAACCGACTGAAGCCGTCCGCCATGCGCCCGACGAGCGCGGCGACGCCGCGATCCGTCTGTTCACTGCCCACGTGCATGCGCTCTCCGGCCGACGCTCACGTCCCTGTGCGCGTGGGCGCCAACCTAGGCACCCCACCTCCCCGCGACAACCGCGCCGCGAGGAAATTGTCCGGCGTTCGCCAGCGTCGGCCGCTCAACGCGAGATACCGGACGCTGGTGAGCCTAGCCCAAGCCACACCCCTAGCCGATCAGCTGCACCGGAGGCGCGACGGGCGGCTGCACGGAGATGGGGGCCTCGAAGCGCATCACCAGCGGCAGGTGGTCCGACGCCACCCGGCTCAAGGGCGAGCGGTGCGGCGTCACCGACACCGGCCTCACGCCCGAGTCCACGTAGATGCGATCCAACCGGAACAGGGGCAGCCGCGTGGGGTACGTGCGCGCGGCGGCGCCCAATTCGAACGCGGCGTCGTGGATGGCCTCGCGCACGAGCGAGGACACCGGGCCGTTGCCCCAGGAGTTGAAATCCCCACACACCACCATGGGGTCCTTCCGGGCCGCGTCGCGGAGCAGGTCGGCGGACAGCAGGAGCGACTCCTGCCGCCGCCGTTCACTCACGGACAGACCCAGGTGGAGGCAGAAGACGTGCAGCTGCTTGCCGCCGCCCAGGTCCAGGTCGCACCGCAACGCGCCCCGGGGCTCGCGCCCATGCACGCTCAGGTCGTAGTTCTTCGACTTGAGCACTGGCAGCCGGCTGAGGATGGCGTTGCCGTAGCGGCGGCCGTTGCGGACCACGTTGGGTCCGAAGGCCATGTGCAGCCCGAGCATCTGGGCCAGGTGCTCGGGCTGGTCCTCCCGGGGCGTCTTGCCCCGGAAGTCCCCCACCTCCTGCAGGGCGACGATGTCCGCGTTCACCTCGCGGAGCACGGCGCCCACGCGCTCCAGGTCGAAAGCTCCGTCCACGCCGATGCCGGAGTGGATGTTGTAGGAGACCAGGGTCAGCTCCACGCGCGGTTCACCCTCCCCTTCGGGTTCGTCAGGCCGGGATGATGCGGCGGGCCGCCAGGCGCACCGCTTCCAGGGGCAGGGTCGCCAGCCGCTGCACGGCCGTCGCCACGTCGCCCACGCCGGTCTGGATGGCCTTCACCTGCCGGCGCGCCTCGTCGAGGAGGTCCGGCAGACGGGCCTGCGGCGGGCGCTCCTGGGTGGGCGGCAGGGCCCCGATGGGCGCCGTCGTCCCGATGACGGGCGACGCGGCCGCCTTGCGCTGCTTCTTCGCGGCGCCGCTCACCTTCGACACCGGCCCGTGGGAGAACTTGGCGTCCGCCTCCGGACGGGCCAGTTCCTCCAGCTGGAGCTCCATCTTGCGCGCCATGAGGATCTCTTCCGTCTGCGCGTGGCTCTTGCCGTAGTGGACGCCCTCGTCGTCGTTCACCGTCACGCGCGACGACTGGGCGAAGTGCTCCTTGTCGCGCTGACGCAGGCTGCGCTTCTGCGGCGGCAGCGTCTTGGGAACCTGGAAGTGGTCGAAGCTGTAGGAGCGAGGCATGTGTGCCCTCCCTTTCGAAGTCGATGCGATGCGTTGATGTGGGAAAGCTAGGGAGCCCCTCGCCGTCCGTAACGCCTTGACGCACGGGGAACCGGCACGGCTGCCTGCCGCTCGTCCGGCCAGGAACACCGTTTCGCCTCCAAGGGCACCCAAGTACCGACAATGGCACGCATCTGGCGCTCGCCCTTGGGACGGCCGGCCAGACGTCAAGCAGGTGGCATCCAGGCGAGCCCTTCCGGGCAGAGAAGCAGACAGCCAACATGCCCGACGCCGGTCCGGGAAGGTTCCGCGCGTGCGTGGTGTAAAGAACGGCCCCTGTCTCTTCTCCACATCTGACGCTGCCGCCGATAAGGCGCGCGCGGGCTG
>NZ_RAVW01000192.1 GCF_003611585.1 Corallococcus exercitus | reverse complement strand
GGTTTCAGGTGCAGTTCACGCGGTCTTGAACTATATGAACGGCCCGGAAGGAGCCGCGCACATGGATGTCGCTCACGAGCTGACGGAGTTTCTGGGGCAGGTGGAGCAGCGTCTGACCGAATTGCTCGCGGATGGCGACGTCGGGCCGGACGTCAAGGGCGACACGCTGATGGATGCGGCGCGCCACCTGTGCCTGGGTGCCGGGGGCAAGCGGGCGCGCCCCATGCTCGTCCGCCTGTTCGGTGGCGTGGTCGGCGTGCCGGCCGCGCGGCTGGTGGATGTGGGCGTGGCGGCGGAGATGATCCACTCGGCCAGCCTGCTGCACGACGACGTGGTGGACGCGGGCATGTTCCGCCGGGGCCGCCCGACGGTGAACGCGCGCTGGGGCAACATCGTCGCGGTGATGAGCGGCGACCTCATCCTGTCCACGGCGCTCTCTCGGCTGTCCATGCTGGATGCGCGCCTGGTGCAGAGCGGCCTGGCCATCGTCACGGAGATGACCCGCGCGGCCATCGCGGAGGTGGAGGCGCGCGGCGACATGAACCTGCCGCTCACGCGGCTGCGCTACATCGCCGAGGGCAAGACGGGGTCGCTGTTCGGCTGGTGCGGCAAGGCGGCCGCGACGCTGGCGGATCAGCCTGAGGCCACGGAGCGCTTCGACGCCTTCGGCCGGCACCTGGGCGTGGCGTTCCAGATCGCCGACGACATCCGCGACATCCTGGGCACGGACGTGGGCAAGCCCCGGTACGCGGACGTGCACTCGCGCACGCCGTCGTTGCCCATCCTGCTGGCGGTGTCGCGGGATGAATCCCTGCGCCGCAAGCTCAAGGACGCGTGGGCGTTCTCCGTCATCACCCCGGAGCGCACCCGGGAGATTGGCGCCGCCATCGAGGCCACCGGCGCGGTGGAGGCGTCCATGGAGATGATGAACGCCGAAATCGGCGCGGCGCTCGACAAGCTGGGGCCCTTCGCCAACGACGCCGCGGGCGCGGAGCTGATGAGCTGGGCGCACCGGCTGTCGGAGGGCATCGCGCAGCAGGTGAAAGGGCGCGCTGCATGAAAGGCTACCTGTGGACGGGGGGGGATCCCGGGAGCCAGAGGACCCTCGCGCCGCCGGAAAACGGACGGCTGGCGCCATGGGAAGCCATCGCGGTGGAGGCGGTGGGCAACGTCATCGAGTTCTGGGGCTTCAAGCGCAACCAGGGCCGGGTGTGGGGCCTGCTGTACCTGCGCGGCGAGCCGCTGACCGCCGGTGAGATTGAACGCGAGCTGGAGCTGTCCAAGGGCGGCGTGTCCATGCTGCTGCGCGACCTGGAGCACTGGGGCGTCGTCCAGCGGGTGCGCGTGCCGCAGGACACGGTGTGGCGCTACGCGGCGGAGACGGACCTGGTGCGGATGGTGACGCACGTGGTGGAGGAGCGCGAGGCGGCCTTCGTCACCCGCATCCGCGCGGACCTGTCCGAGGCGCGCCGGCTGGCGGAGCTCGCGGGCGGCGTTCAGCCGGAGCAGCTGCGGAAGCTGGAGCGGATGGCCGTCCTGGCCGAGCACGTGGAGCGCGCGCTGCGGCTGTTCATCAAGACGTCCCGCCTGGACGTGGGAGGGGTGCTCGGCGCGTTCCGCGACGGCGCCCTCGCGCGCAAGGGCGAGCGGTAGGCAAGACGAGGGCACACGCATGGATTCGCACTACGACCAGGTGATGAAGGCGCGCGAGCAGGCGGACGCGAACGCCCCCCGGCGCTACTTCGCGTACTCGACCATCCTGGACCGGGCCGCCTTCGACGAGTGGAAGCACCAGCACAGCTACGGCTTCTTCGAGCTGCCGGAAGGCCGGCTGGCCGAGGCGCTGGACGTGGACCTCGTCTACGACTTCCCCTCGCGCTGGTGGGGCGGCCGGGTGGCGGGCCTCACGGACGCGCCGGGCGCGCGGGTGTACGGCCGACTCTTCGAGATTCCGGGCAAGGACTGGCCCATCGTCCAGCACAAGGAGGGCTTCGTCACCAGCATGTGCGTGGAGCGCACGGTGCGCGTGCGCGTGGACGGCCAGGAGGTGGAGGCCACCGCGTTCGTGACCAACCCGCGCCGCGCGTCGTCGGACGGGCCGGTGAGCCCGCGCTTCGTGGAGGCGCTGGTGCGCGGCGCGAGGAGCGCCGGGCTGCCCGCGGACTACGTGGAGAAGCTGGCGCGCGGCGAGACGCGCTGACGGTCCCGCCGCGCCGTTCTGGTTATGGCAGGCGGATGGGCTCGATGCGGTAGAGCGCCCCGGCCTGGTCGTCGCTGACGATGAAGGCCCGGTTCGGGGCCAGGGCCACGTCCACCGGCCGGCCCCACACGCTCTGATCCGGGTTCACGAAGCCGGTGACGACGTCCACCTCGCCCGTGGGCTGGTGGGTGGCCAGGTCCCACGGGAAGACGGTGACCTTGTAGCCGGTCCGCACCGTGCGGTTCCACGAGCCGTGGTAGGCGACGAGCGCGCCGCGCTGCCACGCCGGGTTGAGCTCCCCGTTGTCGAAGAACGTCAGGCCCAGGGGCGCCGAGTGCGCCTGGATGCCCTGATCCGTCCTGTCCAACGCCGCGCAGTCCGCCTGGGAGCCGTCCCGGTTCATGTCGTAGTCGCGGTCCAGGGGCATCTGCTTCAGGCCGCTGGCCGTGTCCGGGTTGGAGTTGCAGAAGGGCCAGCCGTAGTGGCCACCCTGGCGCACGGAGGTGAGGGCCTCCGGCGGATGGTTGTCCACGTACTCCGGAATCACCTTGCCGTACTGGCCGGTACCGTCGTCGAACGGGTAGGGCGTGTTGTCGCGGTTGTTCACGGCGACCCACAGCGTGTCGGTGCCCGGCTCCCATGCCAGGCCCTCCGCGTTGCGCAGGCCGCGCGCGAACAGCTCGCGTGAGCCGCCGCTCCAGTCCCACCGGTAGATGGCGCCGCGCAGCGGGTCGCTGGTGGTGTCGCTCAGGCACACGTTGCAGGTGGACGCGATGGCCACGTACACGCGGTGCTGGGAGTCCACCGCGAGGTTCTTGAGTTCGTGGCCGTAGGTGCCGTGCAGCTCCGGCAGGGACGCGTCCGGCAGTCCGGAGACGACGGTCTCCACCGCGCCGCGCGTCGTCTCGCCGGCCGTCCAGCGCGAGCGCGTGACGCGGTCCTTCTCCGACAGGAAGACCCACACCTGTCTGTCGCGCTCGTGGAAGACGATGTCGTGGGGCCGGCCCAGGCCGCCCGCCCACTGCGTCACCTCCGGCAGCTGACCCGCGCGGGGACGCACCTGCATCACCTTGCCCTGGCCGGGCACGGAGACGAGCAGCGTGCCCTCCGGCGAGAACGCGATGAACCGCGCCCCCGGCACCCGCGCCCAGACCGACACCATCATCCCTGATGGGATGTTCAGGAAGCGCGGCACGTCGAACGGCGCGCTCCGCATGCCCTCCGGCACCTGGACCTCCGTGCCCTGGAGCGTCCATTCGGGATGCACGCCCGCGTCCGGGGGCACGCCCGCGTCCGGGGGCACGCCCGCGTCGTTGAGGCCCGCGTCGTTGAGGCCCGCGTCCACCACGCCCGCGTCCTGGGGCGTGGGGAAGGGGACGGGAGAGTCGGTACGGCAGCCCGACTGCAAGGACGCCAGCCCCAGGAACGTCGTCAGCACGAGTGGTAGCCGCATGGTCCTATTTTCCCAACCCGGGCCCCAGATGGAAGGCAACCCGATACAGACCCTGAATCCACTGAACGGAACCTGAACAAACCTTCAGCCATTTTTTCTCGCCAGCCCCAAAGGCTCCTGAACGGACCTGAACAAACCTTCAGCCATTTTCGCTCGACGAATCAAGGGTCATGCCTACATGAACAGAAGGATAGTGTGGTGCCAATGCATGAAACATTGAAACAATCAAAGACAAATATTGCCAATAAATGGCAATGATTGTCTTTGATTGATGTATCATGCCTGTGTTTCAGGTGTTGCCCGCTGGCCTCCGGATCAGAACAGCGTGGACCGGACTTGACGGCGGAAGGGTGTTGTGGCCTCATGAATTTGATTTCGATAATCAAAATCAACTGGAGGTCGCGATGCTCGGTCAGGGATGCTGCAGGGCGGTGCTGGCGCGAGGCCCGTGCGCGGAGGTGACGCGGTGCAGCTGTGGGCACATCCACCTGGCGGTGGGGCCGGTCACGCTTCGCCTGGAGGAGGACGTCCTGCGCGCGCTGGGCCACACCCTGGTGGAGGCCATCCAGCAGCTGGAGGTGCCGCGCGAGGCCGAGTCGCCCGAGCCGCAGGCCCCCACGGCCGCCCACGGGGCGCCTGGCGGCGGGTGGAAGCAGTGAGCCTCCGGGGCACGCTGCGCTGGGGCGGCTTCGAGCGCTCCGCGAGGGACCGGCGCCTGCCGTCCGCGGCCACGGCCTCCGTGGACCTTCCATCCACGCAGCGGCTGTCATTGCGGCTGGAGGAGGGGACGGGGATGGCGCGGCGCCAGGCGGAGCAGTCCACCTTCCTGGAAGCGCTCTTCCACGGCTCGTGGAACGGCGGCGTCTACGGCCAGTTCGTGCGGGCCCGCCACTACGTGAACCACCTGCGCCAGCTGCACGTCGTCTACGAGGCGCTGGAGTCCGTGCTGCCAGCGCTGAAGGACGGCCCGCTCACACGGGTGCTGCGGCTGCCGGAGCTGCGGCGGGCCTCCGCGCTGGTGGCGGACCTGGACTGGTTCTGCGGCGACACGCGCACGAAGCCCTTCGCCTGCGCGGAGACGCGGCTGCACGCCGAGCGCATCCACGAGGTGGCGGCGGAGGCCCCGCACCTGCTCCTCGCCCATGCCTGGGCGCGCTGCGTGCAGGACCTCTTCACCGCGCCCCAGCGCTCGGGGCTCATCGCTCGCGCGTTCGAATTGGAGAACGGCCGGGGCACGGCCTTCTACAACGCGGTGTCCGCCGGAGAGCTGCTCGCCTTCCAGGCTCGGCTGACCGCCCGCCTGGACGAGGTGACGCTGACGGAGGGCGAGGCCCAGGAGGTCATCCAGGAGGCTCGGCTGGCCTTCCGCATCCAGGCGCTCATCTGCGACGAGCTGGCGCGGGATGCGCCGGGGCTCGAGGTGCTGGGCGGAACCCCCGGGTAGGGTGGACCTGAACCCACGGAGGAGGTGGTCCGACCCCACGGGTTACCTCCTCGACTGGGAGGGCGATATGCCCTTTCGTGACAGGCACGCTAGGATGGCAGATCGTGACGCCCCAGATGACCTCCCACATTGATCGCCGCGCCTTCCCCCGCATTCACGCGCCCCTCTACTCGCGTCCCGCGCGAATGAAGGTGGGCGACAAGAAGCAGGTGCTCGACGTCAGCCTTGGAGGCGCGCGCATCTACTCCGATGAGCCCCAGGACGTGGGCTCGCGGTTGGATCTGGAGTTGTTTCTGCCGGACGGCAGCTCGCTGGAATGTACCGCGCGCATCGTCTGGGCCATCAAGCTCCCCAAGGACGCCGTGGCCCGCTTCGAGGTCGGCCTGTCCTTCATCGACGTGCCGGAACCCGTCCTGGCGCAGCTGAAGACCGTGCTCGTTGCAGATGAAACATGATTCATGATTCTTGGTACTCCAGGCAAAAAGCGGCTGAACCTGGAAGGTGTTAAGGATTGAGCAGGGGCTCGCATCTCGCCGGCCCCCGTTCGTCCCCGAAGTACCGGCGTCCCCATCCTCCCCATGAATCTCGTGTCTCTCCGTTCGTTCCGCCTGGGCTCGGCGTTGGCCCTGGGTCTGGCTTCGTTCGTCTTCTCCAGCAGCGCGCTCGCCGCGACCTCCTCGGCCTGCACTGGCGGCGGCTTCACCGTGACGCTGCCCAACGGGCAGGTGCTGTCCGGCGACCGTGGCACGAAGCTGAAGCCCTCGCAGATTGCCTCGCACGGCCTCCTCAAGGTGAAGGGCCGCTACGTGGAGTTCGACGTGGATGCGTCCACGTTCGCCGTCTACCACTACACGCTGACCGGCGCGGCCAACGCGCTGGACATGACGGGCGGCGTGCGCACGGAGCTCTTCACGCGCAAGGAGCCGAACCTGGGCACGCGCACGCTGGACGCGGGTGACCTGGACATCGACCTGACCACCGGCTCGCTGGAGCTGCGGCGCCGGGGCGGCAACCTGCGGATGAAGATCCAGGCGAAGGACTGCGCCCAGGGCGGCATCTTCCAGATGGAGCCGGAGGACGAGTCCGGCGCGGCCACCGTCATCACCCACACGCTGGCGACGCCGGCCATCTACTACTTCGTGAATCCGTACACGGGGAAGGTGAACTTCGGGAACTCCGCCATCCTCCGCGGCAAGGACAGCCCGCAGGTGGCCACGCGCATCTCCCAGACGGACACGGAGACGGTGTGGAGCGTGGCGTCCGGTGGACGCATGGGCGGCGTGCTCGGTGAGGACGCGGTGGAGGCCTCTGGCGGCGCCACGGCGTGCACCCAGGACTGCCAGGCGCAGAACCGCATCAACGGCAGCCTCCCGGTGACCGACCCGGCCTGGAACGACTGACGCCTTCCCGCGGGGAATGACGGCCCTGGCGTCAGCACGCGCCAGGGCCGTCTCGCATCGAGCCCGCGCTACTTCGACGACGCGCTGTCCAGCTCGCGCAGGTCGTCCGCTTCCAGCTTCAGGGAGAAGGCCCCGAGCAGCTCCTTCACCTGCGGCACGGACGTCGCGCTGGCGATGGGCGCCGCCACCGTGGGTCGCGTCTCCAGCCACGCGAGCGCCACCTGCGACGGCGTGGCACCCCGGCGCTCCGCCACCTTCTTCAGCGCGGCGACGACGCCCCAGCCCTTCGCGTTGCCGTACTTCTTGAGCACGTTGCCCGCGCGCGGTGACGTCGGCGCCGGCTGCCCCTCCTGGTACTTGCCGGTGAGGAAGCCCGCGGCCAGTCCGAAGTAGGGCGCCACGGCGAGGCCCTCCTTCTCACACACCCGCTGAAGCGCTCCCTCGAACTTCGAGCGCTCCACCAGGTTGTACTCCGGCTGAATCACCTGGTAGCGCGCGAGCCCCAGCCGCTTCTGCGTGTCCAGCGCCTCCTGCGCGCGCTCCGCCGAGTGGTTGCTCAAACCCAGCGCCTTCACCTTGCCCGCCTTCACCAGCGCGTCGAAGGCGCGGAGCGTCTCCTCCAGGGGCGTGTTCGGGTCGTCGTAGTGCGAGTAGTACAGGTCGATGCGCTCCACGCCCAGGCGGCGCAGGGACGCGTCCACGCTCTTCTCGATGTGCTCGCGCGTGAGGCCCTTGCCCAGCGCCGTCTCCGCGCCGACCTTCGTGGCCACCAGCAGGCGGTCCTTCGCCTTGCGTGAGGCGATCCACCTGCCCAGCACGGTCTCGGACTCGCCGCCCACGTGGCCGGGGATCCACCGCGAGTACACGTCCGCGGTGTCCACGAAGTTGCCGCCGCCCTCCACGAAGGCGTCGAGCACGGCGAACGAGGCCGCCTCGTCCGCCGTCCAGCCGAAGACGTTCCCGCCCAGACACAGCGGGAACACCTCCAGGCCCGTCGCTCCCAGCTTCCGCTTCGCCGCCATGCCTCAGGGTCCTTCCGGTGAGGCCGGGGGGCTCTACCCCGGCGTGAACCACACCACCGACAGCGGGGGCAGGGTGAGCGCCGCGGACGCCGGCTGTCCGTCCCAGCCCGTCGCTTCCGTGTGCACCTGGCCCCGGTTGCCCAGGCCGCTGCCGCCGTACTCCCCGGCGTCGGTGTTGACCAGTTCCACATAACGGCCGTGGAGCGGGAAGCCCACGCGATAGTCCTCGCGCGGCACCGGCGACATGTTGGCCACGCACACGACGTGACGGCCGGGCGTGCGCGAGCGGCGCACGAAGGCCAGCACGTTCGCCGCGGAGGCGTCCGGCTGCAGCCACTGGAAGCCCACCGGCTCGCTGTCGGAGTCGTAGAGCGCGGGCAGGTCGCGGTAGATGCGGTTCAGGTCGCCCACCAGCTTCTGGATGCCCTTGTGGCCCGGGTCGTGGAGCAGGTGCCAGTCCAGGCTCCTGTCGTGGTTCCACTCCGCCGGCTGGCCGAACTCACCGCCCATGAAGAGCAGCTTCTTGCCCGGGTGGGCCCACATCCACGCGAACAGCGCGCGCAGGTTGGCGCGCTTCTGCCACTCATCGCCCGGCATGCGCCCGTAGAGGCTGCCCTTGCCGTGCACCACCTCGTCGTGGCTCAGCGGCAGCATGAAGTGCTCGCTGAACGCATACAGCAGGCCGAAGGTGAGCTGGTTGTGGTGGTACTGCCGGTAGACGGCGTCCTTGGAGAAGTACGACAGCGTGTCGTGCATCCAGCCCATGTTCCACTTGAAGTGGAAGCCCAGGCCGCCCTCGCTGACGGGCTGGCTCACCTTGGGCCACGCGGTGGACTCCTCCGCGATGACCACCACGCCCGGGTGCTTGCGGCGGATGGTGTCGTTGAGCTCGCGCAGGAACTGGATGGCCTCCTCATTCTCGCGGCCGCCCCAGCGGTTGGGGATCCACTCGCCCTGCTTGCGGCTGTAGTCCAGGTAGAGCATGGAGGCCACTGCGTCCACGCGCAGCCCGTCGATGTGGTACTCCTCCAGCCAGAACAGCGCGTTGGCGATGAGGAAGTTGCGCACCTCGTTGCGGCCGAAGTTGAAGACGAGCGTGCCCCAGTCCGGCTGCGCGCCCTTGCGCGGGTCCGCGTGCTCGTAGAGGGACGTGCCGTCGAAGTTGCCCAGCGCGTGGCTGTCGCGCGGGAAGTGGCCCGGCACCCAGTCCACGATGATGCCGATGCCCTCCTGGTGCAGGTAGTCCACCAGGTAGCGGAAGTCGTCCGGGTGCCCGAAGCGCGACGTGGGCGCGTAGTAGCCGCCCACCTGGTAGCCCCAGGAGCCGCCGTAGGGGTGCTCCGACACGGGCAGCAGCTCCACGTGCGTGAAGCCCAGCTCCTTCACGTAGCGCGACAGCTCCGGCGCCAGCTCGCGGTACGTCATGGGCCGGTCGCCGTCCTCCACCACGCGGCGCCAGCTGCCCAGGTGCACCTCGTAGACGCTCCACGGGTGGTGGGCCGCGTCCACGTGCTTCTCCCGCGCCTCCAGCCACGCGCTGTCGCCCCACGCGTAGCGCTGCAGGTCATGCACCACGGACGCGGTGGCGGGCGGGGTCTCCGTGCGGAAGGCGAAGGGGTCCGCCTTGAGCAGCGCGCCCCCGCCGTGGCCGGGGCGGATCTCGAACTTGTAGCGGGTGCCCTCGCCGACCTCCGGGACGAACAGCTCCCAGATGCCGGAGGAGCCCATGCGCCGCATGGCGTGCAGGCGCCCGTCCCAGCCGTTGAAGTCGCCCACCACGGACACGCCCCGGGCGGTGGGCGCCCACACGGCGAACGACGTGCCCTTCACGCCGTTGTGGTGGATGAGGTGCGCGCCCATGCGCTCCCAGAGCCGCTCGTGGCGGCCCTCGCCGGCGAAGTACAGGTCCATCTCACCAATGGTGGGCAGGAAGCTGTACGGGTCGCGCAGCGTGAAGACCTTCTTGCCCGGGTACTCCACCTCCAGGAGGTAGCTGAAGGGCTCCGTGCGGCCGTTGATGCGCGCCTCGAAGACGCCGCCGGTGCGGTGCACCATGGGCACCTTGCCCCCGAACTCCGGCAGGACGTGGATGGCCACGGCCTCCGGGCGGTAGGCGCGCACCACCACCGCGTCGCCGTCCGGATGGACGCCCAGCATGGAGTGGGGTTCCGGATGGCGCAGCTCCACCACGCGTTGCAGCTCCGCGTCCACCTGTGCTCTGTCCGCCGGCTTCCTCACTGGGCATCCTCCATCCGCAACAAGGCCTCGACAGGGATGCGCACCCAGTCCGGCCGATTGGCGAGTTCGTAGCGCACTTCGTACAACAGCTTCTCCAGCTCGAAGGCACGCAGCATCACGTTGAAGGCTTCGTCACTGTCGGGCAGGAAGGCCGCCCCGCGCGTCGCCTGGCGGTAGCCCTCCAGGAACGCGTCGCGGGTGGGGCCCACGCGCCCGCGCGGCTGGCCGCCTTCCAGCGCCACCGTGGCCTCCGCGTAGTCGAACGAGCGGATCATCCCCGCCACGTCGCGCAGCGCGCTGTACTTCTCACGGCGCGCGGTGAAGGAGCGGGACGGCTCGCCCTCGAAGTCGAAGAAGAGCCACTGGTTCTCCGAGCGCAGCACCTGGCCCAGGTGCAGGTCGCCGTGGATGCGGATCTTCTGGCCGGAGGGCGCCACGTGCGCCAGCTTCTTCGCGTACGCGATGAGTCCCTCGCGCCGGCCCTCCAGGTCCGCGTGCAGCCGCCCGGCGTCCGCCAGCGTCACGCCCAGCTCGCCCACGATGGACGCGCTCCAGCGCTGCAGGTCCTCCTGGAGCAGCGGCTCCGGGGAGAACGCCAGGTCGTCCGGCCCCGCGGAGGCGAACGCCTTGTGCAGATCCCCCAGGCGCGCGCCCAGCTCCCGCATCTCCCCGAGGAAGCGCTCGGAGAGCGCCTTCTCCTGGCGCAGCCGCTCCAGCGTGTACTTCCAGCCGTCCACGGCGTCCGGCACGAAGCGGTGCGCCACCGCGAGCGTCGCGCCCGCGGGGCCCTCCAGGTTCAGCGCGCCCACCAGCTGGGGCGTCGCGCGGAAGTTCGTCTTCGTCGCGAGGAAGCGGCCCACCTCGTACTCGGGGTTCACGCCGGCCTCGAGCTTGCGGATGACCTTGATGATGACCCGCTCGCCCAGCACCAGCGACGTGTTGCTCTGCTCCACGTTGAGCCGGCGCACGCTGAGCGGATCCGGCAGCGCCACGCCGCTGTCGGTGGAGGCGATCCATTCCCCCACGACGCGGCCGGAGCCGGACGACACCACCCGGCCCTCGCGGGCCAGGTTGAAGACGGCGCGCACGCAGTCGTCATCCTCCAGCGCGCTGGTCAGCCCCTCCGGGGTCTGCCGGGCCTGGAGCTGGTAGCGCTCTGGCTGGCCCAGCTCGTAGACGACTTCGATGATGGCCAGGGTGAAGGAACACGCGCCCAGCTCCATGGTCACGTGGTCCGCCACGCTGACGCTCTTGATGGGCCACGCCTTGCCGGCGAACCAACGTTGGGCTCTGAGGAAGTCTGGCAGCTTGGTCAGGTCCAGGGGCGTCACGCGGGGTTACTCCTTCGCCTGCAGCGGCTTGTCCAACCGGAACCACAGGAACATGTAGGGCCCCATCGACAGCTGATAGGGCAGGTCGCTGATGCGGGGGAACGCGGTCTCTCCAATCAACTCCACGGGGATGCTTCCGGTGAACTCGCGCAGGTCCAGCACGCCCGGCTGCGCGAAGCGCGACAGGTTGCACACGACGAGCACCGTCTGCCCCTCCCACTCGCGCACGAAGGCCAGCACCTTGCGGTTCTCCGTGGCCAGGAAGCGCAGGGTGCCCATGGCGAACACGGGGTAGCGCTGGCGGATGCGGATCATCCGCTTCACCCACTGGAGCAGGCTGGACTTCTGCCGGTCCTGGGCCTCCACGTTGATGGACTGGTAGCCGTAGACGGGGTCCGCGATGACGGGCGCGAAGAGGCGCGCGTAGTCCGCGCGGCTGAAGCCCGCGTTGCGGTCGCCGGTCCACTGCATGGGCGTGCGCACGCCGTTGCGGTCGCCCAGGTAGATGTTGTCGCCCATGCCGATCTCGTCCCCGTAGTAGAGGACCGGCGTGCCGGGCAGGGTGAACAGCAGGCTGTGCATCAGTTCGATGCGCCGCCGTCCGTTGTCCATCAGCGGCGCCAGCCGGCGGCGGATGCCCAGGTTGATGCGCATGCGCGGGTCGGTGGCGTACTCCCGGTACATGTAGTCCCGGTCCTCGTCCGTCACCATCTCCAGCGTCAGCTCATCGTGGTTGCGCAGGAAGATGGCCCACTGGCAGGACTCCGGGATGTCCGGCGTCTGCTGCATGATTTCCACGATGGGCGTGCGGTCCTCGCGGCGCACCGCCATGAAGAGGCGGGGCATCACCGGGAAGTGGAAGCCCATGTGGAACTCGTCGCCCTCGCCGAAGTACACGCGCACGTCGGCGGGCCACTGGTTCGCCTCCGCGAGCAGCACCTTGCCCTGGTACTCGGAGTCGATGGTTTTACGCAGGCGCTTCAAGAACGCGTGCGTCTCCGGGAGGTTCTCGCAGTTGGTGCCCTCGCGCTCGAAGAGGTAGGGCACGGCGTCGCAGCGGAACCCGTCCACGCCCATGTTGAGCCAGAAGCGCATGACGTCCAGCATGGCTTCCTGCACTTCGGGGTTGTCGTAGTTCAGGTCCGGCTGGTGGCTGAAGAAGCGGTGCCAGAAGTACTGCTTGGCCACCGGATCCCACGTCCAGTTGGAGCGCTCCGTGTCCGTGAAGATGATGCGCGCGCCCTTGTAGGACTCGTCCGTGTCGCTCCAGACGTACCAGTTGCGCTTGGGGCTCTTGGGATCCCTCCGCGCCTCCTGGAACCAGGGGTGCTGGTCGCTGGTGTGATTGACGACCAGCTCGATGATGATGCGCAGGCCGCGCTTGTGCGCCTCTTCCACCAGCCGCTGGAAGTCCGCCAGCGTGCCGTAGTCCGGGTGGATGCCGTAGTAGTCCGCGATGTCGTAGCCGTCGTCGCGCAGCGGCGACGGGTAGTGCGGCAGGAGCCACAGGCAGTCCACGCCCAGGTCCTGGAGGTACGGCAGCTTCTCAATCAGGCCCGGGATGTCCCCGTGGCCGTCCCCATTGGAGTCGTGGAATGCGCGGATGTGCAGCTCGTAGATGAGCGCTTTTTTGTACCAAAGCGGATCCAGGTCCATACGCCTCTCGGAAGGGGTCACTCGAAGTAGTCGAACGCGTGTTCGGTGCGGCGGTAGCGGTACACGGCCCAGATTGCCGCGGGCTGTTCAGGCGTCAGGCGCACCTGCACGTCCGGGCCCTGCCACAGCGAGCGCTGGTCGGCCATCAGCTCATGCACCTGGTAGGTCTCCTCCGCGTTGACGCCCAGCCACTGCATGGGCACGTGGAGCAGCGCCTCCTGCGGCGCGTACGGATCCAGGCTCACCGCCACCAGCACCGTGCTGAGGCCATCCGGCGAGCGCTTGCCGTAGAAGACGACGCGGTCGTTGTCGGACTCGAAGAAGCGCAGGCCCTGGTACTGCTGGAGCGCGGGGTGCGCCTTGCGGACGGCGTTGAGCCTGGCGATCCAGTCGGAGATGTTGCCCGGCCGGTCCCAGTCCCACGCGACGAGCTGGTACTTCTCCGAGTCCAGGTACTCCTCCTTGCCCGGCACCGGACGGCCCTCGCAGAGCTCGTAGCCGGAGTACATGCCCCACACCGACGACAGCGTGGAGGCCAGCGCCACGCGCAGGCGGAAGGCGCCGGGGCCCGCGTTCTGGAGGTTCTCCGGGAGGATGTCCGGCGTGTTGGGCCAGAGGTTGCCGCGGAAGTAGTCCGACACGGGCGGGCTGGTGATCTCCTCCAGGTACGTGCGCAGCTCGTCCTTGAAGAGGCGCCAGGTGAAGTACGTGTACGACTGGGTGAAGCCTACCTTGGCCAGGGCCTTCATCACCTTGGGACGGGTGAAGGCCTCCGACAGGAAGAGCACGTCCGGGTGCAGGTCCTGCACTTCACGGATGAGCCAGTGCCAGAACTGCATGGGCTTGGTGTGCGGGTTGTCCACGCGGAACGTCCGCACGCCGTTGTCCACCCAGTGCAGGACGACGGACTTCAACTCCTTCCAGAGGGCGTCGCGCGCGGGGCCCATCCAGTCGAAGTTGACGATGTCCTCGTAGCGCTTGGGTGGGTTCTCCGCCGTCTTGATGGTGCCGTCCGGGCGGTGCTGGAACCACTCCGGATGCTCCTTCACGTACGGGTGGTCCGGCGAGCACTGGAAGGCCAGGTCCAGCGCCACTTCGATGCCGTGTGCCTTCGCCGCGTCCACGAACGCGCGGAAGTCCTGCAGCGTGCCCAGCTCCGGGTGCACGGCCTTGTGGCCGCCCTCCGCGGCGCCAATGGCCCACGGGCTGCCCACGTCACCGGGTTGGGCGCGGAGGCTGTTGTTCTTGCCCTTGCGCGCGGTGCGGCCAATGGGGTGGATGGGCGGGAGGTAGACGGTGTCGAAGCCGAGCTTCTGGACGTAGGGCAGCCAGCCCTGCGCGTCCTTGAAGGTGCCGTGCGTCTTGCCGTCACGCTTCGCCGAACGCGGGAAGAATTCGTACCAGGCGGCGTTGCGCGCCTTCTCCCGGTCCGCGAACACCTCCAGCACCTTGTCGTACTTGCAGGCGAGCGTGCGGTCCGGATGGCGTGACGCGGCGTCCGCCAGGTCGGGGGACAGCGCGACGAGGAGGTGGTCCGGCGTGGGCGGCGTGCGCAGGCGGGCCCCGGCCTCGGCGAGCACCCGGTGGTCCTCCGCGGACCTGCCCTTGGCGCGCGCGGCGGCGCCCTCCAGCAGCGCGGCGCCCTCCAGCAGCTCGCTCTTCACGTCGCGGCCGGCGTCCACCTTGCGCTTCAGCTCGTGCGCCCAGGTGCGGAAGAGATCCGGCCAGGCTTCAATCGTGAATTCGTAGCGGCCGTTGTTCGCGAGGGGGATGGAGCCTTCCCAGGCGTCGTTGTTCTTGAAGGTGAGGGGGACCTCGGCCCAGTCTGTCTTCTGGGCGGCGGGGGTGACCTGGCGCCAGCGGGCGACGGCCACGAGGACGTCGTGGCCCTCCTTGAAGATGTCCGCCCGGACGGTGAGGCTCTCTCCGGCGACGCGCTTGATGGCGTAGCGCCCCGAGTCCAGCTCCGGCTGGACGTTCTCGATGAACACGCTTCCGAGTCGTTCGGTCATATCGGCTGGCGGCCCCTTATAGGACTCTGAGTCAGTGGCTCCAGGCGGCAATGTGCGGGTGTGGTGGATTGAAGATGACGACCGCCCGGTCGCGTTGGCCTGTCAACGTTAGGAACGGAGGGAGCGGTCGCCCACCCCGAGGTGCTGGGTGGACGGCTTCCGATAGTTGAAGCTGGGATCCGCCCCTCCGGTTGCGGTATCCGGGACGAACATGGCGCCTACCGACTCCGCTGCTCAGCAAGCGAGTGACCTGTCGGCCGACCGCGACCTGCTGAAGCAGGTGGCGCTCGGCAACGCGGCGGCCATGCGGGACGTCTACGCGCGGTGTGCGGCGCGGGCGTTCGCCATCGCGGTGCGGCTGTTGCCCACGCGCGCGGACGCGGAGGAGGTGCTGCAGGAGGCCTTCCTGGAGGTGTGGCGGCGCGCGCGCGAGTTCGACCCGGCGCGCGGCGGGCTGGAGACATGGGTCACGACCATCGCGCGCACGCGATCCATCGACCGGCTGCGTTCATTGGGCACGGTGTCGCGGATGGTGGAGGCGGTGGCCCAGCAGCCACCGCCGGTGAGCGCGGCGCCGCCTTCGCCAGACGACTCCGCGTCCGCGGCGCAGGACCAGGCGCGCGTGCGCGCGGCGATGGCGCAGCTGCCGCCGGAGCAGCGCGAGGTGGTGCTGCTCGCGTACTTCGACGGGCTCTCCCAGAGCGAGATCGCGCGGAAGACGGGTCAGCCGCTGGGCACGGTGAAGACGCGCGCGCGGCTGGCGTTGGAGAAGCTGGCGGTGCTGCTGGATGCGCGGCCCACGAGCGCGTCCGGCTGAGTACAGGACAGCGGCCCTGTTCCGCGGGGACGGGCGGTGGAGCAGGCTTGGGCCGTGTCCGCCTTGCCGTCACTGGCAGGGACCCAAACCTTGCGACTGTTTGGCGAACCCGAGGGAGGGGGCGGACATGCGCAAGATGCGGGAGACGGGGTCGGCGTTGATGAACGCGCGGGAGATGCGGCTGGTGCTGGCCAGTGCGCCGCGCAACCTGATGGAGCTGTCACGGCGCGAGCTGATGGGGATGGTGCGGCGCGCGCGCGGCATGGTGGTCCAGTACGAAAAGCTGGCGCACCGGCTGCGCCGTGAGGCCATGCGCGTCCCCATGGGGAGCCGCGTGGTGGGCGGGAGCATGAATACGCGGCGCAAGGCGGCGCTGTTCCGCACGGCGCTGACGCGCTTCGAGTCGCAACTGGGCCGGATGGAGAAGGCGCCGGCGCGCAAGGCGAGGCCCACGATGCGCAAGCGTCCCGCGACGAAGAAGGTGATGCGGCCAGCGACCCGCGCCACGGCGCCGCGCAAGAAGGCAGTGACGGCGAAGGCCGTGACGGCGAAGAAGGCAACGCGGCCCGCGGGCTACGCGCGCCGGGGGCCGGTGAAGACGCGGACGCACAAGCCTCGTCGCGTGCCGGGCATGAAGGCTCGGGCGCACAAACCTCGTCGCATGCCGGGAATGAAGACGCAGGTGCACAGGACCGCGAAGGCGCGGACTCCGACGCGCCGGGCCGCGCCGCGGTAACGAGTGTCGGGACAGGGAGCCGGAACGCGTCCAGCTCGTGGTCCGGCGAGGGGGAGGGGAGCTGGACTGTGTCCGCCCTGCTTGGGGGCGGACATGGTGGGGCTGTGCGCAGGTCGGGTGGCGCGATGTTCGCGCTGTCAGACCTGGATGAGACGTGCACATCAAGCGCTGTCCCATCCCATGGACGCGGGCATCAATCCACTGGCGAGGTGGTGAGAGTGCCCGGAGTGCCATGCGGCGGCTCGTCCTCTTCGTGCACCACTCCGCAGGTGGGCCCGCGGGCTCCGGCGGGTAGATGCTCGGGTTTCAGGTCTTCCTTCGCTGACAAGCCGCACCGACACGGCCGACAGTCGGATGGGTCGTCCAAGATCACGCCCGGCACGGTCCCTGCGGCGCACCCACCCTTGGCCTCGTCAGGGGAAGCGCTCAAGGCGGTTGGAGACAACAGTGCATTGCTACCCGACTCCATGGGGACGGCCTCCGCATGGGGAAGGGGAGCAACCTCAAACGCTTGGTGTTTCTCGCCAGCTGGCGTGAGTGCTCGGAGGCCGTGCTCCTCCATGCAGCTGCGTGCCTCCAGCTCGGAGCCCTGGCCGGTAGCTGGTGTGGGAAGGTCGAGGAGGCGTTCCTCGGTGAGAGGGGCTTCGTGTGAAGCATGCTCCTGGAGGACAGGCGCGAAGCGGTCCAGCACCTGATCATCGCACGCCTTCAGCAGCGCCGGCAGTTGGTGCGTCAGCGCCTGTACGTCGCGGTCGCCCAGAGCGTGCATCGCGCATATGGCCCACTGGCGCAGCGACTCGCCGCCCATGAGGAGCTGCAGCCGGGCTGCATTGCCCCTCATGGCCCGTTGCAGTGACTGGATGAGGAGCAGGTGCCCGGGACGGGCCGCTGCGTGGGCCGCCAGTCGGAGCAACTCGAATTCCAACTGCGTGCAGCGTACCCCTGGCTCCCAGTGCGCCGCATCCCAGAGCGCGTAGCAGGTGGACTCCAACTGGCTCACTTGCGCCTCGGAGGCACTCGCGCAGCAGTCAATCAGGAGTTCCACCAGCACCTGCCGCTTGAGGCTGAAGAAGCCCTCCAACAGCAGCCGGCACTCCTCTGAACGCTCGTCATGCAGCGCCAGGCCCAGGTTCTCCAGTGTCAGCGACTCATCCAGTGCCACCGCGCGCGTCTTGCGTCCGGAGCGTTGCACCACCAGTCCTCGCGCCGCCAGCCGCCGCAGCGCCTCGCGCACGGTGCCCCGACAGCACCCGAACTCACGCGCCAGCTTCTCTTCCGAGCCGAACTGCCCCCTCGGCAGCATCCCCAGCGAAATCGCGCGCTCGAGTTGCTCCTCCACGTACGCCACGAGCCCCACCCGCACCATCAC